>JALDYL010000056.1:0-26306 GCA_032153965.1 Achromobacter sp. | reverse complement strand
GCGCTCGCCTCGGCGGCAAGATCGGCTGAGGCATAGCGACGCGCGGCCTTGGCCGCGCCATTCGGCAGCTCATCCGGCGGGCCGGGCAGTCCGCCTGCAAACGGATACCGTCCCCAAAAAAAACGAGCATGTGCACCTGATGGTATCTGATTATTCAATAACGCGCCTGAGAATTGTTTGCATTACACTTCCTTCCGATTTGAAGTTTCAACTTGGGAAAGGAAGCCAATATGCAACACCCCGGGCCCGCCGGCCGCATTCGTTCCGTCCGTCCGCGCTTCGTCCTGCGGCGCACGCCATGCCTGGTACTGATGGCGTTGGCCTGCGGCGCGGCCGCCGCGCAGGAGGAAGGCGTGGCCACCTTGCCGTCGGTGCAGGTCATCGGCAACACCGACAGCACGACCACCGAGGGCACCGGCTCGTATACGCCGCGAGCCACCGCCGCCAGCACAGGGTTGTCGCTGACCTTGCGCGAAACGCCGCAGTCGGTCACGGTGGTCACGCGCCAGCGCATGGACGACGAGAACATGTTGTCGCTGGTCGATGTGATGGCCAGCACGCCGGGCATTTCGGTGCAGAACTTCGATAGCGAACGCTATTCGTTCAATTCGCGCGGGTTCAGCGTCAGCAACTACATGTACGACGGCATCCCCACGAGCTTCGACACCGGCTATGCCGCGGGGGAGTCCGCGCTCGACCCGATCATCTACGACCGAGTTGAAGTGGTGCGCGGCGCCACCGGCCTGCTGACTGGCGCGGGCAATCCATCCGCGTCCATCAACCTGGTGCGCAAGCACGCCACCAGCCGCGAGTTCAAGGCCGACATGAGCGTCAGCGCCGGAAACTGGGACACTTACCGCGGCACGGTGGACCTGTCCACGCCGCTCAACTCCACTGGCAGCGTGCGCGGGCGCATCGTCTCGGCGTATCAGGACAACCATTCGTACCTGGATGGCTATCAGAACCGCAAGAAGGTCTTCTATGGCGTGGTGGATGCCGACATCACTTCCCGCACGACGTTGAGCGTGGGCTACAACTACCAGGACAACGATCCGAAGCGCAGTAGCTGGGGCGGCTTCCCGCTCTGGTATGCCGACGGCGGCAGGACGGACTGGAGCCGCTCGCTGAACACCGGCGCGGACTGGAGTTCGTGGGGCAGCACCACCCAGGGCGCATTCGCCAGCCTGGAGCACCGCTTCGACAACGGCTGGACCGTCAACGCAGTGGGATCGCACTCCAAGAACGAGATGGACGCCAAGCTCCTCTACCTCTACGGCTGGCCCGACCGCGACACCGGCCTGGGCGTGAACGCGTCACCGGGCTGGTACCTGGGAGATCGCAAGCAGAACAGTCTCGACCTCAAGGCTTCCGGTCCGTTCACGCTGTTCGGCCGCCGCCACGAAGCCGTGGTGGGCGCCAGTGTCAACCGCCAGCACGGCGATTTCGACTACCGCTCGCCCGTGTCGAGCGCGGCCGTGGGCAATTTCCTCGACTGGGATGGCTCGTATCCGGAACCGGAGTGGAACAGCGATTCGGTCACCGCCAACCGCTACACCACCAAGCAAACGGGCTGGTATGGCGCCTTGCGCTTCAACCTTGCCGATCCGCTCAAGCTCATCGTGGGCGGGCGCTACAGCACCTGGGAGACGGATTCGGTCGGCTTTGGCGGCGGTAGCCGCCAGTCTTTCAAGAAGAACGAATTCACGCCCTATGCCGGGCTGCTCTACGACATCAACGAGACCTACACGGCCTACGTCAGCTACACCGGCATCTTCAATCCGCAGAGCTATCAGGACCGCAGCGGCAACTGGCTCGATCCGCTCGAGGGCAAGTCTTACGAAGCAGGCATCAAGGGCGAGTTCCTGGAGGGCAAGCTGAACGCCAGCGCCGCGGTGTTCCAGATCGAGCAGGACAATGTGGCCCAGGTCGATCCGGGCTACATGGTGCCTGGCACCATCAACCAAGCCTACACCGCTGCGCAGGGCACGCGCAGCCGCGGTTTTGACCTGGAGGTTTCGGGTGAAGTGATGCCGGGATGGAACCTTGCCGCGGGCTGGTCGCACTGGACCGCGCGCGACGGCGACGGCAATGCCATACAGACCGACCAGCCGCGCAGCCTGGTGCGCGTGTTCACGACCTATACGCTGCCTGGCGACTGGAACCGGCTGACGGTGGGCGGCGGCGTCAACTGGCAAAGCCATGTGTACACCATGGCCAGCGGTCCCAACGGCGAAGAGCGTGTGGGCCAGGGCAGCTATGCGATCACCAACCTGATGGCCCGCTACCGCTTCAATCGCAACCTGAGCGCCCAGCTCAACGTGAACAACCTGTTCGACCGCAAGTACTACAGCCAGATCGGGTTCTACAGCCAGGGCGCATGGGGGGCGGGACGCAGCGCCATGCTGACGATGCGCTACCAGTACTGACGCGTGCCGGGACCGGGGGCGCAGGCGCCGCGCGCCTAGCGCTCCTGCTCCAGCGTCGCCTTCATCCGCACCATGCTTTCCTGGCTGACCATGATGACGCCGCTGGCGGGCTGGTCGATGTCCAGAATGAAGGTCAGCACCAGGGATATCAGCATGGCGAACAGGCCGGTCGAGATCAGCCGCCTGCGCTTGTGCAGCCCGGTGCCATAGGCGATGAACCCCATGGCGCCGCCGGTGACGATGAAGAGCAGATAGAAGACGGGCTCGGGAACGTGGTTTTCCAATGCGACGCGGCGTTTCTCGTTGACCTGGGCCATCTCGTTGATGGCCTGGATGAACATGACCGTGGAAATCGAGGGCGGATTTTCCAGGACGCTTGCGGCGGTGCTGCGGATCTGGCGTTCGATGCGCCGCGAGGTCGCGCTGGCCGCCGCCAGGCGCTCCTTGTCGTTGTCGGCGTCGCTGAACTCCAGCGCCGTCGTGGTGTATTCGAGCAACAGCTTGGCGATGGGATCGCGGGCCGCGGGAGGCAGCAGCTGCGAGCGCCAGTAGGCATTGCCGATGGCGTTGGCTTCTTCCAGCACCAGGTTCTTGCGGGTCTCGAAACGCGTCACCGACATGGCGAAGGTAAAGCCCAGCAGCAGCGCCAGCAGGCCCAGCAAGGCGGTCTGGAGCGCGCCGATGTGGGTCTTGGCGGCGTCGTCGGAAGCGCGGCGATGCTTGCGTCCCAAGCGGAAGCCCAGTTCGATGATGGCCAGGCAAACGATGACGCAGATGAAAAACACATAGGTTTCATCAATTTCGCGCAGCACATTGATTTCCGGTGGTTATTTGGGGATAGAGCGTATGCCGAGTGCGGCGCGGTGGGCAAGGGGCGAAAAACCCGCAGCCGGGCCTCAGGTTTTTGAAATGCGTCTTGGAGTAAGGTGTCGCTTCCCTTGTAAGCGACACCGCACGGAGCAGAAATTGAAATACCGCAAACTCGGCCGTACCGACCTGGATGTCAGCCTGATCGGATTGGGCACCATGACCTGGGGCGAGCAGAATACCGAAGCCGAGGCGCACCAGCAGCTGGACTACGCCCTGGAGCGTGGCATCAATCTGGTTGACGTCGCCGAGATGTATCCGGTGCCGCCCAAGCCTGAAACCCAGGGTCTGACCGAGACCTATATCGGCACCTGGCTGGCGCGCAGCAAGCGCCGCCAGGACATCGTGCTGGCCAGCAAGGTGGCGGGCCCCGTGCGCGACGCCAAGCGCCCCGGCCACATCCGCGATGGCAAGACCCACCTGGACCGCAAGAACCTGACCGAGGCCCTGGACGCCAGCCTGAAGCGTTTGCAGACGGACTACCTGGACTTGTATCAGCTGCACTGGCCCGACCGCACAACGGCCACCTTCGGCAAGCTGTCCTATCCCTGGGTTCAGGACGAGTACACCGTGCCGATCGGGGAAACTCTGGAGGTATTGCAGGACTTCGTGCGCGCCGGCAAGGTGCGCCATATCGGCGTGTCCAATGAAACGCCCTGGGGTGTCGGCCAGTTCCTGCGTCATGCCGAGAACCAGGGCTTGCCGCGCATCGCGACCATCCAGAACGCGTACAGCCTGCTGAACCGCGTCTACGAGATCGGCTTGTCGGAGTACTCGCACCACGAAGGCGTGGGCCTGCTGGCCTATTCGCCGCTGGCGATGGGCGTGCTTTGCGGCAAGTATCTGGATGGCGCGCGCCCGGCCGGCGCCCGCTTGACGCTCTACACGCGCTTCACCCGTTACAGCAACGAGCAGGCCGAAGCCGCTGCCCGCGCCTACGTCGAACTGGCGCGTGCGCACGGCATTTCGCCCACGCACCTGGCCCTGGCCTGGGTGAACCAGCGCCCCTTCGTCACCAGCAACTTGATCGGCGCCACCACGCTCGAGCAACTGAAGGAAAACATCGACAGCGTGGACGTGACCCTGTCGGCCGAGGTGTTGGAAGCGATCGACAAGATCCACGCCCGCCAGCCGAATCCGGCGCCGTGATGCGCTGATCGCTCTGTCCGCGATGGCGACGAGGACCCATGACGTCTCCAGGGGCGTCATGGGTTTTTTCTTGGAGGGCGCCGATCCGGCACGGATACATTTTTTTTCCTGGCCGTTGTCGATTTCGCCTGGCGCGGTTCGTCGTGTCGATGGAGCATGCAAGTTCCACCATCCACACTAGGAGACCGAGATGCGATTCATGGTTCAAGTCAGGGCCACCGCCGATAGCGAAGCAGCGGTGATGCCCACCGAGCAGTTGCTGGCCGACATGGGACGGTTCAACGAGGAACTGGTGAAGGCGGGGGTGATGCTGGCGGGCGACGGCCTGAAGCCAAGCTCACAGGGGGCGCGGGTGCATTTTTCGGGCAGCAGCCGGCAGGTGATAGACGGCCCCTTCGCGGAAACCAAGGAACTGATCGCCGGCTACTGGCTCTGGGAGTGCGCCTCGCTGCAGGAGGCGATCGAATGGGTCAAGCGCTGTCCCAATCCGATGCCGGGTCCGTCCGACATCGAAATCCGTCCGCTATACGAGGCCGACGACTTCGGCGAGGAATTCACGCCGGAGCTGCGCGCCCAGGAGGAACGGCTGCGCGATCAGCTGGAGAAAGCGTCGAAGCAGTGATCCGCCGGGCAGGTGCGACAGGGGGCGGGCTCAGCGCAATGAAACAAGCCATCCGAAGATGGCTTGTTTCAACTTTCCCAGATACCCGGCATGGCGCCTCAAGTCCCAGCCGCCGTCACTTCCCACAAACGGTCCGGCGCAAAATCCTGCTGCTCGCCCTTCTTGGCGTAGCCCAGCGGATTGGCCACGATGCGGCAGCCATCCTTCACATAGTCCTGCGGACAGTGGAGATGGCCGTGCATCCAGACGTCGGCCAGGGGTAGCAGGGCGTCCAGGGCATTGCAGAATCCGGCCGTGCCGGGCGTGACGCCATAGCGCGGATCCGCGCTGGCCAGCGTGGGCGCGAAGTGGGTGATGGCAACGGTCGGGCCGTCGTGGGGCACGCGCAGGGCGGCGTCCAGCCACTGTTGGCAGAGCAGTCCCTGTTCGCGCATCTGCTCGGCCATGAAGGGCGCGCCGTTGCGGCGCATTTCGGCTTTTTCCAGGTAGAAGTCCGCCGCGCGGAAAGCCTTCTCGCGCTTTTTCAGGGCCACGCCCACGGTGTCGCCAGGGGCGGCCAGCGCGTCGAAATCCGTCCATAGCGTGGTGCCGACAAAGCGCACGCCATCGATGACCAGCGTCTCGCGCTCCAGCCAGTGGATGCCGAGTTCGCCGCAAAGCTCGCGCAGCCTGGCGTGGGTTTCGTCGAAATCGACGTTGTCGTATTCATGGTTGCCGGGCACGTACACCACGGGCGTGGGCCAGCCCTTGCTCGGCGCATAGCTGCCCAGGCCGAAGTCGGCGCCGGTCATGAGCGAGCCGCGGCGGTACGAGCCTACGTCTCCGGCCAGCACCAGCAGATCGGCGCCGGGCGCGGGACGGGCCAGGAAATCCGGGTCGGTTTCTAGGTGCAGGTCTGAGAGCAATTGGATCTTCATAGCCGCCATCTTAGGCCACCGGCGGCGGGGCCGCCGCTGCGAGGGGCCATTGTTCCATGCGACACTTTCCTGGTTCACCAGCCACACAGGAGGAATTCCATGCGTATCGCCACCATGACCGCCGCTGCCGCGCTTGCGCTGGCCGCAAGCGCGCAGGCGCAGCCGCTGGATTGCGGTAACGCGGCCACGCAGACGGACATGAGCCTGTGCGCCGACCAGGCGTACCGCAAGTCCGACGCCGACTTGAACGCGGCCTACAAGGAAGTGACCGCGCGCCTGAAAAACGACCGGGACGCGACGACCCAGCTGCATGCCGCCCAGAAGGCCTGGCTGTTCTTCCGCGACGCGGAATGCGCCTTTGCCTCCAGCAGCACTTCCGGCGGCAGCGCCTATCCCATGACGCTGAGCCTGTGCCTGGACAAGCTGACGCAGGCGCGCACCAAGGAATTGCGGGCCTACCTGAAATGCGAGGAAGGCGACCTGAGCTGCCCGGTGCCGGGCAAGCAGTAAGCCGCCGCATGGAGACGAATGACATGAGCGAGAGCAATCCCAGCCTGATCACGGACGAGCAGGGCGTGGCGCGCTGTTTCTGGCAGCCGTCCATGCCGGACTATCACGACCACGAATGGGGCAGGCCGGTGGCGGACGACCGCCGCCTGTACGAGAAGATCTGCCTGGAGGGCTTTCAGGCAGGCATGGCCTGGATCACGATCCTGCGCAAGCGCGAGGCGTTCCGCGAGGCTTTCGATGACTTCGATGTCGAACGGGTGGCGCGCTATACGGAACGCGATGTCGAACGCCTGATGGGCAACGCGGGCATCGTGCGCAACCGCAGCAAGATCCTGTCCGCCATCAACAATGCCAAACGCGCGCGCGCCCTGGCCGACGAGACGGGTTCGCTGTCGGCCTGGCTCTGGCGCCATGAGCCGCCGGCGCAGGATAGGCCCGCGACCGTGGACCTGGACTACTGGAAAGGCAATCCGACCTCGCCGGCGTCGGCGGCCCTGTCGCGCGAGCTGAAGAAGCGCGGCTGGACCTTCGTGGGGCCCACGACCATGTACGCCTTCATGCAGGCGGTCGGCATGGTCAACGACCACATGAGCGGCTGCGTCTGTCGTGAGGCGGTCGAGGCGGCGCGCGCGGGTTTCCCGCGGCCGAAGTAGGTCGTGGCAGGACGGGCGAGAAATAGCTTGAGTTGGTTGCGCTTCGCAAGTATATTGGTTGCGAATCGCAACTTTAAGGGCGCGCCATGGACCTGATCGACACCCCCACCCAATCCCGCGACCAGACCATCCGCGACCTGCGGGAGTTCTCCCGCAAACTGGTGCGTGAACTGGGTTTCATGCGCAGCTCGCTGGCGGGCAGCGAACTGGCGCCATCCGCCGTCCACGCCATCATCGAGATCGGCCTGCAGCCGGGCATCCAGGCGCGCGACCTGGCGGCCATCCTCAGGCTGGACAAGTCCAATACCAGCCGGCAGGTCGCCAAGCTGGAATCCGCCGGGCTGCTGACGCGCGAGGCCGACAGCGAAGACGCACGCTCGTCGCGGCTGTACTTGAGCGAGGCCGGAACCCGGCTGCGCTTGCAGATCGACCAGTTCGCCACGGACCAGGTCTCGCGCGCCTTGCGGCAGCTGGCGCCCGAGGACCAGCAGTCGCTGATCCGCTTTCTCTCCCTTTACGCCGACGCGCTGTCGCGCGAGAACCCCAACACCGCGCCCGCCGCCGTGGCCGGCGTCATCGAAGACCAGATCCACGCCGGCTACCTGCCCGGCTGCATCGGCGACGTGGCCAGCCTGCATGCGCGCTATTACGCCCAGGCCTCGGGATTCGGCGTGTACTTTGAACGCAAGGTGGCGACCGAGCTGGCCGAATTCACCGAAGGCCTGCCCGCCGCCGGCAAGAACGTCTGGCTGTACGCGGACAACGGCAGGACACTGGCCTCCATCGTCATCGACGGCGATCTCGCCGCCCGCGAGGCGCACCTGCGCTGGTTCATCGTCGACGAGTCGCTGCGCGGCATGGGCGTGGGCCGCGCTTTGCTGGAGCGCGCCATGGCCTTTGTCGACGCGCATTACGACGAGACCTACCTGTGGACCTTCAAGGGCCTGGATGCCGCGCGGCATCTTTACGAGGCGGCGGGCTTTACGCTGGCCGAGGAGTCCGAAGGCAGGCAGTGGGGCAGCGTGGTGGTCGAGCAGCGCTTCGTGCGCCGCGGCCGGCGCGCCTCAGATCACGCTGATGCGCAGCTCGGCCAATAGGGCCGCAGCCTGAGTCTTGGATATGGTGGCGCCTGCCAGGCGCGCGGCCGAGTTCAGGTCCAGGCCGCCCAGGTCGGCTTCGCGCAGGTCGGCGCCCTCGAAGCGGACGTTCTTCAGGTTGGCGTTGCGCAGGCTGCCGCCATGGAATACCGTGTCGCGGAAATCGCTGCCGGCCAGATCGGCATCGGAGAAGTCCAGCTGCCGCACGTCGGTCTTGCGAAACGACACGCCGCGCAGCAGTGCGCCGACCAGCAGGCATTCCTGCAACGACCAGCCCAGGCAGGCGATGCCGTCGAAGTCGCTGCCGGTGAGCTTGCAGCCCCGGAAACGGGCGGCGGCCAGCCGGGCGCGGCGCCAGCTGGCATTGTTGAGGTCGCAGTTTTCGAAGACGGCATCGCTGGCATCGCACGAGGCGAAATCGACCTGGCCGCCGCGGCAGCGTAGCCAGGCGGTGTCCGCCAGCGTGGCGCCCTGAAAGGAGGCGCCAGCGATGGCGCAGGCCGTCAGTTGCGCGCCGCGCAAATCCAGGCGCGAGAAGTCCGCGTCCTGGAAGTCGCAGTCGTGAAACGCCAGCGGCCGGCCGGCGGCCCGTTCGATCAAGGCCTGCATCATCTTGCGGTCCACTTCCTGGCCCGCCACTGTCTCGATTGCTGCTTGCGTCATGCCGCGCATTCCTGCCTGAATTTCCGGAAAACGGACAGCCTACTGGAAGATCTCGCTTTCCACGCAGAAGGCGATCAATTCCTGGTCGGTGCGGACGTTGAGCTTGCGCATGGCCGAGATCTTCTGGCCGCTGACCGTCTTGACGCTGCGCTTCAAGGCGTCTGCCACCTGCATCATGGATCCGCCGCGGATGAAGTGGCGCAGCACTTCGAATTCCTTGGGCGACAGGCTATTGATGCGTTCGCCGATGAACTTGCTGCGCTCATCGGCCGCGCCGTCGCGCTGGAAGCCGGGTGGATAGTACTTGCGGCCGGCATGCAGCGTTTCCAGCGCGGTCATGATTTCGCTGAGGTTGTCGCGCTTGAGCACCACGGCAGCGACGCCTGCGTCGTAGAGCGCCGAGATGATCATGGAGTTCGACACCATGGTCAGCACCACGATATGGACCTGCGGATAATGCCGCGTCAGGTACTTGACCAGGCGGATGCCATCGCCATAGGTGTCGTCGCCGGGCATGGAGTAGTCGGTGATGACTACGTGCGGCGCGTCGCGTTCCAGGTGCTGGATCAGCGCGGTCGGCCCGGGCAGGGTGGCCGTGACCTCGAAATTGAGATCCTTTTCCAGCAGGTCGCGCATTCCCATCAAGACCAGGGGATGGTCGTCGACCAGGACGATACGGAGTCTTTCCATGCGGGGGTGTGCCTTCAAGCGAGCCCTTGTTTCAAATTGGGATATGGCGGTCGGACTCAGGGTTGAGGTCGGAGGCGAACCGATAGCGTAGTGGTTTTTGCGTAGCCGTGCGCCCCGCGCCGGAGATCCAGGGCGGGGCAGATGCGGGACAGGGCGACAGGCGGCGTCAGCGGGCCGCTTCTTCCTGCAGACGTCCCAGGACGAAGCCGTCGACCGCGCTGGTGCGGCCGCGCCAGAGCGTGGGCTGTCCGGCGATGGGGGTGCCGTCGGCGGTGAAGAAGAGCGCGTCGGCGAGATGGATGTAGTTCGGCAGCGGGTCCGCCGGTTGCGGTACGCGGAAGACATCGCCCAGTTCCGCCAGGGAGGCATGCACGGCCTTGCGGGTGGCGTCGTCCACCTTGTCCAGGGACCCCGTGAAGCTGGCGGCGAAGCTGTCGAAGTATGCCGCGCCGGACACGATGGAACCCGACACCAGCATGCCGCCCATTTGCAGGGTGACGCCGAGGCTCTCGATCTGGCTGCCGTTGTTCACCAGGTTGACCAGGAATTGCAGGAAGGCGTCGGCGTCGGGAACTTGGCTCATGGCGTGATTCTTGGAAATGTTTGGAAAGCAGCCAAGATACTCGAATCGCGCGCGAAATACACCGAATGGGATAGGCCGAAAAACAGCCAAATCCGACCCTTATCCCTCAGCTTTGGGAACTGTCATTTTTTCCAGGCTGCGCGCCAGCCTTTCGCCTGCTAGTTGCAGGCGATCGCGCAGCGCCGCGGGCGCCAGCACGTCGAACTCCACATCCAGCGCCATCAGCCAGTACACCAGCGCGTCCAGGGAAGGCACGGCGCATTGCAGCAGGCAGCGCGTCTCGTCCAGCGGCTCGATCTGGCCGGCGCCCGGCGGAATCCGCGCGGCCATGACGTTGCGCGGCGCGTGCAGGATCACGCGCGCCGGTTCCGGGTGCGGAGCCATGTTCACCGAACGCGAAACGTAGGCGCGCAGGTCGCCGCCTTCGGGCGGAGGCCGCGGCGTGAAATGCGCGCCGACTTGCGGCGCGCCCGCGATGCGGTCGATGCGGAAGGTGCGCCAGTCGTCGCGCGCCGGGTCCCAGGCCACCAAATACCAGCGATAGCCGGTGTGGGCCAGTCCTTGCGGTTCGACCAGCCGGGTGCTGGCCCGGCCCTGGCTGTCCGCGTAATCGAAGCCGACCCGCAGTTGGTCGCGGCAGGCGGCGGCCAGCGTGGCCAGCAAGGTGGCGTCGACCGTGGCGCCTTCGCGCGGTATAGGCACGATCGCCGAGCGCAGGGCGTCGACTCGGCGCCGCAGGCGCTGGGGCATGGCCTGTTCCAGTTTCACCAGCGCCCGCAGCGCGGTTTCCTCTATGCCTCCCACCGTGCCGGTGGCCGCGATGCGCAGGGTGAGCGCCACGGCCAGGGCTTCGTCGTCGTCCAGCAGCAGGGGCGGCAGGGCTTGCCCCGCGCGAAAGGCGTAGCCGCCAGCCACGCCGCTGCTGGCATGGATGGGGTAGCCCAGTTCGCGCAGCTTGTCGATGTCGCGCCGCAGCGTGCGGGGATGGATCGCGAGCGTCGCCGCCAGTTCGGCGCCGGCCCAATGGCGGCGGGTCTGCAGCAGCGACAGCAGGCGCAGGAGGCGGTTGCTGGAGGTAAGCATGGCGGCACGGTAACGCGGATCGAGGGCGGAATTTGTCCTCAATGGATTCTACAGTGGCTCCCGTAGTCAGCGGCAGGGGCCGCGACGCTCATCCCTGGATTGAATTGGAGATCTACCCATGTCTATCGTCTTCTATTGGCACCCCATGTCCAGCGCCACCCCCGTGGCCGCCGCGCTTGCCGAGCTGGCCGTGCCGCACGAGCGCGTCAAGGTGGACATCAGGACGAGGGAACAGCGCCGCCCTGAATTCCTGGCGCTGAATCCCAACGGCAAGGTCCCCACGCTGACGGTGGACGGCGCTCCTCTGTTCGAAGCCCTGGCGATACACCTATGGCTGGGAGAGCGCTACGGCGTGGAGCGCGGCCTGTGGCCCGCCGCCGGCACGCCGGAACGCCTGCTGGCGATGTCGTGGTGCGCCTGGTCCTACGTCAGCTACGGCGCGGCGGTGATGCGCCTGTTTCTCGCCACGCAGGCCGAGGGCGCGCCAGGCGGCGCCGAGGCGGAGCGCGTGCTGGACGACGTGGACGCATTGCTGGCCGTGCTGGACGGCCATCTGTCGCGGCAGCCCTGGATGTTGGGCGCGGCCTACTCGCTGGCCGATCTGGTGGTGGGTTCGGTGGTCGGCTATAGCGCCTATCTGGGCGCAAGGGTGGCCTCGCACCCGCATGTACAGGCATGGATGGACCGGGTCCAGGCCCGGCCCGCCATGCAGATCGACGCTTAGCGCAGGTGGGCAGGCGCCGCGGCCTACCAGCCCCAGCAGGCGCCTGCCACGGGCTTGCCGCAGTTGCGGTAGTTCACGGCGAACCACAGCTTGCCCGCGCCTCGCGGACTGCCGTCGGCCTTGGCATCGTTGCGCGGCAGCTCTTCCAGGGTGTCGCGCGCCTTCTTGGTGGGCGAACCGCTGGCAGCGTCGGGCGCCAGCACGATGCGTCCCAGGCCGGCGGCGTCACGGTCGTCGAAGACGATGTCGGCGTCCTTTAGCGCGGCCATCTTCAGGGAGGCGTCGCGCACCGCCGCGGCGTAGCTGTCATTGGCGCCGGCGGGCGCCAGGCTCTTGTCCAGCGTGCTGGCGGCGAGGATCTGCGCGGGCGCGGCCGGCGCCATCATCTTGTATTGGTCCAGGCCGGGCAACTGGCCGCCGGCAGCCTGGCGGCGCAGCCAGTCGCCCCACAGGAACTCGGCGAATTCCGGCAGATTGCCGTTGCTGTAGGCGATGTCGCGGGTGAAGTACACCAGCGAGCGGTAGCGGTCTTCCTGCATGCCGCCAGGTTCCTGGGCGCTGGCCAATCCCAGGCGGGCCGGCAACTGGTCCACCGTGATGGGCTGGTTCTGGCCGTCGCGCAGCCAGGCGCGGCGTTCGTCCACCATGCGCTGCCAGAATGCCGCCGCGTTGGGCAGGCTGCTGTAGTTGGCGTCCACCTTGACCCAGACCGGCAGCTTGGGTCCGCCATCGGCGATCTCGCGCAGCGACGAGAAGGTATGGTGGCCGTCGGTCAGATACAGATTGCCGTCCCAGCCGACCACCACGGTCTTGAGGTTGGCCGCATTGGTGCCGGGGGCGTTCTTGCAGGCGTAGGTGGCGGGCTGGTCCAGGCGGGCGGCGCGCGCCTCGGCGATGGTCTGGAATTCCTGCGCGCGCTCGGCGCCGCCCATGTCTTCGCAGTAGTCGTCGAACTTCTTGCCGACGGTGCGGTTGAGGTAGTCCAGCTGCTGCACCGGCTTGTCGGTCCAGGTCGGGCGCTCGAAGTCGCCTTGCCAGCGGCCCAGCTTGTAGTAGATCTGGTCGTAGCCGATGGCGGCCTGGGTGGGATGCAGTTCCTCGATGCGGACCTGGATGACGTCGCCCGGCTTGGTCTGCAGATAGGCAGTGTTGCGCGGCGGCTGGGTTTCAACGGGCGGGGGCGTTTCCCCGGCGGGAGGCGGCGTGACGGCGACGGGTTCGTCGTCATGGCCGTCGCCGCCGCCGTTGCAGGCCGCGAGGGCCAGCGGCAACAAGGCTGCGGCGAAGGCGCGCAACAGGCGTTGCCGGTCGGGAAGGAAAGCGCGGCGCGCAGGGCGGGAGGTAGAGGGCATGGTCCGCTTCAGGATCAGGTTTCAAAGATAGCCGATCATGAGGGACGCGTGTTTCCTGCAGATTGCACGGCTGCGGGTTGCCATGCATGCAGCCTGTCCATGAGGTCGCGCACGACGGTGGCCTGATCGTGGATGCGGGCGGCAGCGCCTGCCGACAGGCCCGCCGCCAGTTCCTCTTCCAGGGCTTCGAAGTGCGAGGCCGGCGCCCGCATCTGCAGGGCCAACAGGGCGCCCTGTATGCGGTGCAGCATTTGGGCCGTGGCGATGGCGTCGGGCTTTTCGGCGGCCTGCTCCAGCGCATCGAGATCCTGGGTCATGGTGTCCTTGATCAGCTGCCGGTGGTCCGGCGCAAGCGCGGCGTACACCGCGAGCGTACCCGCGGCGGGGAAGGCGGAAGTATGGGGGAGCGGTTTGTGCATGAGAGCCTCCTAGGCGTACATGCTGATGACGTCAGGCTCTCGGGCGATATTAAAAAAGTCCGATACCAGGGGGCTGGTAATCGGACGGATTCGTCAGGGGCGGAGGCGGCCCCGCAGCCGCTGCCCCGCTGTGCTTAGAACGTGTGGCGCACGCCGATGCCGGCGGCCGTGCTCTTCAAGCCGTCGATAAAGGCATAGTCCTTGCCGTAAGAACCGTAGGCGTACAGGTTGGTGCGCTTGGACAGGTCGTAGGTGTAGCCCACGCTCCAGACGTTCATGTTGGTGTCGCCGCCGGTCAGCTTGTCGTTGTTCGGCGATACGTGTTGCCACGAGGCGAACAGGCTGCCCGCGCCGCCCACGGGCATGGTGGCGCCCAGCATGTAGGAGTTGGCCTTGAAGCCGTCCACGAACCTATTGGTGCCGAATTCGTCGCTGAAGGGCGTGCCGGCGGGCAGGTCCTGGCCGACGAACCAACCGTCGGTGGTGCGGCCGTAGGCGGCAGCAAGCTTCACGACTTCCAGGTCGTAGGACAGGCCCAGCGCGTACTGGCGCGGCGTGGCGTCATGGTCGATGGCGCCGCGGTTGGAGCCGTTGAGCTGGTCGTAGGTCAGCGTGACGTTCACCGGACCTTGCACATAGCGCAGGCCGGCGGTGATGCCGCGCGTATTGTCGGCGGTGCGAAAGCCCGTCTGGTCCGCGACCGTGTCGTCCGCGTTGAACGAGTAGCCGACGCCGAATTCAAAGCCGCTCATCGAGGGCGACTTGTACATCACCATGTTGTCCCAGCGCATGGTGTTGGCGGCGCTGAAGCCCAAGCCCATGTTGGACTGGGTGTAGCTGGTGTAGAAGGGGTCGATGTCGGCCAGGTAATTCGAGCCCACCGTGGCCTGGCGGCCGAATTCCAGCGTGCCCCAGGCGTCGTTGGCCAGGCCGATGGTGGCCTGGCGGCCGAACAGGCGGCCGGACTGTCCGCGCTGGCCGTTGGCCGAATCGAATCCGCTTTCCAGCTTGAACACGGCGCGCAGGCCATCGCCCAGATCTTCGGCGCCGCGCAGGCCCCAGCGCGAGCCGGCCTGGATGCCGTTGATCATGCCTATCTTGCTACCGTCGTATCCATCGCCCTTGATCTTGTTGTAGCCGATGCCGGTGTCGATGACACCATAGAGAGTTACCGACGATTCTGCCTGAGCGACGCCTGCAAAAGTGGTGAACATTGCGGCTGCGAGCAGCGTCTTTTTCATCCTTGGGGACTCCTGTAGAGGGGTGGAAAAAACAAAAGGGAACAGCACGCGAGCATCAAGCCCAGCGCTGTTCCCAGCCCTCATTGTAGGACACCGGCCGCGGCCGGCAGGTTCAGCCCTTGCGGCGCGAGCGTTTTTCCTCGCGTATGAAGATGAATACGCCGACCAGCACCATGGCCGCCAGGGCGTACCAGGTGATGGCGTAGCTCAGGTGATTGTTGGGGAAGTTCAGCACCGTCAGACCGCCGACCGGCGCGGTGCGCCCGCTGCCGTCCTTGCCCGTGGCGTCGGCGTCGATGAAGTAGGGCGCCACGTCGGCGAGGCCGCGCGCCGCGGCGATGGCGGGCAGGTCGCGCGAGTACCAGAGGTTGGTCGCCGGGTCGTTGTTGCGCAGGAATCCATGGCCGGGCTCGCCCATGCGCAGCAGGCCCGTGACGCTGGCTTGTTCCGGCGCGGACTGTATGGCGGACTTGCTCTTGCGCCATTCGGGCAGCACGAAGCCGCGGTTGACCAGCACCGTGCCGCCCTCGGGCAACTGCAAGGGCGTCATGACCCAGTAGCCGCTGCCCAGCTCGGTTGCGGCCTGCACCAGGGTCTGGCGGTCGTACAGGTAGGTGCCTGTGGCCGTGACGCGGCGGTATTCGGCGTTGTCGGAGCTCAGCGCGGGCCATTCGGCCTGGGCCGGAGCCGGCGTGGGCGCCGCATGGGCGCGCTGTTCGACCTGCGCGATCAGGGTGCGTTTCCAGGCCAGCCGGTGCACCTGCCAGGTGCCCAGGGCGCAAAGGCCCGCGAAAATGGCGACAGCAAGCACGCCCAGGATGGCCAGGGTGATCTTGCTGCGCGGATTGCGGGAGGAGGTGTCGCGGGTAGTGGAGTCGTTTACTGCGGCCATCAGGGCATTTTCCGCATGTCGTGTGTCGACATGGGCATCATATTGGAGTCGAGGTGATACATGATCCAGATGGATCCGCTGAGCGTGATTACGACCAGCACCAGCGTGAATATTAACGCCAACATGTTCCAGCCGCTTTCGGACTTGGTGTCCATGTGCAGGAAGTAGATGATGTGGACCACGATCTGCACGGCGGCGAAGGCCAGGATGATCAGCGCGGTGGTGCGGGATTCGGGGAAGACGCGGTTCATGACCAGCCAGAACGGAATGGCGGTCAGGATGGCCGCCAGCACGAAGCCGGTCATGTAGCTCTTGAAGGTGCCGTGGGCGGCGCCGTCATCGTCGTCGTGGTGGTCGTGGCCGCCATGGCCGTGGTCGGCCGGATGCTCCAGATGCGCGCTCATGGCAGCACTCCCATCAGGTACACGAAGGTGAATACGCCCACCCAGATCAGGTCCAGGAAGTGCCAGAACATGGACAGGCACATCAGGCGGCGGCGGTTTTCGGGGATCAAACCGTGCATCTGGACCTGGATCATCATCGTCACCAGCCACACGATGCCGAAAGTGACGTGCAGCCCGTGGGTGCCGACCAGCGTGAAGAAGGATGACAGGAAGGCGCTGCGCTGCGGCCCGGCGCCCTGGTGGATCAGATGCGCGAATTCGTACAGTTCCAGCGACAGGAAGCCCAGCCCCAGGATGCCGGTCACGGCCAGCCACAACTGGGTGGCGCCCACGCGGTTGCGCCGCATTTCCAGCATCGCGAAGCCGTAGGTGATCGATGACAGCAGCAGCAGCGCGGTATTCACCGCCACCAGTTGCAGGTCGAACAGGTCGGCGCCGGACGGGCCTGCCGCGTAGTTGCGGCCCAGCACGCCGTAGGTGGCGAACAGGCAGGCGAAGATGAGGCAATCGCTCATCAGGTAGACCCAGAACCCGAGCAGGGTGCCGTTCTTGGGGTGGTGTTCGCCCGGGACGTGGAACACGGGCTCCGCGGTCGGCGCGGCGCCGCCGGGCAGGTTGGGGGCCAGGGTATCAGACATTTTTCGCTAGCAACCTTGTGCGGGCGTCTTCCGCGAGCACGACCTCTTCGGCCGGCACGTAGTAGTCGCGCTTGTAGTTGAAGGTATGAACGATGGACACCAGGATCAGCGCCGCGAACGACAGCACGGCCAGCGGCCACATGTGCCAGATCAACGCAAAACCCATGACGACGCTGATACCCGCCAGCACGATGCCTGCCCAGGTATTCTTGGGCATGTGGATGGGAATGAAGCCCTGCTGCGGCCGCAGGTAGCCGTGCTGCTTCATCTGCCACCAGGCATCCTGGTCATGCACGCGCGGCGTGAAGGCGAAGTTGTAGTTGGGCGGCGGCGACGAGGTCGACCATTCCAGCGTGCGCGCGTCCCAGGGGTCGCCGGTGGTGTCGCGCAGCGATTCGCGGCGGCGGTAGCTGACCACCAGCTGGATCAGGAAGCTGGCGATGCCGCAGGCGATCAGCAGCGCGCCGAAGGCCGCCACCTGGAACCAGATCTGCAGGGACATGTCCTCGAAGTGGTTCACGCGCCGCGTCACGCCCATCAGCCCGAGCACGTACAGCGGCATGAAGGCGACGTAGAAGCCCACCAGCCAGAACCAGAACGAGCACTTGCCCCAGAACGGATCGAGCTTGTAGCCGAAGGCCTTGGGAAACCAGTACGTGATGCCGGCCATCAGCCCGAAGAGCACGCCGCCGATGATCACGTTATGGAAGTGCGCGATCAGGAACAGGCTGTTGTGCAGGACGAAGTCGGCGGGCGGCACGGCCAGCAGCACGCCCGTCATGCCGCCGATCACGAAGGTCACCATGAAGCCCAGCGTCCACAGCATCGGGACCTCGAAGCGGATGCGGCCGTGGTACATGGTGAACAGCCAGTTGAAGATCTTGGCGCCCGTGGGGATCGAGATGATCATGGTGGTGATCCCGAAGAACGAGTTCACGCTGGCCCCGGACCCCATGGTGAAGAAGTGGTGCAGCCACACCAGGTACGACAACACCGTGATCACGACCGTGGCATACACCATGGACGCGTAGCCGAAGAGGCGCTTGCGGCAGAAGGTGGAGACCACTTCGGAGAAGATGCCGAAGGCCGGCAGGATCAGGATGTAGACCTCGGGGTGGCCCCAGATCCAGATCAGGTTCACGTACATCATGGCGTTGCCGCCGAAGTCCGCCGTGAAGAAATTGGTGCCCACGTAGCGGTCCATGGACAGCAGCGCCAGCACCGCGGTCAGCACCGGGAAGGCGGCCACGATCAGCACGTTGGTGCACAGCGCGGTCCAGGTGAAGATGGGCATGCGCATCATCGTCATGCCTGGCGCGCGCATCTTGACGATGGTCACCAGCAGGTTGACGCCGGACAGCAGCGTTCCGACCCCCGCTATCTGCAAGGCCCATATGTAGTAGTCGACGCCCACATCGGGACTCTGCATGATCCCCGATAAGGGCGGATACGCCAGCCAGCCGGTGCGCGCGAATTCGCCCACGAACAGCGACATCATGACCAGGATCACGCCGCCCGTGGTCATCCAGAAGCTGAAGTTGTTCAGAAAGGGAAAGGCCACGTCGCGCGCGCCGATCTGCAAGGGCACGATGTAGTTCATCAGCCCCGTGACCAGCGGCATGGCCACGAAGAAGATCATGATCACGCCATGCGCGGTGAAGATCTGGTCGTAGTGGTGCGGCGGCAGGTAGCCCACCGAATCGCCGAAAGCCACCGCCTGCTGCAAGCGCATCATGATGGCGTCGGCAAAGCCGCGCAGCAGCATCACGATGCCCAGGATGACGTACATGATGCCGATCTTCTTGTGGTCGATGCTGGTGAACCACTCGCGCCACAGGTAGCCCCATTTGCCGTAATAGGTGATGGCGCCCACCACCGCGATGCCGCCTATGGCGACCGCGATGAAGGTGAAGAGCAGGATCGGTTCATGGTAGGGAATGGCTTCCCAGGTCAACTTACCGAAGATCAGCTTGGTGAGGTCTGGTTGGTCAGGCATCTCGATTCCAGCAAAAAGACCGCAATTTCACGTAGCCCCTGCATCATCCGGATCGCCGTGCGCCAGCGATCCGCTACAGGACCAGTCCTTCGGTGGCCGTGCACATCGCGCCCACGTATTTGCGCGGCGCGCCGCTCAGGCCCAGGCGCTCGCGCGTGCCGGCGTCCAGGGTCGTGACGTTGAGCGCGCCGGGTATGCCCATGCCGCCTTGCGCGTCGATCGCCATTGCGTCGCGCATGCACATGCGGTTGGGTTCCACGCAGCGGTTGACGATCGCCTCGAACAGGCCGGGCGCGCTGGAGGCGTAGAGTTGGACCGGGTTGCGCTCGCTGGGCTGTTCCAGCTTCAGGTAGGTTTCGCGGCTGAGCGTGGCGTTGGAGGCGCGCGCGCCCGCCACCCAATTGTCGAAACCCTGCTGGTCCACGCCGTGGAACCTGAAGCGCATGCCGGAAAATCCGGAACCGCTGTAGTTGGCGGAAATGCCTTCGTATTCGCCGGGATGGTTGATCACCGCATGCAGCGTGGTCTGCATGCCGGGCATGGCGTAGATCTGCCCCGCCAGCGCGGGCACGAAGAAGGAATTCATCACCGTGGAAGAGGTGATCCTGAACTGGATGGGGCGGTCCACGGGCGCCGCCATTTCGTTCACTGCCGCGATGCCTTGTTCGGGATAGATGAACAGCCACTTCCAGTCCAGCGCCACGACCTCGACTACCAGCGGTTTGGTGTCGGGCGGCACTTCGCGGCCTTCGGACAGGCGCGCGAGCGGGCGGTAGGGATCAAGCTGGTGCGTGCTGACCCAGGTGAGCGCGCCCAGCGCAATGATGATCAGCAGCGGAGCCGCCCAGATCAGAAGCTCCAGCATGGTGGAGTGGTTCCATTCGGGGTCGTAGTGCGCTTCCTTGTTGCTGGCCCGGAAACGCCACGCGAACAGGAAGGTCAGGAAGATCACCGGCACGATGATCAGCAGCATCAAGCCGGTTGAAATGATGATCAGGTTGCGCTGCTGCAGGGCGATGTCGCCGGAGGGCGAGAGCAGGACCGCATTGCATCCGGCGAGCAATGGCAGAGCGGCAACCAGGACCAATCCGCGGAACCTTGGGAAGGACGGCATGACCATACCCCGAAACGTAACCGTGGGAAGTAAACGCAACACTACGCTGGAAGCCGTGAAAAATCTAGGGTAAAAAGAACAAAAATGTGCAGGGCGACGCGCGCTGGCCAGGGCTGCATCCCAATATCGGAGCGGCTCTGCGCGATATGGACGGCAGGCGCGCGGGTGTGTTTCAGGATCGCAGGCAAGGCTGTTCCGAACCTCCTTTCAGCGAGCATTCACATGGCGACCACCACGCAATATCCCGGTCATGCTCCCTCACTCCCCGCGTCAGGCGGCGGCAGTCACGCCAAGGTGGCGCCAGGGGAAATCGCGGTCGGCGTGGTGGTGGGGCGCGCGTCCGAGTACTTCGATTTCTTCGTCTTCGGCATTGCCTGCGTGCTGGTGTTTCCGCAGGTCTTCTTCCCCTTTGAACCGCGGCTGGAGGGCACCCTCTGGTCCTTTGTCATCTTCTCGTTCGCGTTCATCATGCGGCCCATCGGCACCGCGCTGTCGATGGCGGCGCAACGGCGCTGGGGGCGCGCGACCAAGCTCACCATCGCCCTGTTCCTGCTGGGAACGGCCACGGTGGGCATGGCCTTCCTGCCTGGCTACAACGTCATCGGCGCGCACGCGATCACGCTGCTGGCGGTGTTCCGTTGCCTGCAGGGCCTGGCGCTGGGCGGTTCGTGGGACGGCTTGCCTTCGCTGTTGGCCCTGAATGCGCCGCCCAATCGCCGCGGCTGGTACTCGATGCTGGGCCAATTGGGGGCGCCCGTCGGCTTCATGGTGGCCAGCGCGCTGTTCCTGTTTCTGCACGTGACGCTGACCGAGGCCGATTTCCTTGAATGGGGCTGGCGCTATCCCTTCTTCGTGGCGTTCGCCATCAACGTGGTGGCGCTGTTCGCGCGGTTGCGGCTGGTGGTGACCGAGGAATACACGCAGCTGCTGGAAGAGGGCGAACTTGAACCGATCAGCATCAAGCAGATGGTGAGCGAGCAAGGCTACAACCTGTTCATCGGCGCATTCGCCGCGCTGGCAAGTTATGCCTTGTTCCACCTGGTCACGGTGTTTCCGCTGTCGTGGATCGCGGTCAGCGCCACCCAGCAGATCCAGGACGTGCTGATCGTGCAGATCATCGGCGCGGTGCTGGGCATACTGGGCACCATCGCATCGGGCTGGCTGGCCGACCGCATCGGCCGGCGCACTACGCTGGGCCTGCTGGCCGCGCTGATCGCCGTGTTCGCGCTGTTCGCGCCCTGGCTGCTGGGCGGCGGACCCAAGGCGCAGGACGCATTCATTCTGGTGGGCTTCGCGCTGTTGGGGCTGTCCTACGGCCAGGCTTCGGGCACCGTCACCGCGAATTTCACCCGGCGTTTCCGCTACACGGGCGCGGCGTTGACGTCCGATATGGCGTGGCTGATCGGCGCGGCCTTCGCGCCGCTGGTCGCGCTGGGCCTGTCCGCGCGCTTCGGGCTGGTGGCGGTGTCCATCTATCTGTTGTCTGGAGCGGCCTGCACGCTCTTGGCGCTGCGCATCAACAAGGTGCTGGAAACGCGCGATTGAGTGCCTGAAAAAAGCCGCGTCCGCGGAAGTCCCGCGGGCGCGATTTTTTTGTTGCGCGGTAGCTGGACTAGCGTATCGGCCAGCCGTACATCAGGCCGCCGTCGCGCCATTGCGCGTTCAGCGCGCCTGACCGCTCAGCCTGCGTAGCCTTCCAGCACGTTGGCGACGTTGATGCCCACGTCCGCCACGGCGTAGCCGCCTTCCATCGTGAACACCGCTGGCAGGCCCAGGCCTGCCAGCAGCCGACCCACGCGCAGGTAGTCGGCGCTCTTGAGCTGGAACTTGGAGATGGGGTCGCCCTCGTAGGTGTCCACGCCCAGCGCGATCACCACCGCGTCCGCCTTGAAGGCGCGCACGGCGGCCAGCCCTTGTTCCAGCGCCTGCGTCCAGGCGGCGAAGCCGGTGCCGGCGGGCAGCGGCAGGTTCAGGTTGGCATCCAGGCCCGCGCCCGCGCCGCGCTCATCGGCGTAGCCCAGGTAGAAGGGGTACTCGGTGGTCGGGTCGCCGTGCACCGACACGGTCAGGACGTCGGCGCGTTCGTAGAAGATGCTCTGCGTGCCGTTGCCGTGGTGGTAGTCCACGTCGACGATGGCGACGCGTTCGGCGCCGGCTTCGCGCAGCGCCTGTGCGGCCAGCGCCGCGTTGTTCAGGAAGCAGTACCCGCCGAAGAAATCGGCACCCGCATGGTGACCGGGCGGGCGCGTGAGCGCCATGGCGACGCGGGGGCCGCCTGCCGCGGATACCGCGCGCGCGGCGTCGATGGCGCAGGCGGCGCCGGCGCTGGCGGCCTCCCAGGTGCCGCCGGTCAGCGGGCAGCCGCTGTCGAACGAGAACAGGCCGACCCGCGCGGCGAAGTTCGTCGGTTCGATGTCGTGGCGGAATCCGCGCACGGGCCAGACCGAAGGCAGGATGTCCAGTCCGGCGTTGGCCGGGTCCAGCGCGACCCAGTCGCGCCAGGCGGTTTCCAGAAAATCCACATAGCGCGGGGTGTGCACGCGCTTGACCAGGTCCAGGTCGGCCGCCGACGGTGCGCGCAATTCTCCGATGCCGCGCTGGCGCAGCGCTTCCAGCACGAACTCCAGGCGCGCCGGAGTTTCGTGGCAGGGCACCAGCTTGCCGCGGAACATCTCCTGTCGGCCAGCATGCTTTTCATGGACAGGGTTGTGGAAAATCAGCACGGCGGGGTGTCCTCGGACGTAGAGCCTGGCAGGCGGAAGCGCAACTATAGCGGCCGTGGCGCTTGCGGCGCCATGGCGGGCGGCGGATGCGCGAGGCGGGGTGGGTTCAACGGCCAGGCCGTGTCGTGCATTTTCCGCCCTGGGCGCCGGGATGGGGAATCTTGCGTTCCGATTCGCCCTCGCGCCGAGTCCAGGAGATAACGCGCGCCGAGCCGTCCGGGCACACCCGGTACTGCTCGAAGCCATAGGTGTCGGCGCTATAGCGGCAGGCCACGGAGATGATGGGTTGGGTCGCGTCGAACTCGGGATTGACGAAGCCGCGGCAGGGACTGGCGGCCGCATCGGGATGCGGAATCTCCTGGTAGCGCCCATCCTTGGGACGGTACAGGAAGATGCGCGAGATCGCTTGCGTGCCGCCGCCGGTCTGGCCGATGACGAAGTCGCGGTAGCCGTCATGGTCCACGTCCACGTCCTGGAATTGGTCGACTTCCTCGTCGCCGCCGATGTCCGCGATTTCCTGAGCGGGCCCATCACCCGCGCGCGCGCTCAGGCGCTGCTGCGGCAGTTCTGTAACGGTCACCACCGCGGACAGGCCAGGCTGGACCGCATAGGGGTACTCGCGCGCGGCGGCGTGGTCGCTCAACGCGGACAGCGCGGCCAGCGCCGCCACGGAAAGGAATGCTCTCATGCGGGCGCCCTCCGCGCCGTCGGTTTGGTGAGGCATTATGCCGCAGCCGCTTGCGGGGAAACGAGGACTTGCCGCGCGGCAGGCGGCGCGGGATCCTGGGTAGAATTCCAAGATACGCAAGATTGCCGCGACGCGCTCCGCCCGCCATGAATTTTCCGTTTCCCATCCGTCAAGAATGTCCGCCGGGCGCATGCGTGTGCGACCGCGACCGGCTGCTGGCCAATCCAGCGGCCGACGTGCGCGTGCTGCGGTTGACCAAGGAAGAGGAAAAGCGCCTGGTGGCGCGGCTGGAGAACATCTCCAGCCTGGAAGACCTGCGCGCCATGCAGGGGCGCATCCAGGCGCAATTGGGCATCGTGATTCTCATCACGCCCAGCGAAAACGAGGTGCGCACCTCGCGCGGCATAGCGATTCAGCTGGAGGACCAGCTGGGGCTGTGCCGCAAGACGCGCACGGCGATTCCCGCTGCCATCCGCCGCGGCTTCGACAACCGGCCCGAGATCGTCTATGCGCTTCTGAACGAGCGCGACCTGCTTAGCGGCACCTGACCGCGTTCAGGATCTCTTGGCCGCGCCGCAAGGCGCCAGCGGCACCACGTCGGCAGGCGCGCGTCCCGCGTCCGGCCGCGTCGGATCCCGCTTCTTGCCCAGGGTGACGGGGTAGATCAGCAGCACGGCGCTGCCCGCTTCCAGCTTGGGATCCTGCTTGGTGCCATAGGCTACGGTCCAGCCGCGCACGGCCAGCGGCGCCAGGGTGTACTGCAGGGCAGAGCCTGGCGAAACGTGCGCCACCTTGCCGGCGAACAGGTCCTGCTGATGGGTTTCCGCGCCGTTGGCGGTGACATAGGTGGCGATGCTGACCAGCGCGGCGCCATTGCCGGGGCGTCCCAGTACCGCGGTCTTGTACTTGCCGGGCGGGATGTCGGTCAGGTTGACAGTGAGGGGACCGGCCGCGTGGCCGCTGGAATCCAGGCTGACGCCATTGACTTCGGCGCGGGCCAGGGGCGCGGCGCCGCTGTTGCGCACGCGCACGCTGTATTCCCCGGAAGTGCCCGTGACCGTGCAGACTTCGACGCCGTAGGCGGCGCGCACGGGATGCGCCTGCGCTGCCGCGGCGGCCATGGCCAGCAGGGCCGCCAGGAACAGCTTGGGGGCAGGGGAATGGACGGTGGGCACGGCACGCTCCTCTTGGAAGGGGCAGCGCGCCGGGTTGCCGCGTTGCCTGCCCTATTACACCACTTGGCGGCCGGGCGCCTGGGCTTGCTCGCGCTTGCCGGCCAGCCAGTGGAGGATCAGCGCCAGCACCAGCAGGCCGACGATGATGAAGCCCCAGAAGATCCAGGCCAGCACCGAGATCAGCGTGCCGAGGCTGCCGGCGAAGGGCAGCACCTGGTTCAGGCCCTGCGCGGCCCAGACCAGGCCGCCTTGCAGCGTCTGCAGCCAGGCGGGGTCGACCCAGGCCGCCGCCCAGGCGGGCGGCACCCATTGCGACGTGTCCAGCGCCGTGCCGGGAACCTGGGTCGTGGCGATGGTCGACAGGACCCAGTTGGTCAGCTGCAGCGTCAGCGCAACCAGCCCGGTCCAGAGTGCGGCAAGCACCGCGAAGGCGAGCCAGATGATCTTTTTCATTGAGGTGGTACTCCGATAATTCAAAAGAGGGTCCACGATAAGGCGGATTCTATTTCTGAAAAACCAGCGTGGTTGTGACAAACATTAAGAAAAAACCGAAGTTTTTGCCTTGGCAAGCACGATCTGGACCAGCGGATGGTGCTGTCCCCGGCGGTTGCGGATGGCGTGGATTTCCTCGTGCACGTCGTCGCAGCGGGCCAGGGGACGCAAGCCCCGCAGCACGCCGATGTCGCCGCCGCCCAGGCGGCTGAGCGGAAACACGCCCAGGCCGCGGGCCGCGAACACCGACATCAGGGCGCTGTCCTCGAATTCTCCCACCACGTTGGGGTAGATGCCTTGCTCGGCGAACCAGCGGTCCAGTGTCTGGCGCAGCACGGAATGGCCGGTGGGCAGCAGCACCGGCAGGCGCTCCAGGCAGCGCGGAAAGTCCAGGGTGTCGGCCTTGCGCACCAGCTTGGCGGGGCCGTACCAGTCCACCGGAGAGGACACCAGGCGGTCGCTGGTGAGGCGCAGGTTGGGATTGGCCGGCGCGCCCTGGCCGGCCAGCACCAGATCCAGGTGATGCTGGGCGAGTTCGCCCAGCAGCTCTTCGACCTCGCCCTCGTGGCAGGTCAGGCGCAGGTCCGGCGTGTGCAGCACCGGGCCCAGCAGGGCCTGGGCGGCCAGCTTGGAAATACCGTCGGACAGCCCCACGGCCAGGCGCATGACGGGCTTGGTGGCGGCGGCGCGCACCTCCTGGGGCAGGACCTGGCCGATCTGGAAGATCTCTTCGGCGCGGGCGAAGGCGGCTTCGCCCGCGTCGGTCAGCGCCACGCCGCGGCCGGCCGGCTTGAGCAACTGGTGGCCAAGGTTTTTTTCCAGTTCGCGCACTTGCGCGCTGATGGTCTGGATGGCCATGTCCAGCCGTTCGGCGGCGCGGGAAAAGCCGCCTTCCTTGGCGACCATCCAGAAGTAATACAGGTGTCGGTAATTGAGCATGGCAGGAATCACTTCGGTTTTTTCGAACCTTAACTCACTTTCAGGCTGATTTCTCCATTAGGCCGAGATCCGGATCATGAGCCCCTTCGAACACAGCGGGAACATCATGGAAACCTTGCTCACCTTTCTCTCCGCCGATTTCTTCGGCACTCCGGCCTGGAGCTGGCTGCTATTCATCGGCATCGTGGTCGCCTTGCTGGCCTTTGACCTGGGCGTGCTGCACAAGGAAGACCGCGAGATCGGCGTGCG
>JALDYL010000284.1:0-5284 GCA_032153965.1 Achromobacter sp. | reverse complement strand
GGTGCTGTCACGCGGCGGCATCCTGGGGATGGGGGACAAGTTGTTTGCCATTCCGTGGGCGGCCCTGACCCTGGACACGGACCGCAAGTGCTTCATCCTGAACGTGGACAAGGAGGTGCTGAAGAACGCGCCGGGTTTCGACAAGGATGACTGGCCGCGGATGGCGGACGAAAGCTGGGCCTTGAGCGTGCACAAGTACTACAACCAGGATCCCTACTGGTAGAGCCGGAGGAGTGATGAGGGCGGCTGTGAGCCGCCCTTTTTTTTCAGCGGTTCTGGCCGCCAGGCAGTGGGCACGCCGCTTGCTGATATAGCAGCTCGGCTGCATCCCCTTACTTTCAGGAGTGGCGTCATGGAAAAGTTCGAGCGCAATATGGCGGCGCCTGCCGTCGAGGTCTTGAGCGAAGGCGAACTCAGGGCGCGGCGTACGCTGGAGGCGGCGCGGCGGCTGCTCGATCCTCGGGCGCAACCCGCCGCGCCCGTCTCCTCGGCCGAGGCGGAACTCAGACGCTACGTCAGGGAAGCGTACCGCCGGCGTTCGTACCGTTGAACCCTACCGCTGCCGCTCGTCCCAGACGGACGTGTGCCGGTATTGCTCGGCACGCGCCAGCGTGCGGTAGAAGTCCGCGCCGACCCGTATCAGCCTTTCCACTTCCTCGCGCCGCAGCCTGGGCTGCAGCGCCGCCAGGCATTCGGCGTAATTGGCCAATACCTCTGGCCAGTCGTGGAAGTCCCGGTCGATCGCTGGCGAGGCGATCATTTGTGCCAATAGTTCCTCGCGATCCATATGCAGCGATCCATTTGCGTGTTCAGCGGTGGACGTGCCGAGTGCAGACAGGTCCGTGGTGTGCGCGTCGATTCGTTCCTTTGGTGAGCGGTTGGTTTGGACGCTACTTCTTGACCGCATCCATGCGCTGTTGCAGGCTGGTCGCCATTTCCAGGTGCTGCTGGAGTATCGGCAGGGTCTCGATGGCGAATTGCTTGGCGTCGGGATCCTTCACGTCGTTCGACGCTTTCTCGAAAAGCTTTACCGCGTCCTGGTGCGCGGAGACGCCGATCTCATCCACATACGCTTTGTCGAAGCTGTCGTCCCGCAAGCCGAGCGCTTTGAGCTTGGCCTGCTGGATCAGCGATGGCTCGGTCGGCGCCTGATAACCCTTGCTTTGCGCGAGCGTAGCCAGTTGCTGGCCCGCCTTGCCGTGGTCATCGACCATTTTCTGGGCAAAGGCCTTCACATCCGGATCGCGCGCCTTTTCCAAGGCGAGCTTGCTGCCGGCGACTTCCAGATTGCCGGCCTGGGCGGCGTTTTCAAGGAAGTCCCGGTCGGCGCTGTCCAGTTTTGCTTCGGTGGCCGAGGGCGGCGTGGCTGGGGCTGTCTGCGCCTGCGCTGCATGGGTTGTAGCCAGAGTCATCGAGGCGAGCAGGGTCGCGGTCAGGTAACGGATTTTCATGGAAACCTCCAGAGTCGGGCGCTTGATCCCGTTGTTGGCGGGGGGCGCCACGTTCACCAGCAATCGCTGTTCCCGCCTGCCTGCGGTTTCGTCGGGGGGGGCGGAAGCAGCCCTAGCCGCCATTGCGCGCCGGGTCGGGCGGATTCGCCGGTTCCGGGATCGGGGAGGAATATGACGGGCGCGCCAGGCATGATGATTCTCCGTAGGGCAGCACAAGGCTCCATGGGTTCCTGCGCAGCAAGTCGCATGCCTGGCGCTGCGGCTGCTCAGCGCCGGCTGCGTAAGCCGGCTGGCGCGGGTCCGCGCGCCCTCCCGCGCACGCCGCTCTCCAGGAGGCTGCTGGTGATCTGGGCGGCACGCGCGATCAGCAAGCGCAGTTGATGCGGGCCGGCCGCGCCGGCCAAGGCGCGGCTATGCGGCGTTCCAGCGGCTGGCCGAGTACTTTTCCGCCATCATCAAGCCGCCGCGCCCCGTCGCCATTTCGGCGATGACTTCGCCCACCGCCGGCGCGATCTGAAAGCCCCCGCCCGAGAAGCCGAAGGCATGCAGCAGGCGCGGGACCCGGGGGCTGAAGCCGATGACCGGATTCTTGTCGGCGAAATAGCCTTCGATGCCGGACCAGCAGCGGATCACGTTGGCGCAGGCCAGGGCCGGCAGAACGGATGGAGCGGTGCGGCCGAGTTCGGCGAGCGCCGCGCGCCCTGGGCGGCTGCGGTCTCCGGGCAGGGCGGCGCCATAGCCGCCGCCCATGACGATGTTGCCGCGCGCGACCTGGCGGGCGTAGAAGCCGCCGCCTTCGATACCCAGCGACACGCCGATCTGGGGCGTGAGCGGCTCGGTGACCAGCATGGTCGGATACTTGACCTGCAAGGGCAGGTCGTCGCCGAACCAGCGGGCCACTGCCGCGCCCCAGGCGCCCGCCGCATTGATGACCGTGGCGGCGCGTATGCGCCGGCCGTCGGCGGCCGTCAGCAGGAAGTCCCCGCCCAAGGTGTCCGCCTGCGTGATGGCGCAGTGCTCGAGCAGGCTGGCGCCGCCACGCGCGGCGGCATGGGCGAATGCCGGCGCCACCAGGCGCGGATTGGCCTGGCCGTCTTGCGGACATAGCGAGCCGCCGGCAATGCCCGGACCCAGCGCGGGAAAACGGCGGCGCAACTCGGCCGAGTCGATGATCTCCAGGCCCAGGTCGAAGTCACTGACCTTGTCGCGGTAGGCACAGAGCTTTTCCAGGTCTGCCTCGGAGCGCGCCAGTTTCAGGTGGCCGCTGCGCACGTACTCCGCGTCGGTGCCGATCAGTTGCGGCAGGCGCGACCAGATGCCGTGCGCGCGCTGCGCCAGATAAAGCTGTTCGATCGAGCGTCCCTGCCGGCGCACACCGCCGAAGTTGACGCCGCTGGCGCGCGCGCCGCTTGCGCCGCCGTCGATCAGCGCCGTGGCGACACCCATGCGGCGCAGCGCCAGGGCGGCGCTGGCGCCCACCAGGCCGGCGCCGATGATGGCGACTTCCGTATGCAGCGGGTTCATGGTTCCGCCTTGCCCAGCATGGCCAGATTCAGGGGCTTGACCGGCGCCTGGCCGCGCAGGCGGTCTATGTCCGCCAAGGCCAGGCCATGGCAGTCGGCCAGCAGTTCGGCCGCGCCCGCCTGGCACATGCGCCCCTGGCACAGGCCCATGCCGATACGCGTCAGTGCTTTCAAGCGGTTGAGATCGTCGATGGCATATTGCGCGGCAGCGGCGCGCAAGGTGCCGGCGCGCACTTCCTCGCAGCGGCAGACCATGACCGAATCGTCGCAGGCGGCGCCCGCGACGGGCAGGGGAAAGGCCCGGTCCAGGCCGCGCCGAAACCGCGCCCATCGGGCTTGGCGGCGGGCCAGCCACTGCACCCTGGCGGCGCTGACCGCGATGCCGCTGTCTGCCAGCATGGCCAGCGCGGCGCGTTCGCCCGCAAGCTCGGCCAGCACCGCGCCGCCTATGCCCGCGCCGTCGCCGGCCAGATAGACGCCGGCCGTTGACCCACGGCCGTCAGGATCGCGGCGCGGCAGCCAGGCGCGCTGCGCCGCATCGAAGCCGAAGTCGCAGTCCAGCAGGTCGGCCAGCTGCGTCTCCGCGCGCAGGCCATGGCCCACCGCCAGCGCGTCACAGGCAATGGAGCGAGTCTTGCCGCCCTGGGTCGCGAGCACGCTCTCGACGCGGCCTGCGCCCTGCGTTGCGTCGAGCCGCGCGTCATGGTGCACGGGCACGCCGTGGGCGCGCAGCCACCCCAGGTAGTACAGGCCCTTGGCCAGCATGCCGGGCTGGCTCAGCAGGGCCGGCGCGGCGCGGACCTGGCCGCTCAGGGGCGCGCAATCCAGCACTGCCTGCACCTGGGCGCCGGCGCGCGCATATTGGTAGGCGACCAGATAGAGCAGAGGGCCGGTGCCGGCAAACACGATGCGCGGCCCGAACGTGCAGCCCTGGCTTTTCAGCGCGATCTGCGCGCCGCCCAGCGAGTAGACGCCGGGCAGGGTCCAGCCCGGGAAAGGCAGTACGCGGTCGGTGGCGCCGGTGGCGAGCAGCAGGCGGGAGTAGGGCAGGGTTTCCAGCTCGCCGTCGCGGACCAGGTCCAGGCTGCCTGGCGCGGCGTTCCACACCGCTGTTGCGGCGCGATAGTCGGTGCGGGCGGCCAGGTCCGCGCCCGCTGCGTGGATGGCTTGCGCACGCTTCCATTCGAAGCCATAGCGCTGGCGCGCCGTACCGCGCGGCGTCGCGCCCTGGCGATAGATCTGGCCGCCCGGCAAGGCGGCTTCGTCCACGATCACCGGACGCACGCCGTGGCGCAGCAGCGTCTGCGCGGCGCGCACGCCCGCGGGGCCTGCGCCCACCACCACCATGCGCGGCGCGTCATCGGCGCCGGGTGGATTCATCTGCATGCGAGTTCTCCGGGCAGGGCGCTGACCAGTTCCATGCCGTCTTCGGCCTGGGTGGAACAGGCGCGCAGGCGCGCGCCGTCCGCCGTCTGCACCCAGCAATCCTGGCAGGCGCCCATCAGGCAGAAGCCGGCGCGCGGCGCGCCTTCGCCCAAGGTCACGCGCAGTTGCTGCGCGGCCAGCAGCAGCGCCGTCAGCACGGTGTCGCCTTCGTGGGCTTGCAGCGGCAGGCCGTTCCAGGTCAGGCGCAGCAGGGCCGAGGCGGGCGCCGATACGCGGCGCAGCAGCGGTTTCATGCGGTGGTCTCCGCGCGGCGCAGCTGCGACAGGGTGCGGTCCGGCAGGATGATGTCGGCGTCGTAGCGCAGCTCCACGATGGCCGGCAGGCGATGCTCCCGCGCATATGCCAGCGCGGCGTCGTAGGCCGGCGCGAAATCCTCCGTGCGCTCGACCGCGGCGCCGTAGCCGCCGTAGCTTTGCGCCAGTAGCGCGAAATCGGGGTTGACCAGATCCGTCGCCAGGGCGCGCCCAGGATAGGCGCGTTCCTGATGCAAACGTATGGTGCCGAACAGGCCGTTGTTGAAGACCAGCACCACGATGCCCAGCCGGTATTGGACCGCAGTGGCCAGTTCCTGCATGCTCATCTGGAAACAGCCGTCGCCCGCGAAGCAGACCACGGCCGCCTCGCGGTCGCGCAGCTTGGCCGCAATGGCCGCAGGCAGGCCGTAGCCCATGGCGCCGACGGCGGGCGCGAGCTGGCTGCCCGGCCCCTTGAAGGCGATATGCCGGTGCGCGTAGAGCGCATAGTTGCCCGCGCCGACGGTGACGCACGAATGCCGCGGCAGCGCGGCGGCGACGTGGCGCGCCGCCGCGTTCAGGTCCAGCGGGCCGGGCGTGGGCGCCAGCGCCGACGCCGCCGCCGCTGCGT
>JALDYL010000283.1:0-5310 GCA_032153965.1 Achromobacter sp. | reverse complement strand
CGGTGGGCAAGGCCAAGGCCATGGACCTGGCGCTGACCGCCCGCATGATGGGCGCGGAAGAAGCGGAGCGCGCCGGCCTGGTGTCGCGCGTGGTCCCGGCGGACAAGCTCATGGAAGAAGCCATGGACGCGGCTACCGTGATCGCCTCCATGTCCCTGCCGTCGGTCATGATGGCCAAGGAGTGCGTCAACCGCGCCTTCGAAGGCTCGCTCAACGAAGGCCTGCTGTTCGAGCGTCGCGTGTTCCATTCGCTGTTCGCGACCGAAGACCAGAAGGAAGGCATGGCCGCTTTCACCGAGAAGCGCAAACCGGACTTCAAACACCGTTAATCCTTGTTACGCCAGGGCGGCGAGCCCGGGCCCATCGAGATTCGCCCCGCGCGCCCTCCCAGGGCGCGCTTTTTTTCGCATGCATCCGGGCGCCATGGCGCGTTGCGCCTTGAAACGGTTCGGCAGCACCTTGTTGCAGAGTTCGGTCCTATCCTGAAAAGGCGTCACCGTGAGGTGCCGCGCCAGAGAGGCTTGCCCGAACTGGCAAGCCCGGCGCGGCGGCTCGCTTGCAGACAAAACCAAGAAGGAGCCTTGCATGCGTACATCCATCGCTACCCGCCGCTGGTCCGCCGCGGTTCTTGCCGGCGCGCTCAGCGCCTGCTTCGTCACCGCGACTCAGGCGCAATCGCCGCGTCCCACCTTGCGCCTAGTGTCCGAAACGCCGTATCCGGCGGCCTCGGCGCCCGCGTCGCAGATGAGCGAGCAAGAGCTGCGCGACATCGCCATCGACGCTTATGTCTACGCGTATCCGATGGTCCTGATGGAGTTGGCCCGCCGCAAGGCCACGGCGGTGCAGACGCCGCTGGACGGCAAGGCGCCGGTGAACCAGTTCGGCCACAAGGCCGCCTTCCCGGATCCGCGCGCGGGCGACGTGCCATGGCCCAGCGCCGATGCGCTGTACTCCAGCCTCTGGTTCGACGTGACGCGCGCGCCGCTGATCGTGAACCTGCCCGCGACCGGCGACCGCTACATGGTGTTGTCGGCCCTGGACATGTGGAGCGACGTATTCGCCTCGCGCGGCACGCGCACCAACGGCAACGGCGCCCAGTCCTTCGCCATCGTCGGCCCTGGCTGGCAGGGCAGCGTGCCGCCCGGCATGGACGTGATCCACAGCCCCACCGCCACCGGCTGGCTGATCGGCTGGACCCAGGCGGGCGGCCCGCAGGACTACGCCGCCGTCAATCGGATCCAGGCCGGCATGACCGCCAGCCCGCTGGCCGCGCCGGCCATGGTCCGGCCCGCCGCCGGCCGCAACTCCCGCGGCGCCTATCCGCAGACCGGGCCCGGCGTGGGCTCGGCGCCGATAGGCAGCGACCTGCCGCCGCCGATGCCCGTGACCGTGCCTGACGGCACGCCGGCCGAGCAGGCCGCGGGCATGGACGCCGCCTCGTTCTTCACGCTGTTCTTCGACGTGATGCGCAACAACCCGCCGCACGCCAACGACACGCCCATCCTGGACCGCATGCGCCGCATCGGCCTGGATGGCCGGCAGCCGTTCTCGTATGGCCGCCTGAGCCCGGCCGTGCAGCAGGCGCTGGCGCAGGCCCAGCCGCTGGCGGGCCGGCGCATCGCCGACGGCGTATCGCGCCTGGGTACGCCCATGAACGGCTGGAGCACGGTGCTGTCCGGCATCGGCACCTACGGCACCGACTACACGCGCCGCGCCGCCATCGCCTATGCCGGCCTGGGCGCGCCGACGCCGGAAGACGTGCTGTACCCGGTCACGGTGTCCGACTCCAAGGGCCGCGCGCTGAATTCCAACGAAGACTACGTACTGCACTTCGACAAGGGGCAACTGCCTCCGGCCAACGCGTTCTGGTCGCTGCACGTCTATGACGAGAAGCACGGCTTTGCCGACAACCCGGCCAACCGCTATGTCCTGCGCAGCACCGACGGCCTGAAGTACAACGCCGACGGTTCGCTGGACATCTACATCCAGCGCCGCGACCCGGGCGAACGCAAGCGCTCGAACTGGATCGCCTCGCCAGCGGCCGATGCGCCGTTCCTGCTCAGCATGCGGCTGTATTCGCCGCAGGATACGGCGCTGGACGGGCAGTGGGCGCCGCCGCCGGTCAAGGAAGACTGATCCTGCTTTGATGGTATAAAGCGCGGCCTCCATGGCGGAGGCCGCGCTTCATTGGACAGGGTTGCGCATCCTGCTGCGAGGTCGATTCGCGTCCCTTATTTCGTCCGATCCAAGCGTTGTTTGCACCTTACAAATGGCCGAAAGTTCATTTGCTAGGGTAAAAAGAATCACGCTATACTCTGCGGGTTTGACGCTTGCGGGATAAGAACACGTAGCGGCTGACAAGTAGCGGGCGGATCGTTGATGAAGCTTTTTAAATCAACGGATTAGCACTAGCTATGGGGGCAGCTACGGGCAGCGAGACGCGCCGGTTCTGATAGGGGCAAAGAAGCAAAGCGAGGAAGTTTGATGCAACAGAACTCCGTGCAGCAGGAAGTGCGGCAGGGTCCGGTTGAAGGTCATGGTCAGCAGCAAGCAGTGTTTGACCACGACGTGACGGATAAAGTTCTGGTTCTCAGTGACGCGGATCGCGCGGCGCTGAATGCTCAAGCTAGCCGCGGGCTCCTGTTGGCATTGGCGGCGCAAGGTGCCATGGGGCTCGCAGCAGCAGTAATTGCGGGGGTTGTCGGAGGGGCGACGGCTGGTTGGTCGGCGCTGGCGGGGGCGGGAGCGTATTTCATTCCCAATGCGTTGTTCGCATTGCGCCTTGCTGTCAGCGTACGGGCCGGTAAAGCCAGTCCCTTTACCTTTCTCTCTGGTGAGTTGATCAAGTTGTTCGCAACGGCGCTGCTGTTGTGGCTGCTTTCGCGTGTGACGCAGGACAGCCTCGTATGGCCTGCCGCGTTGCTCGGTCTGATACTCACATTGAAGGGCTATCTCCTGCTCTTGATGTTCCGCAAGTTGTCATAGCGCCGAGCAGGTTTGCGGCAAACGAAATCGTGGAATCGTCCGGTTCGCAAGGGCCGGGCACAGCAAATAGGGTAGGATTCAAATGGCTGCTGCCAGCGACGTGTCGCCTCAGTCCGCGTATATTCAGCATCACTTGGTGCATCTGAACAATACCGGTGAAAAACAGAGCGCAATTGCTCAGTTCGACATCATCAATTACGACTCGTTGTTCTGGTCCGGCCTGATGGGTCTGATCGTCATTTTCTTTCTGTGGCGCGCTGCTCGCCGCGCCACCAGTGGCGTGCCGACCCGCTTCCAGGCTTTCGTGGAAATGATCGTCGACATGGTCGACGACCAGGCCAAGGGCATCGTCCACAACGCCAAGAGCCGTCTTTTCATCGCCCCGCTGGCGCTCACCGTGTTCCTCTGGATCATCCTGATGAACGCGCTGGACCTGCTGCCCGTCGACCTGCTGCCCTCCATCTGGCGCCTGACCGGCCTGGGTGCTGAGCACGGCGACCCGCTCTACTACCACCGCATTCTGCCGACCGCCGACCTGAACGTGCCGATGGGCATGTCGCTGGGCGTGCTGCTGCTGATGTTCTATTACGGCATCAAGATCAAGCACCCGGGCGGCTTCGTCAAAGAACTGTTCACCGCGCCGTTCCATGCGCATGGCCTGGGCGCCGTTGTGCTGGCCCCGTTCAACCTGCTGCTGAACCTGATCGAATACGCCGCCAAGTCCGTGTCGCTGGGCATGCGGTTGTTCGGCAACATGTTCGCCGGCGAACTGATTTTCATGCTGATCGCCCTGCTGGGCGGCGCCTGGACCGGCTTCAACGGCGCCAGCATCGGCTTGGGCATCGGTCACATCCTGGCCGGTTCCATCTGGGCGATCTTCCACATCCTGATCGTTCTGCTGCAGGCCTTCATCTTCATGATGCTGACGCTGGTGTACCTCGGCCAGGCTCACGAAGGCCACTGATCCCCCGAATTTTCGGCGTCGGCCACCCGGCCGGCGCTGGATAGCAAGATTATCTTGCATTGAGCTGTACCCCTTATTTTTCAATTTTTGACTTCAGATTTCTAACCAAGGAGTTGTCATGACCAACGTCGCTTTCGTTGCCCTCGCTTGCGGTCTTATCATCGGTCTGGGCGCTATCGGCGCTTGCATCGGCATCGCACTGATGGGCGGCAAGTATCTGGAAGCCTCGGCTCGTCAGCCTGAACTGATGAACGCTCTGCAAACGAAGATGTTCCTGCTGGCTGGCCTGATCGACGCGGCATTCCTGATCGGCGTGGGTATTGCCATGCTGTTCGCCTTCGCCAATCCGTTCGTCGGATAAGGCACCGCCCGCCGGCGAAAAGGCGGGTCATGACGCTGGCGGCGATGAGGGTGCAAGCTCCGTCGCCGCCTAGCAAAGTATCGAGTGCTCCGTGACGCCCCTTTCCGGGTGCGGTCGGAGCCGCAAGGTGTTAAAGGAACGACCGTGAATCTGAACGCGACGATCATTTTCCAGATGCTCGTGTTCTTCGTTCTGGGCTGGTTCACGATGAAATTCGTGTGGCCTCCCCTGACGAAGGCGATGGACGAGCGCCGCCAAAAAATCGCCGACGGCCTGGCCGCCGCCGAGAAGGGCAAAGCCGACTTGGCTCAAGCCCAGGCGCGCGTCAGTCTGATCGAGGCTTCTGCCAAGTCCGAAAACCACGCCCGCATCATCGAGGCCGAGAAGCAAGCCGCCTCCCTGATCGAGCAGGCCCGCCGTGAAGCGGAAGCCGAACGCGCCCGCATCGTGGCGCAGGCTGCCCAGGATGCCGCGCAGGAAGTCCAGCGCGCCCGCGACCTGCTGCGCGACGACGTCGCTGCGCTGGCCGTCAAGGGTGCTGAACAGATCCTCAAGCGCGAGGTTGACGCCCGCGCACACGCCGAGCTGCTCAACCAGCTCCGCGCGCAGCTTTAATCCGGGACCGTCATGGCTGAACTTTCCACTGTTGCCCGGCCCTACGCTGAAGCGCTCTTCAGCGCGGCGCGCGACGACAAGGCTGGCTTGCCGGCCTGGTCCGACCTGGTCAGCGAACTGGCTCAGGTCGCCTCCAACCCCGACGTGCGCGAGGCCATGGCCGACCCGCGTCTGGGCGACAAGCAGCGCGTCGAGCTGTTCTCCGGCCTGGTAAAGGTCGAACTGCCTCAAGCCGCCCGCAATTTCATCGAGCTGCTGGTCGAAAACGACCGGCTGCTGCTGCTGCCCGACATCGCCGCGCAATTCGCGGCGCTGCGGAATCGTCACGACGGCACGGCGCAGGCGGAAATCACCAGCGCGTTCGAGCTGAGCGATGCCCAGGTCA
>JALDYL010000282.1:0-5324 GCA_032153965.1 Achromobacter sp. | reverse complement strand
AGGTCATCGTGGAGAACAAGTCCGGCGCCAGCGGCATGATAGGCGCCGAACAGGTAGCGCGCGCCACACCCGACGGCTACACCCTGCTGCTGGCCTACACGCCCGAGGTCTCGATCAACAAGCTGGTCTACAAGCAGATGCGCTACGACCCCTTGAAGGACCTGCAGCCGATCGCCCTGGTCGCGGATGCGCCGCTGGTGCTGGTCAGCGGTCCCAAGCTGCCCGCCACCACCTACGCCGACCTGAAGCGCCAGGGCGCAAAGGCGCCGCTGGTCTACGGTTCGCCCGGCATGGGCGGCCAGCAGCACCTGGCGGGCGAACTGCTGCGGGTGCGCTCGGGCATGAACCTGACGCATGTGCCCTATCGCGGCACGGCCCTGGCCGTGGCCGATCTGGTGGGCGGGCAGATCGACATCTTCTTCGCCACCGCGCCGGCCATCATCGGCCAGATCGGCGCCGGCAAGCTGCACCCGCTGTTCATCGCCGGCCCCCGGCGCCAGGACGTCCTGCCCTCGACGCCGACGGCCAAGGAGGTGGGCCTGGACGACTTCGACATTTCCAACTGGTTCGGCCTGTTCGGCCCCGCCGGCATGCCGCCGGCCCTGGTGGACCGTATCTCCAAGGACACGGCCCAGGCATTGCAGTCCGCCGACGTGAAGGAAAAGCTGCAAGGCCAGGGACTGGCCATTGCCTACAAGCCGCCCCAGGAATTCAAGGCCTACATCGGCGCCGAAATGGCCAAGTACGGCGCCATCGTCAAGGCGACCGGCCTGGAGCCGCAGTAGGCGTAGACCTCACCCGGCGCGGGCCCGAGGGCGGTTCGACACCGCCCGCGCCGCTATGGCATTATCGGCGGACCACCCGGCGGCCGGCGCAGCGCGCCCGCCGCGGCAACTTCGGAGGCCCCCCTTGTTCTCATTCTTCAAGCGCACCGTCCTGGCCGCCAGCATCATCGGCGTATCGCTGGGCGCCAGCGCCGCGCAACCGCCGCGCGCCTACCCCCTCAAGGATTTCTTCCGCAACCCCGAGCGCGGCTTCTTCCGCCTGGCCGACGACGGCCACACGCTGGGCTTCATGCAGCCCACCAGCGTGGACGGCAAGCCCGCCCGCATGAACATCTACGTGCAGCCGCTGCAAGGCAGCACGCCTGTCGGCGACCCGCGCCAGCTGACCAGCGAAACCGCGCGCGACATCAGCAACTTCTTCTGGAAAGGCGCCGACGTCGTGCTCTACCAGAAGGATTTCGGCGGCGACGAGAACTTCCACGTGCTGGCGGTCAACGCCAAGACCGGCAAGATCACCGACCTGACGCCCTATGAAGGCGTGCGCGCCGGCATCGAGGACGATCTGGAAGACGATCCCGACCACGTCCTCATCAGCCACAACCAGCGCAACCCGGAAGTCTTCGACGTCTACCGCGTCAACGTGCATACCGGCGCCGCGGTGCTGGTGGCGCAGAATCCAGGCAACATCGTCGGCTGGCAGACCGACCACGCCGGCAAGGTACGCGCCGCTGTCGCCAGCGACGGCCTGAACACCACCCTGCTCTACCGCGACAATGAAGCGTCCGAATTCCGTCCGCTCATCACCACCGACTACCGCACCAGCGTGAGCCCGGCGTTCTTCACCTTCGATGACAAGAAGTTCTACGCCTTGTCCAACCGCGGGCGCGACAAGCTGTCGCTGGTGGTGATCGACCCCGCCCGGCCCGAGGCCGAGGAAGAAATCTTCACGCCCGACACCGTCGACCTGGATTCCGCCGGCTACTCGCGCAAGCGCCGCGTGCTGACGGTGGCCGCCTACCAGACCGACAAGCCGCAATACAAGTTCTTCGACGGGCAGACCGAGACGCTCTTCAATAAGCTGTCGGCCAAGCTCAGCGGCTACGACTTCGCCATCCAGGGTTCCAACCGCGACGAAGACAAGTTCATCGTCGCCGCCTACAACGACCGCACGCCGGGCTCGCGCTATATCTACGATGCGGCCGCCGACACGCTGAGCAAGCTGGCCGACATCAACCCCGCCATTCCCGAGGCGGACATGTCGCGCGTGCAGCCCATCAGCTACCAGACCCGCGACGGCCTGACGGTCCACGGCTACCTGACGCTACCCGCCGGCCGCGATCCGAAGAACCTGCCTTGCATCGTGAATCCGCACGGCGGCCCCTGGGCGCGCGACGGCTGGGGCTACAACCCCGAAGTGCAGTTCCTGGCCAACCGCGGCTTCTGCGTGCTGCAGATGAACTTCCGCGGTTCCACCGGCTATGGCCGCGCCTTCTGGGAAGCCAGCTTCGGCCAATGGGGCCTGAAGATGCAGGACGACATCACCGACGGCGTGCAATGGCTGATCAAGCAGGGCATCGCCGATCCCAAGCGCATCGGCATCTACGGCGCCAGCTACGGCGGCTACGCCACGCTGGCCGGCGTGGCGTTCACGCCCGACCTGTACGCCGCCGCGGTGGATTACGTGGGGGTGTCCAACCTGTTCACGTTCATGAAGTCCATTCCGCCGTACTGGAAGCCCATGCTGGACAAGATGCAGGACATGGTCGGCCACCCCGAACGCGACAAGGATCGGCTGGCCGCGACCTCGCCCGCGCTGCACGCGGACAAGATCAAGACGCCGCTGTTCGTGGCGCAGGGCGCCAAGGACCCGCGTGTCAACAAAGACGAAAGCGACCAGATGGTGGCCGCGCTACGGGCGCGCGGCGTTGAAGTGGAGTACATGGTCAAGGACAACGAAGGCCACGGCTTCCACAACGACGAGAACAAGTTCGAGTTCTACGAAGCCATGGAGAAGTTCCTGACGGAACACCTCAAGCCCTGACCTCCTCCGCCACCGCCGGGCCGCGCTCCTGCGCGCGGCCCGCGGGACGGCCGATCCAGGCCATCTCCACGCGGTCGCGCCCATGTGCCTTGGCGCGGTACAACGCATCGTCGGCGCGCGCCAGGATGCCGTCCGCGCCGTCTCCCGACTGATACGAAGCCAGGCCGCCGCTGGTCGTCATGCGCACTTCCCGCCCTTGCAGGTGGAAAGGCGTATCGCGCAAAGCGTCGCACACGCGCTGGGCCTGCACCAGCGCGCGCGCCGGATCACAGTCATACATCAACAGCACGAATTCTTCGCCGCCCAGCCTGCCGAAGCGGTCGCTGGCGCGCACCGCGCGCTGCACGACCTGCGAAAAGTGGCGCAGCGCCGCGTCGCCCGCGGCATGGCCGTAGCGGTCGTTGATGGACTTGAAGTGGTCGATGTCCAGCACCAGCACCGCCAGCTTGCCGCCGGCGCGCTTGCAGCGCTGCAGTTCGCGCTCCAGTTCGTCCATGATGCTGCGGCGCGAATAGGCGCCCGTCAGGCCATCGAAGGTCAGCGCGGCCTGCATCTGCTCGGACAGGCTGGTCTGGATCAACAACAGCAGCGCCAGGAACAGTCCGGGCACGGTCACGGTCCCGCAGACGATGAAGAACAGGCCCCATGGGGTCGGATCGAGCAGCGACGAGGGCTCTTGCCCGCCGATGGTGTAGACCAGCACGCGCAAGGCATGCAACGCCGCCAGGCCAAAACTCGCCAGCATCAAATACAGCATCACGCCGCGCGTCTGCAGCCGCTTGCGCTGGCGAAAGAACACCAGGCCCGTCGCCATCATGGCCGTGAACGTGTACACCGAAAACAGCAGCATGCGTCCCCGCTGTTCGTCGACTCCGTACAGCATCAGAGCGAACGCGACGATGCAGAGCGCGCCCAGGACTGCCGTGCGCCGCACCAGCGGACGCAGGCCGAAGAACTGCCGCACGCCGATGTAGACCAGGCTGACCGCGCAGACCCAGGCGGCGTTCGACAGCATCACGTAGACGCCGGGCGGCAGGAACTGCGAGGCCGCATAGGCCAGCAGCGACAGCACCGCCAGCGCGTTGCCCGCCGTGAACGCGCCGATGCCGCCCACGTCGCGGGCGCGCAGCGACGCCAGCAATGGCAATGCCAAAGCCGTGGCCAGGCCCCACATCAGGAAAAAGAGAGAAGTCGTCATGGTGTTTGCCGGCTCGCGCCCCGCAGGCGTTCGCCGTCGCTCGTCATTGCTGTTGCACTGGGTTCACGCGTCTGGAGGCGTTACATCCCTCCACCCCTGACGCTTTTTGTTACCCGTGCCGCGACAGAAAGGCACTACCTGGCGCCCGTCCGTCGCCGCACGCCGTTTCGCCCTGAACCTTTACCGCCCGCGCCAAGACGAATGCGCGGCAAGCGACGAAGAATACGCCACGGCAGGACTTTCGCCACGGCCCTTTGCACTAATTGACAGTTGACTGACAGTTAACACACTTATAATTCGGGCCATTGACGGTGCCGCGAAGAGCGCCGCAATCACGCCCCACGGGCGTGGCGCGTACTAGCCATGCACTCCCATTGCGCGAGTGCGAAGGTCCCCGCAGCGGGCGCCGCGCAGTCCTAACCCAATGTTCCTTCCCGTGCCGCCGGCGCCTTTGCGCCAGGCGTCGCCTCGGCTCGCGCCGAAAAAAGGCATGCCCCTGGGCGGCCGGAACAGGAACGCCCCGAGTCGCAACTGCGGAAGTAAGACAGATGCAAAACAGAGGATCGACACCCCAGGGTGCCGTTGGACCGAGACTGAGCCTGCTGGCGGCTTGCGCCATCCTGGCTCCCGCCATGGCGCTGGCAGGCCCCGGCAACGACTATGACGCCTTGATCGCGCGAGCGCGCGCCGGCGACTACGAGCCCGCCCTGGCCATGCTGCGCCAGCAAGGGCCGGCTGGCGGCAACCGCGCCGTCTACGACCATATCATCATCGCGGGCTGGGCCGGCCAGCCCGCCGAAGCCGTCGCCGCCTACGAGCGGATGCCGCAAGGCGCCGCGCTGCCCGCCGACATCCAGCTTTCTGTCGCGCGCGCCTATCGCGACCTGCAGCGCTGGCCCGAGGCGCTGGCCGCGTACCAGGCTGGAGCGCGCCGCCATCCAGGACAATCGGCCTTTCGCGCCGGCGAAATCATGGCCCTGGCCGACGCCGGCCGCTACCCCGAGGCGCGCGAGGCCGCGGTGCGCTGGCTCAAGCGGCATCCCCGCGATGTCGACGCCCGCCTCGCCCTGAGCTATGTCCACGCCCGCCAGGGCGAGCCCTACGAGGCGCTGCACCAGGCCGACCTGGCCCTCGCCGCCGCGCCCGACACCGCTTACGTGCTGCGCGAGTACATCTGGGCGTTGCAGCGCGCGCGCATGGCCGATGTGGCGCTGGAGCTGGCGCGCCGCCACCCGGACCTGTTCAACGCCGGCCAGATGCGCGGCTTCGAGGCCGACGCGCTGGCCCAGCAGGTGCGGCT
>JALDYL010000281.1:0-5338 GCA_032153965.1 Achromobacter sp. | reverse complement strand
GCGCCATGCATACCATCGCCGTCGTCGCCTTCGCGGGCATCAGTTCCTTCCACCTGTCCGTGCCCTGCATGGTGTTCGGCGACGACCTGGCCCGGCTGGGCGTACCGCGCTATCGCCTGCTGGTCTGCGGCGAAGCCATCGGGCCGGTCGCGACCATGTCGGGTTTCGATATCCATGTGCCGCATGATTATTCCGCCCTGGCCGAGGCCGACACGGTGATCGTGCCAGCCTGGCGCGATCCGGACGAGCGCCCGCCGGAAACCATGCTGCAAGCCCTGCGCGATGCACATGCGCGCGGCGCGCGAGTCATCGGCTTATGCCTGGGCGCCTTTGTGCTGGCCGAGGCCGGTCTACTCGACGGCCGCCCGGCTTCGACTCACTGGGTCTGGAGCGATGACTTCGCCCGCAAGTACCCTCGGATCCGGCTCGACCGCAAGGCCTTGTACGTGGACGACGGCGACATCCTGACCTCGGCCGGCACCGCGGCCGCCATCGATTGCTGCCTGCATCTGCTGCGCTGCGACCATGGCGCGGAGCTGGCGAACCGGGTGGCCCGCCGCATGGTGATGGCGCCGCACCGCGACGGCGGGCAGGCGCAGTACATCGAACGGCCGCTCACAAGGGAGGACGGCGGCGACCCGATAGGCGTCGCGATGGAATGGGCCATCGAGCACTTGCAAGAGCCGCTGGGGCTGGACCGCCTGGCCAGCGAGGCCGGACTGAGCCGCCGCAATTTCACGCGCCGCTTCAAGCTGAAGACGGGCACGACCGTGACGCAATGGGTGCTGAACCACAGGCTGGCCGCGGCGCAGCGGCTGCTGGAGACAGGCGGGCTGTCGGTGGATCGGGTGGCCGAAGCCACGGGCTTCGGCTCGACGGTGTCGCTGCGCCAGCATTTCACGGCGGCGTTTTCGGTGTCGCCTGCGGGGTATCGGAAGCAGTTCCGGCAGCGGTGATGGCGGTGGGCGGCCGGTCGCCGGGCGGATAGCGCCGGCCTATTGGGCGCGTGTCGCAGAACAAAAAAAACCCCAATACTTGCCTAAAGCAAATAATAATATGCCTTAGGCAAGCAACTGGACGTCCACATGACAGAGCAATCGCTCTACGACCGCGCCGAAGCGGTCCGGTATTTCAACCGTTTCTACACGCGCCAGATCGGCGTCCTGCACGAGCATCTGCTGGCCAGCGAATTCTCGCTGACCGAAGTGCGCATTCTCTATGAGCTGGCCCACCGCCCCGCGCTCAGCACTTCGGACCTCTGCCGGGAGCTGAACCTGGACGCGGGATACGTCAGCCGCGTGATCTCGGGCTTCGAGAAGAAAGGCTTGATCGCCAAGACGCGCTCGGCCGCGGACGCCCGCGTCGGCCTGCTGGAACTGACGGACGCCGGCCGGGCGGCGTTTGCGCCGCTCAATGAAGCGTCCCGCAACGAGATCATTGCCATCCTCAAACAGCTATCGGAGCCGGCGCAAGCGCAGCTGGTCAACGCCATGAACGAAATCCAGAACCTGCTCGGCGACAAAGCCCCCCTGCCCTATGTGCTGCGCGATCCGCGGCCCGGCGACATGGGGCTGGTGGTGGCGAACCAGGCCATGGTCTATGCCCAGGAATTCGGCTGGAATGCGGAATACGAGGCGCTGGTGGCCGAGATCGTGGCGAAGTTCATCCGGGAGTTCGACCGCGATAGCGAGCGCTGCTGGATCGCGGAGAAGGACGGGAAGATGGTGGGCTCGGTCTTCGTGGTGCGGCAGGACGAAACCACGGCGAAGCTGCGCCTGCTGTATGTGGACGGCTCCGCGCGTGGGCTGGGCATGGGCCACAGGCTGGTGGACGAGTGCCTGCGGTTTGCGCGGCAGGCGGGCTATAAGCGCATGGTGTTGTGGACCAATAGCGTGCTGACGGATGCGCGCCGGATCTATGAGAAGGCCGGCTTCGAGCTGGTCGAGGAAGAACAGCACCACAGCTTCGGCAAGGACCTGGTGGGGCAGTATTGGGCGCGGGATCTGTAAGGAACGCGATGCATCCCTGCAGTCAGATGAAATCCATATTTGCGGACAGGCGCGCCTGCGATGAGTGAGCGCGCCCAAGCGGTTTGTGCCGCCGCCGTCACGGGCGCGCTGGTGGGGGCCGCGATGGTCTCCACGCGTGCAGTGTCGAACGAGGTGTCGGCGGAAACGCTAGCCTTCCTGCGTTATGCCATCGGGGCGGTTGTGCTTGCCGCGCCCATGCTGCGGCGATGGGCGGTGCGGTTTACGGCCAAGGATTTCTGTGCGGTGGCAGGCCTGGGCATACTGCAATTCGCGATGCTCATCTTGCTGTTGAACTACGCGCTGGCCCGGCTGCCGGCCGCCACGTGCGCACTGGTGTTTTCCACGCTGCCGCTGGTGACCCTGTGCCTGGCGATTGCCACGGGACGCGAACGGTTCAGCTGGGCGCGGCTGATCGGCGCGGGCGTGGCGGTCTCGGGAATTGCGCTGTTGCTGCAGCCTTCCGCCTCCGCGGTCGGCGGCGCTGCCGATGGCTGGGCGTGGGCCGCCTTGTTGGGCGCGACGTTCATCGGCGCGGCTTGCAGTCTTTTATATCGGCCGTACCTGCAGCGTTATCCATCGATGTATGTCAGCGTGGTGGCGATGTTTGTCTCGGTCGTGTTCCTGGCAGGCGTCTGCCTGGCGCGAGGCGCGCCATTGCTGCCTGGCCTGTCGGGTTTTCAATGGGCGAATGTGGTGTTCATCGGGCTTTCCAGCGCCGTGGGCTATTTCTGCCTGCTGTGGGCGCTGAGCCGCCTGGAAGCAAGCCGGGTGATGTCGTTTCAGGCGCTGGCGCCGATCACGGCGGTGTTGATCGAACTGTTGAGCGGCTCATACCCGCTGACCTGGCGCCTGACCGGGGCTTTCGTGCTGGTGCTGTCCGGCGTCTGGTTTGGCACGCATGAACGGCGCGCCCCGGCTTGATTCGCGGTCAGGCTAGCTCAGGCCGGCGGATCGATGCGCGCGCGCGTTTTCTCGTCGAGGATGCTGCGCACCAAGGCAAACAAGGGATCCGCATCCGTGTGCTTCTGGCCGTAGGTCAGATTGAAGCCATAGTCAAAATCCGGCGGATTGAGGCCCTGCGTGTGCTGCAGGATGGTTTCCAGCTTGTCCAGGGCCTTGACGGCCTTGGCTTCCGGGGTGGCGGCATCCTCATATTCCTGCCAAAGCGCCAGGATGCCGGCCCGCTGTGTCTCGTCCAGGGAGCGGGTCAGATGCAGCAGGTCGGCTTTCTCCTGCTCGCTCTTGTCCGGATGCTGGTGTTTCTCGATGGCCGGAACGTCGCCGTGTATAGCCTCGCCCAGGTCATGGAGTATGCACAGCTTCAGCACCTTGAGCATGTCCAAGCCGGCCAACTCGTCTTCGAAGGCCATGGCCATCAGGCACAGGCGCCAGCTGTGCTCGGCCGTGCTTTCGGGACGGCCAGTGGACGTGAATCCGCTGCGCAGCACGCTTTTGAGTTTTTCGGCTTCCTGCAGAAAGGCCAGCCGGCCTTTGATGTTCTCGATATTCATTGCTCAATCTCAGCCCATTGCGGCGCAGCCCGCGCGACCATGGGCCGCGCCCGTGATCACAAGGTCGGCTGCGGAATGGGGATATCCTTCGATATCAGGTCGCCGCCATTAATCCTCGTGTCGCACCCGGAACTCAGGCCCCACTTGGTGACCGTGCCGTCATCAATCCTGAATTTCTCCGTGCATCGGTAGATGGTGTTGTTGATGATGCCACGGACGTATTCGTACGAAATGATCTTGCCGCCGCTGGACAAGGTATAGCTATTGGTGGGCGGTCCCCATTTGGAAACCAGCTTTTCTTCGCTTTCGCCGACCCACGATTGCATCATGTCAGCCCTGGTTTCCTGGCGTTCATTGTTGATCATATTGCCTATTGGGGAACCCGCGCACCCGGCAAGCAGTTGAGTCACAAGAACCGTCAAGACTAGCTTCTTCATTTATTGTTTTCCCCTGGGACCGGCCCGACATGGCCGTGGATGACAAAGACAGCAGTTCGCAGCGCAGCCTAGCGGCAAGGTTCCTTCGGCAGATTGAACCCGACCTTGACGCTGGTCGCGATCACGTTCTTGAAAGCGGTCGCTGCCACGTCGTTGTAGCGGGCGTCGCAATTGAATTTGTTGTTAAGCAGGTAATCCTTGCCTTCCGCCTTTTCCATCTGCGTGGCCCATTTATCGGCCGCGTCCAGCGCCTCGTCTCCGGCCTGCACGAAGCCCAGCATGACTTCCATGCCCCCGGCCGCGCGAGGCGCGGTCCAGCTTGCGTAGACCCAGGGATCAGCGGCATTGCCGCAGTCGGTCAGGCAGTCTGCCGTATAGGCCAGGTTCGAGTCGAAGGCGGCGGGGGTGAGTTTCTGCCCCGGCTTGGGCGCATATTCGCCTATGAAGCTGGCGAGGTCGGGCTGGCAGGTTTCAGAGGGTTCCATACTCAATGCCGATACCTGGCCCGACTGGATCGTCGCGGTGATCAGGCAGCCCTGCACGTCGAACACGCGATCGTCGCCGTAGGATTCCTGCGGCGCGCCCGCGATCGTTTCGAAATGCGCCTGGCTCTTGCCCAGCATTTTTCCATTGAAGACTTCCGACACCGTGGCGGCCTGCGCGATACTGCCGGCGGCCATCAGCAGCCCCATGGTCAAGACTCTGCAACGCATACTGGATAAGGCTCCGTGGACATTGGTCATGCGGCCGGCGAAACCGCGCGCGCAAACGGAGCGTATTCAACCACAGATGGCATTGCGCGGATGGGGAAAAAAATCAGTGATCCGCGGCGATAAGCCAGGGATTTTCCGCACGCACTGGAAGCCGCCGATTCAAGCAGTAACAACTGCGCCGACGACGCAACAAATTATCACGTTTACGACATTGCCATGGCAATTCGTGGCAAAACCCGCCGCGAATCATTTCTTGGGCGCGAATATCACCTGAACGGGCGAGTTCTGTTTGTAGGTCCGGGCCCAGGGGCCATTCTTCGGCTCGAACGCGGGATGCCAGGCCCTGAGTTCCGTATCGGAAACCCACTCAAGCTGCAGTTGCTCGTCAGGCGTATACGACCGGAACTGCGTCAGCGCCACGATGAACGCATTGCACTTTTCCGACACGCCGGCCTCAACCACAGAAACCTGGGTCATCTCGTCCCAGGTCAGCGATCCGCGCTGCGGACATTTGCGGACCTCGACGTGATACTTCCCGTCAGGCGAAGGGAGATCGGCGATGATTTTGTCGGGACCGCAAGCCGTCAGCAGCATGGACGACAGCAATACCAGCGGAATGCTTTTTTTCATTGAAAAGCCTTCTGACC
>JALDYL010000055.1:0-26679 GCA_032153965.1 Achromobacter sp. | reverse complement strand
TCGGGTTGTAGCTGGCTTCGATCCAGACTTGGCGGCCGCCCTTGCCGATGCGCAGGTATTGCCCGGTGTCATGCTCGCCGTTGCGCAGCCTGCGCCAGAACTCCTTGTATGCCTCGCCGCGCGCCTCCTCAGGCGGGACGAACATGCTGTGGTGCCGCCCCTGGATCTCGTCCGCGCGATAACCCACCGCGCCCAGGAACAGATCGTTGGCGCGGACGATGGTGCCGTCCAGTTCGAACTCGATGATGGCCTGCACCTTGGAGATCGCCGCCAACTGGCCTTCCACGTCCGCCTGCCGCTGCTGTTGCGCGGTGATGTCCACGGCGTACTTGACCACTTTGATCAGACGATCGTGGCGGTCGTAGATCGGGTTGTAGGAAGCTTGCAGCCAGACGTCGCTGCCGTCCTTGCGCACCCGCCGATAGCGTCCCTCGTCGCGGCCACCCTGCCGCAAGCGGTTCCAGAATTCCGCGTAGGCGGCCGATGCGCGCTCCGCAGGGTCGACGAACATGCGGTGATGCTGCCCCGCGATCTCGTCCAGCGCATAGCCCATGGTGGTAAGGAAGTTCGGGTTCGCCGCCAGGACATGGCCGTCCAGGTCGAACTCGATGACGGCCTGGGCGTTGTGGATCGCTGCGATCTGCCCAAGCATGTCGGCCTTCCGCATGCCGCGGTCCATGCGCAGCAGCTGGCTTAAGGAAATCCATTTCATCGTGACGTCTCCTACCCGGAACCTGGGTGGCCTGATGCCGTGCGACCTATCTGCCTCGATATAATTGGAAATATTTACTAAACAATTTGAAAATATTTAATCTTAAAAATGAGTTGATCTCAAGATTTTCAAGAGACAAATCAAAAAAATCGGCATTCAGCAACACCAGGGTTTATCCGGACTCAAGCCGCATCCAATTCGCGATATTGGCGAAATATCCCCTCCCCGAAAGGCAGGCGCCTGCCGCTTTCAAAATACGGCTGCAATTCCGCCAACGCCGCCACGCGCGCATGCAGCGCCATGACGTCGGGATAGCGCACCGCCAGCGTCGCCATGCGTTTCGGAAAGGCATACAGCAGGCCGTCCACCAGGTGGAACATGGACAGGTCCACATAGGTCCAGCGCTTGCCGCCCGCCAGCCATGCCTGCGGCCCGTCCAGCACGCTTTCGAAGTAACCCAGGAACTTGGGCATGCGCTCTACACGGAAGCAGCGCGCGCGGCGCGCGGCCTCGACCTTCTGGTCCTCGTAGTACTCGCTGGCGGATATCGGATGATGCGTGTCGTGCGCTTCGGCCACCATGTCGGCGATGGTGAGCTGCAGCTGGTTCACCCACAACCGCCCTTCCAGCGAGTCCGGCGCCAGGCCGTGCTTTTCGCCCAGGAACAGCAGGATGTTGGCGGTCTGCGCCAGCGTCATCCTGCCCGCGACCAGATAGGGCGGCGCGAACGGCGGATGCTTGCGCGCCGAACTCAGGTCCGCGACCAGCGTGCCTTCATCCGCGCCCGGCTGGCGCGCGCATTCGCGATAGGGGATGCCGCCAGCCTCCAGGGCCAGGCGCACGAACTCGCCGCGCCCGGGTATGCCGTCCCAATACCAAAGGTCATAGGTCATGCCGTCTCCTTGCGTCGATGAGCCCAGGGCCTGCTTGCACCGGCACGAGCCTGCGCGCGGATCCTAGGCGGGAAACATGCTCACTGCGCTGTCGCGGCCGGCGGCCTGCTGGTACTGCCGCGGCGACTGGCCGAAATGCGCGCGGAAATCGCGCGAGAAATGCGCGCCGTCCGCAAACCCGCAATCCAGCGCGATCTGCGTGATGCTGCTGGGATTGTTCAAGAGCAGCCAACTGCCGTATTCCAGCCGCAACTGCCGCTGGAACGCCATGGGCGACATGCCCGTGGCCAGGCGGAATGCGCGCTCCAGCTGCCTGCGCCCCACGCCGACGTAGCGCGCGATCGCATCCAGCGGCGGCGGGTTGTCGATGCGCTGCTCGATGAAATGCGCGGCCTGGCGCACGCGCAGATCCTGGATGCCCGACAGGTCCGTGCGGAAGTGCGCCTGCGGCACGCGCCCCGGCCGCACGCCTTGCAGCATCATGTGCCGCATCGCCTGCTGGGCCTTGTCGCGCCCGCAATGCCGGGCCACCAGGTACAGCGCCAGGTCGATCGCAGCCGTGGAGCCTGCGCAGGAAATCAGGTCGCCTTCGTCCACGAACAGCCGGTCCACCACCGCCCGGGCCTGCGGAAAGCGTTCGCGGAAGGTGTCCAGCACGTTCCAGTGCACGCAGACCGTGCGCGGCCCGATGACGTCGGCCTGCGCCAGCGCGAAGGTGCCCGTGCAGATGCCCAGGAGCCGCACGCGCTGCGCGGCCGCCAGCCGCAGCCAGTCGCGCAGGGGTTCGGGCAGGCGTCCGTTGAAATAGTCGTTGCCGCCGCAAACCGCCACATAGTCGAACTGCGTCGGATCGTCAGGCAGGCCGTCGGCCACGTCTATGGTCAGGCCCGCGCTGGAGCAGCGCGGCTTGCCGTCCCAGCTCATGACGCGCCACGCGGTGTGGATCTGGCGGCTGCGTCCGCCGTGGTCGCCCGCCAGCCGCAACACGTCCACCAATCCGGCAAAGGCGGCCAGCGTGAACTGGTCCAGCAGCACGATGCCTACGGTCAGTGCGGGTTTCCCCTGAGGTGGGCCGTTGAACTCGTCGTCATAGGAGAAAGACGGCGTCGCGGCGGGCATGGAGGTTTCCATGTCGCAATTATTCAAGTTTTTGTCCCAGGCCTTCAAGCTGGTTTTCCCGGGGATCGCCCAAGATGCACCTATGCACCGACCTTCCGCGCCCACCGGCGCGGGCGCAGCGGGGCCGATAAATCGACAAGGGGAATCCGACATGGCAACACCTACCCGCCGCGCGCTACGCGCCGCATTGCTGGGAGCCGGACTGCTGACCGCCGGCCAGGCGCTGGCCCAGCAGCAGAAGATCACCGTCGCCTGGTACGGCGGCAATTGGGGCGACGCGTTCCGCGCCTGCGTCGCCGAGCCCTACACCAACGCGACCGGCGTGACCGTGGTGCCGGAAGTGGGCACCTCCACCACCACGCTGGCCAAGCTGCAGCAGCAGAAGGGCGCGCCCACCATAGACGTGGCCTGGATGGACGGCGGCATCAGCGAACTGGCCGCTGACGCCGCCGTGCTGGACACGCTGGATCCCGCCGGCATACCCAACCTGAAGAACGTCATCGACCAGGGCGTGTACCGCAACGGCGACAACGCCTACGCGGTCAGCACCGGCTACTACTCGCTCGGCATCGCCTACAACACCAAGGAAGTGCCCCAGCCGCCGACCAGCTGGAAGGACCTGTGGAAGCCCGAGTACGCCGGCGCCGTGGCCATTCCCTCGCCGGCGAACTCGTCGGGCGTGCCGTTCATCTTCTTCCTGGCGCGGGTATTCGCGATCGATCCGTCCAACCTGGCGCCGCTGTACGCCAAGCTGGCGTCGCTGGACACCGCGCTGTTCTTCGACAGTTCGGGCGCCGCCACCAACGCCTACCAGAGCGGCGAGGCCATCATCGGCGCGCACTTCAACGTGGGCGCCTGGGACCTGATCGACAAGGGCCTGCCGATCGGCTTCGCCGTGCCCAAGGAAGGCGCCTGGGCCACCGATGCGCGCCTGCATCTGGTGAAGAACGCGCCGAACAAGGCCGCCGCGCAGAAGTTCATCGACACCGCGCTTACGCCGGATGCCGCCGCCTGCCTGGCCACCCGCCTGTACCTGGGCCCCGCCGTCAAGGACGTGCAGGTGTCCAAGGACGTGGCCCGCAAGCTGCCCTGGGGCGCGGACGGTTCGGTCAAGAACCTGAGCCTGTTCGACTGGAACCTCATCAACAGCCGCCGCGCCGAGGTCACGGACGCCTGGAACCGCCAGGTTGCCCGCAAGCGCTAGACCGGGATCGAACATGTCCGCTTTGCTCACCATCGAAGGCGTGTCGATGCGCTTTGGCGCCTACCAGGCGCTGGACCGCATCGACCTGGCGGTCCAACAGGGCGAGTTCGTGGCCCTGCTTGGCCCCAGCGGCTGCGGCAAGACCACCCTGCTGCGTTCGATCGCCGGCTTCCTCAGGCCCGAATCGGGCCGCATCCTGATCGAGGGCCAGGACATCAGCCGCCTGGCCGCGCACCACCGGCCGCTGAACACCGTGTTCCAGAACTACGCGCTGTTTCCGCACATGAGCGTGCTGGAAAACGTGGCCTACGGTCCGCGGCGCCAGGGCGCGTCGCGGCAGCAGGCGGCCGAACGCGCGCGCGCCGCGCTGGACATGGTGGGGCTAGCGGACTTCGGCCCGCGCTATCCCCGCGAAATGTCCGGCGGCCAGCAGCAGCGCGTGGCGCTGGCGCGCGCCATCGTCAACCAGCCCAAGCTGCTGTTGCTGGACGAACCGTTGTCGGCGCTGGATCTCAAGCTGCGCAAGCGCATGCAGCTGGAACTCAAGCACCTGCAGGCCAAGCTGGGCATCGCCTTCATCTTCGTCACGCACGACCAGGAAGAAGCCATGACCATGGCAGACCGGGTGGTGGTCATGCATGCGGGCAAGATCGAACAGGTGGGCGGCGGGACCGAGATCTACCGTCATCCCGCCACGCGCTTCGTGGCCGAGTTCATCGGCGACGCCAATTTCATGCCGTACACCGCCAGCGGCGGCGAGTTGCTGCTGGACGCCCAGGGGCTGCGCGTGCCGTTCCCGGGCCAGGCCGCGCCCGCGCGCGGCGTCGCGGTGCTGCGGCCCGAGGATTTGCGCCTGGCCGATGAATCGGCGGCGCATGGGCTGAACGGCACGGTCACCGACGTCATCAACGTCGGCAGCCACTGCATGATCCACGTCGACATTGGCGGACAGGTCCTGGTGGCGCGCCACGGCGGCATTGCGCCATCGGGCCTGGGCCCGGGCTCCGCGGCCCGCCTGGCCTTCGCGCCGGAACACCTGCACCTGATCGGTGAGCAGCCATGAGCACGCGCGCCTGGCGTTCGCCCTGCCTGCTGCTGGCGGCTCCCGTGCTGTTCTTCGCGGCCTTCTTCCTGGCGCCGCTGGCGGTGGTGGCGCTGGCCAGCATCACCGGCGGACCCGACGGACTGCACCTCACCGCCCAGCAGTATCTGCGCGTGCTGGGCGACCAGTACCACTGGGACGTGATCCTGGTCACCTTCCGGCTGGCCTTGTTCACCACGATCGCCTGCGTGGTCCTGGGCTATCCGCTGGCCTGGTACCTGGTGCGCGTGGTGCGCTGGCAGGCCTGGCGGCGCTTCTGCGTGATCCTGCTGGTGGTGCCGCTGTTCACCAGCAATATCGTGCGGGCCTTCGGCTGGATGGTGCTGCTGGGCCGCAACGGACTGGTCAACCAGGCCCTGGTGGGCGCGGGCGTCGCCGACCGTCCGATGCGCTTCATCGGCACCGAGCTGGGCATCCTGATCGGCATGGTCTACGTGCTGCTGCCCTTCGTGGTGCTGGCGGTGGGCAATGCGCTGGCGCGGGTCGATCCGGCCTGCGAGCAGGCCTCCGCCGACCTGGGCGCCAGCCCCGCTGCCACCTTCTTCCACATCACCTGGCCGTTGACGCTGCCTGGCGTGGTGTCCGGCGCCATCATGGTCTTCACCCTGGCCGTCAGCGCCTACGTGACGCCTGCGCTGCTGTCGGGCGGCCGCGTGTCGGTGCTGTCCATGCTGATCTTCCAGCAGTACAGCACGGTGTTCGACTTCCATTACGGCGGCGCGCTGAGCATGGTGCTGCTGGTGTTCACCCTGATACTGGTGGCGTTGGCCAACCGCGCCGCCATCCTGCCGGGAGCCGCGCGATGATCGCCCGCAACCTGATCCGCCTGATCGCGCTGGGCGTGCTGGCCTACCTGGCCCTGCCGCTGGTGGTGATCCTGGGTTCCTCGTTCACGTCCACGCCCTATCTGGCGTTTCCGCCCAAGGGCTTCACGCTGGAGTGGTACCGCACGCTGCTGATCGAGGCCGGCTATGCCGCCGCGTTCACGACCAGCACGGTGCTGGCCCTGGCGGCCACGGCCGCGGCCGTGCTGCTGACGGTGCCCGCTGCGCTGGCGGTGGCGCGCTACGAGTTCCCGGGCAAGGCCGCGCTGACCGCCGTACTGATGTCGCCGCTGGTGCTGCCTCACATCGTGCTGGGCGCGGCGCTGCTGCAATACGGCGCCTACTTCGGCCTGACGCGCAGCTTCCTGTCCCTGCTGATCGGGCACATCGTCATCATCGCGCCCTTCGTGCTGCGGTCCACGCTGACCTTGCTGACGCCGGAGCAGCGCGCGCTGGAGGAAGCCTCGGCGGACCTGGGCGCGAATCCCTGGACGACCTTCTTTCTGGTGGTGCTGCCGCAGATCCGGCCGGGCATCGTCACCGGCTCGATCTTCGCCTTCATCTCTTCGTGGATCAACGTGGAGCTGTCGATTTTCAACACCACGGCGGACCTGAACACCATCCCCGTGAAGCTCTTCAACTACGTGCAGTACACGATAGATCCGACCATCGCAGCCGTATCGGGCGCCACGATCGTGGTTGCGGTGATCGCCATCGTCATCCTGGATTTGACCGTCGGGCTGGACATGCTGTCCGAACGCGGCAAATAACCTTTCTTCCCTACCTTACTGTCTGGAGCCACAGTCATGCGCAAGCAAGACGCGTTCGATGTCATCTATACCCATACCGAAGGCGAGCCCCTGTGCATCGTGCATAGCGGCATCCCCTACCCCGCCGGCTCCACCATCCTGGAGAAGCGCGCCTTCCTTGAACAGAACTACGACTGGCTGCGCAAGGCGCTGATGCGCGAGCCGCGCGGCCACAAGGACATGTTCGGCGTGTTCCTGACCCCGCCGTCCAGCCCGGAGTACGACGCCGGCCTGATCTACATCGACGGCACCGAGTATTCGCACATGTGCGGCCACGGCACCATCGCGGTCAGCATGGCCATGGTGGCCAATGGCCTGGTGCCCCGCGGCAAGGACGGCATCACCAAGATCCGCTTTGAAACCACCGCCGGCCTGGTCGTGTCGGAAGTGGCGTCCGAAGGCGACAACGTGCTGTGGACGCGGTTCGAGAACGTGCCCGCCTACGTGGCCGCGCAGGACATCCCGGTGGAACTGCCGGGCTACGGCAAGCTGTCGGCCGACATCGTCTGGGGCGGCAACTACTTCGGCATCGTGGACCTGTCCGGCTGCGACCTGCGCATTTCGCCCGACAACGGCACCGAGCTGTCGCGCATGGGCCTGATCGTGCGCGACCAGCTCAACGCCCGCCACCGCATCCAGCACCCGACCGAAGCGCACATCAACAACCTGAACTTCATCACCTTCTGGCACCAGCCGACCATCGAAGGCGCGTTCTACAAGAACGTGCACGTGTTCAGCGCCGGCCAGCTGGACCGTTCGCCCGGCGGCACCGGCACCAGCGCGATGATGGCCATGTTCGAGGCGCGCGGCAAGATGGGCCTGAACCAGCCGATCAAGTCGGAAGGCCTGCTGGGCAGCGGCGTGTTCGAAGGCTGCCTGCTGGGCGAGGTGGACCTGAACGGCACCCGCGCCGTGCGCCCGACGGTCAAGGGCACGGCCAGCATCCTGGGCACGGCGCGCTGGGTGATCGACAAGAACGACCCGGTCGGCGCAGGCTTCCTCATCCGCTGAAGTGAAAAGGCGCACGGGCAGCTTGGCCACGTGCGCCTTTTTCCATGATGGGTACAGCTAGGCCTGCGCCGCATCCTCGAGGATCATCTCCGCCCCCCGCTCCGCCACCATCATGACGGCGCCCTGCGTGTTGCCGGAGACCATCTTCGGCATCACGGAGGCGTCCACCACGCGCAGGCCGGACAGGCCGTTCACCCGCAGGCGCACGTCGGTGACGGCGGCGGCGTCGGAACCCATGCGGCAGGTGCCTATCGGGTGGTAGATGGTCTGGCCGTTGCGCCGCGCGAAGTCCAGCCATTCGTCATAGCTGTCCACCGCCGCGCCGGGGCTGATCTCCGATTCGATATAGCGCCGCATGGCCGGCTGGCCGACGATGCGCCGCGCCGCCTGCATGCCGCCCACCAGGCTGTCGCGGTCCACCTGGGCGGACAGGAAGTTGGGGCGGATCGCGGGTCCGGCCTGCGGATCCGCCGACTTGATGTGGATGGATCCGACCGACTCGGGCCGCAGCTGCGCCACGCCTATCGTCATGCCCGGCTGCCGGTCGAGGATGCGTTCGGCCGCGTTGGCGTAGCTGGCGTGCACGAAGAAGTACTGCACGTCCGGCGCGGGCAGGTCCGGCGCGCTTTTCACGAAGCCGTGCACCAGCCCCGTGCCCAGGGTCAGGATGCCCTTGTGGCTGGCGTAGTAGCGCGCCACCTGCTGCGCCAGGCGCCAGCCGCGCGACATCTCGTTCAGCGTCACCGTGCCTTTCACGCGCCAGTTCATGCGCGTGGCGTAGTGGTCGATGTAGTTCTCGCCCACCTGCGGCTGCGCCAGCACCGGCGCGATGCCGAACGATTGCAGCAAGGCGGGATTGCCGACCCCGGAGAGTTCCAGCAGCTGCGGCGATTGCACCGCGCCCATGCACAGCAGCGTCTCGCGCCGCGCGCGCACGATATGTTCCTGTCCATTCTTGCGGTAGGCCACGCCCACGCAGCGCTTGCCCTCGAACACCAGCCGGGTCACGTGCGCGCCGCATTCCACGCTGAGATTCTTGCGGCCCGAGGCGGGTTTCAGGTACCCGTCCACGACGCTCCAGCGCCTGCCCCGATGCTGCAGCACCTGGTAGTAGCCCACGCCTTCCTGGCTGCCGCCGTTGTAGTCGGGATTCAAGGGCTGGCCGTCTTCCTGCGCCGCCTGCAGAAAGGCGTCCGATATGGGAAAACGTTCGGCGACTTCTTCCAGGTGCATGGGGCCGCTCTTGCCGCGGCTGGCGCCGCCGGGTTCATAGCATTCGATCTTGCGGAAGACGCGCTCGGCCTGGCTGTAGCCCCAGCCGGTGGCGCCGGCCGCCTCCCAGGCGTCGTAGTCCTGCGGCTGGCCGCGGACGTAGATCATGCCGTTGATCAGCGTCGACCCGCCCACGCCCTTGCCGCGCGGCACGGCGATGCTGCGGCCGTGGACGTTGTCTTCAGGCTCGGTGGCGAAGCGCCAGTTGTATTCCGGGTTCACCAGCAGCTTGGAAAAGCCTGCCGGGATCGAGATCCACATGCTGCGGGCTTCATGTCCGGCCTCCAGCATCAGCACCCGGTACTTGCCGTCCGCGCTCAGGCGGTTGGCCAGGATGCAGCCTGCCGTGCCGCCCCCGGCAATGATGAAGTCGTAGTCGCCCATACGGTTCAATTCCCCGCGCCGGCCGGCTTTTCCGCCGCCACGCCCAGCATCTGCGCCATCAGTTCGATCTGGCAGGCCAGCATCGGCGCGCCATAGTGGACCTTGCAGCCGCGGGCCTGCGCCGCCAACAACAAGGCGGTGTCCTTGGGCTGCATGATGACTTCGCAAACCAGCTGGTCGGGCGTCAGCCGGCTGGCGTCCAGCGGCAAGGCATCGTCCGGCTTCATGCCCAGTGAGGTGCCGTTGACCACCAGGTCATGCCCCGAGGGGTCGGCCGTGCCCACGTCGATCCGGGCGCCAGGATGCAGCGACAGGATGCGCGCCTTCAGATCCTCGGCCTTGGCCGTCGTGCGGTTGGCGATGGTCAGCCGCGACACGCCGGCCTGGACCAGCGCGAAGCCGATGGCATTGGCCGCGCCGCCCGCCCCCGCCAGATAGGCGCTCTTGCCCTGCGGCGACACGCCCGCGCTTTGCAGGCCGCGCACGCAGCCTTCTCCGTCCAGCATGTGCGCCACCAATTTGCCGTCGGCCTCGCGGCGCACAACATTGGCCGCGCCGACCTTGCGCGCCACGGGGGTGGCGTCGTCCACCAGCTCCAGTATCGCGGTCTTGTGCGGCACGGTGACGATGACGCCGCCCAGGTTTTCCAGCCGCCGCAGCCCGGCGACCACGTCCGCCAGGTTGTCCGGCCGGGCGTGGAACGGCACGCACACGCCGTCGAAGCCGATGGCGGCGAAATGCTCGTTCATGCGCTGCGGCGTCTTCACGTGGTGGATGGGATCGGCCAGGATGCCAAACAGGCGCGTGGCGCCGGTGATTTCCTTCATCTTTTTCTCCTTTTCTCAGGACTGGAGCGTGGCGCGCGCGACCTCGGCGATGCCGTCCGCGTCCAGCTTGTAGTGCGCGTACAGGGTGGTGGGCGGCGCGATCAGGCTGTATTCGTCGTAGATGCCATGGCGGCGCAGGCGCGTGCCCGTGCCCGCGTCGGCCAGGACTTCGGCCACGGCCGACCCCAACCCGCCCAGCACGTTGTGTTCTTCCACCGTCATCAAGAGGCGCGACTGGCCCGCCGCGGCCAGCACGGCGTCGCGGTCCAGGGGCTTGATGGTAGGCATGTCGATCACGCCCACCGACAGTCCTTCGCCGCGCAACTGTTCGGCGGCGGCCAGGGCTGCGTGCACGGTGATGCCGCAGGCGATGATGTTCAAGTCCGAACCGCTGGAATGGACGATGGCGCGGCCGAACTCGAAAGGCGCTCCGTCTTCGTAAACCTGTGGGTCGCGGCCGCGGCCGATGCGGAAATAGATCGGTTCGGGCCAGTCTGCCGAGGCCTTGATGGCGGACGCCAGCTGCGGCCCGTCGGCGGGCGAAACCACCGTCAAACCGGCCAGCGCCCGCATCGTCGAGATGTCTTCGGTGGCGTGGTGCGAGGTGCCGTAGAAGCCCAGGCTGATGCCGGTGTGGTGGCCGATCAGGCGCACGGGCAGCTTGGTATAGGCCACGTCCATGCGGATCTGCTCGCAGCACAACAGGCCCAGAAAGGACGCGAAGGTCGCGACGAAGGGCATCATGCCCGTGGTGGCCAGGCCCGCGGCGGCCGACACCATGTTCTGCTCGGAAATGCCGAACTGGACGTAGCGGTCGGGATAGGCCTGCGCGAAGCGGTTCAGGCCGTTGGAGTACTGCAGGTCGGCCGAGCCGGCGACCACCGGGTGCCCGGCCGCGGCCAATTCGATCAGCGCGTCGGAAAGATAGGACAGCCCGGGGTTGACCGCGTTGAGCGCGCGGTACTGCCAGGAATCGGGAGAGAGGACTTGTGCCTGTGCCATTCAGATCTCGCGGGAAAGGATTTCTTCAACGGCGCTTTGCGCGTCTTGCGGCGCCAGGTAGCCCAGATGCCAGCCCGGCTCGGTTTCCATATAGGACACGCCCTTGCCCTTGATGGTCCGGGCGATCACGCAGGCCGGCCTGGCGCGCGCCTCGTCCGCGCGCAGGCGGCGCAGCAAGGCGGTCAGTTCCACAAGATTGTGGCCGTCGACCTCATGCACCTCCCAGCCGAAGGCCTGCCATTTTTCCTTCAGCGACTCCACGCCCATGACCTCGTCGACCTTGCCGTCGAGCTGGTAGCCGTTGCGGTCGACGATGGCGACCAGGCGCGACAGGCGGTTGTGCGCGGCGAACAGCGCCGCCTCCCAGACCTGGCCTTCCTGCATCTCGCCGTCCCCCAGCAGCACGAAGACGTTGAAGTCGCGCCCGCTCATGCGCCCGCCCACCGCCATGCCCACGCCATTGGACAGCGCATGTCCGATGGAACCCGAGCTGAAATCCACGCCCGGCACCTTGCTCATGTCGGGATGGTCGCCCAGCGGGCTGCCCAGGCGGGTGTAGCCGTCCAGCAGTTCGCGGGCGATGAAGCCGTGGTCGGCCAGCATCGGAAACAGTCCCACCGCCGCGTGGCCCTTGCCCATCAGGAAGCGGTCGCGGTCGGGCCACTGCGGCTCGCCCGGGCGCAGGCGCATCACGTCGTAGTACAGCGCGGCAAAGATTTCCGCGCATGAGAACACCGAGCTGTAGTGCCCGACCTTGGCGATTTCGATCAGCCTGATGGTCTCCAGCCGGATATGGCGGGCCTTTTCCCGCAGCAGCCCGACCTCCCCTTCGGTGGGGACCTCCCTGTCACTCCTCATGGCGCTTCCTTTTCGCTGTTAGGATATATGATATATAATATACCCATCGCGCTCGAATTTGCCATAGCGGGATAGAATTCATCCCGAATCCACCCGCCCCCATCAATACAGCAAGCCTGAGCCTGTCATGTCCAGCCTTAAACCGGTAAAGAAAGAGAACCTCTCCGTCAGGGTCTACAACGAAATCCGCAATGCCCTGATCAACGGGCAGTACGAACCCGGCGAACGCCTGATCATTGGCGAACTGGCCCAGGAAATGGGCGTCTCCATCACGCCCGTGCGCGAGGCGATCTTCCGGCTGATCAGCGAGCAGGGCCTGGAAATGCAGGCGGCCACCGCGGTCTACGTGCCCTACGTCAATTCCGAAAAGCTGCGCGAAATCCAGCAGATCCGTTTCCACCTGGAAGGCATGGGCGCGGCCGAGGCCGCCCAGCACATCACGCGCAAGCAGCTGGACAACCTGATCGCGCTGCAACGGGATTTCATCTCCTGCACTTCCAGCGATCCCAAGCGCGCCAGCTACCTGAACCGCAAGTTCCACTTCGCCATCCTGGAAGCCAGCAACAAGCCCATCCTGCGCGCCACGGTGGAATCGTTCTGGGTGATCACCGGCCCCATCCTCAAGGTGTTCCACGTCAAGACCTCGGGGCTGGATTATTCGCAGAACGAGCACCGCCACGAGGCCGTGCTGGAAGCCCTGGAAGCGCGCGACTCCGAAGCCGCCAGGCAAGCCATCCAGGCCGACCTGGTCTGGGGCGGCAAGATCATGATCGACTGGCTGGTCGAGCGCGAAAAGGAACTCGACTACCGCCCGCCCGCTGCCCGCAAATAGGCCAACCCGAAGGAATCCCCCATGCTGAAGATTTTTGGCGCGCCCAGCCGCTACGTCCAGGGCGCCGGCGCCCTGGACACCCTGGGACAGTACGCAGCTCTGTTCGGCCGCCGCGCGGCCCTGGTCATCGACGGCTACGTGCATGGCGTGCTGGGGCCAAGAATCGAAGCCTTGTGCGCGGCGCATAACGTGTCGCTGATACCGCTGATCGTCAAAGGCGACCTGACGCCCGCGACGATCACGCAATTGCGCGCGCAGGCCGCGCCTGCCGGCATCGACATGGTGATCGCGGTGGGCGGCGGCAAAGCGCTGGACGCGGGCAAGGCGGTGGCCAAGTCCTCGCACTGCCATCTCATCACCGTGCCGACCGTCGCGTCCAACGACGCGCCGACCAGCAAGAACTACGTCCTGTACGACGCCCATCACAACCTCCTGGCGGTGGAGCACATGCTGTTCAACCCCACCATCGTGCTGGTGGACACGGCCGTCATCGCCACCGCGCCAGCGCCCTTCTTCCGCGCCGGGCTGGGCGATGCGGTCTCGAAGAAGTTCGAGGCCGAGCAATGCGGCCGCAATGGCGGCCGCAACATGTATGACGGCGCGCCGCCCCTCACCGCCCAGTTCATCGCCGACGGCTGCCTGCGCACCCTGCTGGCCGACGGCGCGCAGGCCGTGGCGGTTGCCGGCAGCGGCCAGCCCACGCCGGCCTTCGAACGCGTGGTAGAAGCGATGATTCTCATGAGCGGCCTCGGTTTCGAAAGCGGCGGCCTGTCCATCGCCCACGCGCTGACGCGCGGGCTGCCCAAGATCAGCGGCGTGGCGAGCGCCCCGCATGGCCTGCAGGTGGCGGTCGGATTGCTGGTGCAGCTGGACCTGGAAAACCGGACGGACGGCATGCTCGCCGAGCTGACGCGCTGGTATGCCCAGGTGGGGCTGCCCACGACCTTGCGCGAACTCGGCGCGTCCGACATGCCCGACGACGCCGAACTGCGGCTGGCGGCGGAGCTGAGCCTGAAGGCCCGCCATGCCGCCAACTTCGACCGCCCGCTGGACACGGACGCCTTGGCCGCCGCGCTGCGCCGCTACGCCTGACAGGCAGGCGCCGGCCTCGCCGGCGCCCCGCCGCATCAGAACTCGACGTTGTCCCGGCCCTTCAGATCCAGCTTGGCGCGCGCTTCCTCGGGCGTGGCGATTTCCAGGTTCAGCGCTTCCAGGATGGTGCGGATGCGTTCAACCTGGACCTGATTGGATTGCGCCATCTCGCCCGGCCCGATCCACAGCGAATCCTCCAGTCCCACCCGCACGTTCGACCCCATGGCCGCGCCTATGGTGGCCAGCGGGATCTGGCCGCGGCCGGCGCCCAGGATCGACCACTCATAGTCATTGCCGAACAGGCGGTCGGCCGTGCGCTTCATGTGCATCAGGTCTTCCGGGTGCGGGCCGATGCCGCCCAGGATGCCGAATACCGACTGGATGAAAGGCGGCGACTTGACCAGGCCGCGGTCCACGAAATGCGCCAGGTTGTACAAGTGGCTGATGTCGTAGCACTCGAACTCGAAACGGGTGCCGTTGGCGTTGCCCAGCGTCAGGATGGATTCGATGTCCTGATAGGTGTTGCGGAACACCAGCGAGCGGCTGTTCTCCAGATGCTCGCGTTCCCAGTCGTGCTTGAATTCCTTGAAGCGGCCCAGCATGGGGTACAGGCCGAAGTTCATGGACCCCATGTTCAGGGACGCCAGCTCCGGCTTGAAGGTGGTGGCCGGACGCATGCGCTCTTCCACCGTCATGTGCGGGCTGCCGCCGGTGGTGATGTTGATGATGGCGTCCGTTTCCCGCTTGATCCGTTCCAGGAAGGGCCTGAACAGCGCCGGATCCTGCGACGGCTTGCCGGTCTGCGGATCGCGCGCATGCAGGTGCAGCACCGCCGCGCCCGCCTTGGCCGCGCCGATGGCCGCTTCCGCGATCTCGTCGGCGGTCACCGGCAGGTGCGGCGACATGCTGGGCGTGTGGATGGCGCCCGTCACGGCGCAAGTGATGATGACTTTCTGCTTGGGCTTAGCCATTGTTGTCTCCGTTGTCCTGTTTGTGGCGCATGAGGCGCATCAGTTTTTCGTCGCGCCAGAAGCGGCGCTTGGCAAGATCTTCCTGCGGCAGCAGGCCGCGGCGTTCGTCCGACAGGGCATCGACCAGCGCGCCGTCCCAGGCGACAGGCTCGCCCTGGGTCGCGCCGATGGACTGGTACAGCCCGCCGTAGCGCGCGCAATAGTCGGCAATGCCGCCGGGCGCGTTGAGGTCTATGGTTTCGAACGGCCCCATGAACGACCAGCGCAGGCCCAGGCCGTCCTTCACCGTGGCGTCGATGTCCTCGGCGCTGGCGATGCCCGCGCTGGCCAGACGGAACGCCTCGTGCAGCAACGCGCCCTGCAGGCGGTTCAGGATGAAGCCTTCGATTTCGCGCCGCACCAGCACCGGCTTCTGGCCGATGCCGGCCATGACGGCGCGGGCAGACTCGACGGCCTGCGGGCTGGTCCAGGGTGCGGGGCAGAGTTCCACCACCGGGATCAGGTACGGCGGATTCACCGGATGCGCCACCAGGCAGCGGTGGCGTCCGGCCAGATGCCCGGTGAATTCGCTGGCAGGGATGCTGGACGTGGAACTGCCGATGATCGCGTCGGGTTCGGCCGCCGCGTCCAGTTCGGCAAACAGCGCCCGCTTGATCTCGACGTTTTCGGGCGAGTTTTCCTGGATGTAACGGGCGCCCTTCAGGGCATCGGCCAAGCTGCTTGCCACATGGACGCGCCCGCCTATGGCCTCGGCGTCCTGCAGCAAGCCCTGGGCTTCGAGTTCCCGCAGCTGCTGCAGGATCAGGCCGCGGGCTTCGGCCAGCATGGCGGCGTTGACGTCATAAAGGCGCACTTCCCAGCCCATGCGGGCGAACACGATGGCCCAGCCCTGGCCTATCAGGCCGGTTCCGATGATGGCGGCGCGCTGCGCCTTGGACCCGGCGTCCATCAGTAGAGCTTCTGCGTGAAGCCGTCCACCACGATGGCCTGTCCCGAGACGCTGCGGGCGGCCTCGCTGGCATTGAACAGCACCATGTTGGCGATATCGCGCGCCGTGACCATGCGGCCCAGCGCGGCCTGGTTCTCGTACTGCGCGGCGATCTCATCCACCGGACGGCCCAGCGTATCCGCCTTGGCGGCGATGACGGCGCGGATGCGCGGCCCTTCCACCGCGCCCGGCAGGATGGCGTTGACGCGGATGCCATAGGGGCCCAGCTCGATGGCTAGCGACTTGGTGAAGCCGATCACCGCCCATTTCGAGGCCGAGTAGACCGAGCGCCCGGCAAAGCCCAGATGGCCGGCCGCGGACGACAGGTTGATCATCACGCCCGCCTTGGATTCCTTGAGCAGGCCGATGGCCTGGCGTGCGCACAGGAACTGTCCGGTGATGTTCACGGCCAGCGTGCGGTCCCAGTCCGCCTTGGACAGGGTTTCGACATAGCCGGTGGGGCCGGCCACGCCCGCGTTGTTCACCAGGATGTCCAGCCCGCCCAGCTTGGCGCGAACCTGGTCGAACAGCGCGGCGACGCTGTCTTCATCCGAGACGTCGGCCAGGGCTGCATGCACGCCGGGCAATTCGGCCGGCAGCGCGGCCAGGCGCTCCTGGTTCACATCGCACACGAATACGGAGGCGCCGGCATGGCGGAACACCTTCGCCATCTCCAGGCCCAGCCCGTCCGCGCCGGCGGTGATGAGCACCTTTTTCCCGGCGAAATCCACTTCCTCGAACATGCCTCTGTCTCCTGATTCTTATGAAAAACGGCCGATTGATGATATACGATATATGAAAAAAACCACCAGCTTCCGACGTTTATTGCAACCGGGTCATACATCGAATAGTGTCATCCCGAAGTCGCAAAAGCGCCTGAATTTTCTCGATATCAGCCCGCTAAGTCTTTATTCATGCGGCTTTAGGGAATTCCCCGATTCGGCGGGTTACGGCCCCAACTAGAATCCAAGGCGGGGTTTGCTACCCGCCCGGCCGATATATCATATATTCAAAAAAACGGACCAAACAAGAAAGTCCGCATCCCATACCGACAAAGGAGCGTAGACAGTGTTCAAGTTCAACAAAATTGCTTTGGCGCTGGGCGTGTGCGGCGCGCTGGCAAGCGGCACCGCAGCGGCCGACATGAAGGTAGGCGCCCTCTTCCCGTTCAGCGGCGCGCTCGCGCTCCTGGGACAAGAGAGCTATCGCGGCCTGGAGTTGGCCGTCAATGAAATCAATGCCGCGGGCGGCGTCAACGGCGAAAAGATCGAGATCATCAAGGCCGATGCCGTCGATCCGACGCAGGCTGTGTCGGAGACCAAGCGCCTGATTTCCTCCAACGTGGTCGGCGTGTTCGGCAGCTACGCTTCCGGCATTTCCTACGCCGCCTCGCCCGTGACCGAGCTGGCTGGTGTGCCCTACTTCGAGCTGGGCGCCACGGCGCACAAGATCACCACGCGCGGCTACAAGTACCTGTTCCGCAGCAATCCCAACACCGCGCTGTACGGCGTGTCGGTGGTCAACGCGCTGCACGACTCCATCGCGCCGGGCATGGGGCTGAACCCCAAGGACATCAAGATCGGCATCATCCACGAGGACGGCCCCTACGGCACCGACGTGGCCGCCACCGAGAAAAAGCGCGCGCAGGAACTGGGCTATACGGTTGCGGAAGTGCTGCCGTACTCGGCCAAGACCGTGGACCTGTCCTCGCTGATCCTGCGCCTGAAGGGGGCAAAGGTCGACGTGGTGCTGCAGACCGCCTACCAGAACGACGCCATCCTGTTCTTCAGCCAGGCGCGCGCCGCGGGCTTCAAGCCCAAGGTCGTGATCGGCGCGGGCGGCGGCTATTCGCTGGCCGACACGGCCAAGGCCGTGGGCGCCGACATGAACGGCGTGTTCGACCTGGACTTCCCTCAGTCGTCCATCAATCCGGCGGGCGCGCCCGGCCTGGACAAGTTCCTCGAAGCCTACAAGGCCACCTACAAGAGCGATCCGCAGTCCGGCCACAGCCTGACCAACTACGTTGGCGCCAAGGCTTTCTTCGAAGCCATCGGCAACGCCAAGTCCACCGACAAGGACAAGATCCGCGCGGCTGTCCTGGCCTACAAGAAACCGGCAGGCCAGACCGCCAACGGCTGGGCCTTCGACTTTGGCGAAGACGGCCAGAACAACGCATCCACGTTCTACGTGATGCAGTGGCAGGACGGCAAGCTCGTCACCATCGCGCCCAGCAACCTCGCACTCGGCAAGCCCGTCTTCAAGAAATAAGCGCCGCGCCAGTGCTCAGGCGCTCGGGGGCGCCTGACGTTTCCCGGGGTCCGCGCGCCCCGGTCCGCCGCCAGCGCGGCCGGACCGGGGCCGCTACCCGCTCTAAGAGGTTGCAACATGGAACTATTCATTCAACTGGTCATCAACGGCCTGTTGCTGGGCGGCGCGTACACCATCATCAGCCTGGGGCTGACGCTGATCTTCGGCGTGGTGCGCGTCGTGAACTTCGCGCACGGCGAGTTCCTGATGATAGGCATGTACATGGTCTATCTGATCGCGGCGCAATTCGGCGTGCATCCCTATGCCGGCCTGGTGCCGGTGGCAGTCATCCTGTTCGCCCTGGGCGCGCTGACGCAGAAGGGCATCATCCAGCCGCTGCTCAACGCCGACCAGCACATCCAGATCTTCGCCACGGTGGGCGTATCCACCATCCTGCTGAATCTCGCCCTGGTCATCTTCGGCGCCAACGTCTACCGTGCGCCGGTGGAACTGGGCACCAACGCCATCGACATCGGCCCCTACTCGATGGTGACCGGGCAGCTCGTCACCTTCGTGATCGGCCTGACCCTGGCGGTGCTGCTGCACCTGTTCATGCACCGCACCTACCTGGGCCGCGCGCTGCGGGCCGTGGCGCAGCACCGCTATGCCGCCACGCTGATGGGCGTGAACGTCAACAACGTCTACGCCATCGCCTTCGGCCTGGGCACGGCCTTCGTCGGCATCGCCGCCGGCCTGCTGGCGCCGCAGTATCCGGTGTTTCCCACCGTGGGCACGTACTTCGTGCTGACGGCCTTCGTGATCGTGGTGCTGGGCGGACTGGGCAGCCTGTACGGCGCCGTGGCCGGCTCCATGATCATCGGCATCGTCGACACGCTGGCCGGCTTCTACATCGCCCCCGACCTGAAAGAGGTCGTGTATTTCGGGATCTTCCTCTTGATCCTGGTGCTGCGTCCGAACGGCCTGTTCGGCGTCGGCACAGAGTGATCAGAGCAACAAGGAGCGAGATGTGTTTCCCGATATCCGACACCCCAAGACCTACGTCAGCCTGATCCTGCTGATCGCGATGTTCCTCGTGCCCGTGGTCATGGGCACGCCTTTCTGGACCAATCTGTTCGTCCTGCTGTTCGTGTTTTCCGCGCTGTCCGTAGCCTGGAACATCGTCGGCGGCTACGCCGGCCAGCTGTCCCTGGGCCACGCGGTGTTCTACGGCATCGGCGGCTATACCGCCACGCTGCTGACGCAGAACTTCGGCATTTCGCCCTGGTTCGGCATGCTGGCGGGCGCGGCGATCTCCGGCGCGGTCGCCATCCTGATCAGCTACCCCACCTTGCGGCTGCGCGGCCCGTTCTTCGCGCTGGCCACCATCGCCATCCTGGAAGTGGTGCGCCTCCTGGTGATCCACGAGGAAAGCTGGACGGGCGGCTCCAGCGGCATCAGCCTGCCGCTGAACATAGGCTGGACCTGGATCGTGTTCCGCGAGAAGGTCAACTACGTGATCATCGCCTTCGGCCTGTTCCTGCTGGTGACCTGGGCCTCCTGGTACATCCGCAAGTCGCGCATCGGCCACTACCTGATCGCGATCCGCGAACGCGAGGACGCGGCGCTGGCGGTCGGCATCCATACCGTGCGCATGAAGATCATCGCCGCGGTCGTGTCCGCCATGCTGACCAGCATCATCGGCACCTTCCACATCACCTACCTGACCTTCGTGGACCCCAGCTCGGCGTTCTCGCTGGAGCTGTCGATCCAGGTGGCCATGTTCGCGCTGATCGGCGGCCTGGGCACGGTCGCCGGCCCCATCGCCGGCACCTTCCTGGTGCTGCCCATCGCCGAACTGGCGCGCGGCTGGCTCAGCAGCGTGGGCAACGGCATGCACGGGCTGATCTACGGCCTGATCCTGGTGGCGGTGGTGCTGACCATACCGCGCGGCCTGGCCGGCGCCTTCGGTCCGGCCATCGAGCGCTGGCTGTCGCGCCTGCCCTATCTGGGCGCGCCGCGCGCCAAGATGAAGCTGGCCGACGAGCTGCGCCTGCACAGCGCGCAACGCACGGAGCAGCCGGTGCTCAAGGCCGACAAGCTGTTCAAGAGCTTCGGCGGCCTGCGCGCCACCAACGACGTGTCGCTGACGCTGAACCAGAACGAGATCCTGGGCATGATAGGCCCGAACGGCGCGGGCAAGACCACGGTGTTCAACCTGCTGTCGGGCTTCCTGTCGCCGGACAAGGGCGGCATCAGCATGCTGGACGCGCACGGCAAATGGGTCACCTGCAAGACGCCCGACGAGTTCGCGCACCAGGGCCTGGGCCGCACCTTCCAGATCGCCAAGCCGTTCACCGGCCTGACCGTACTTGAGAACATCATGCTGGGCGCCTTCATCCGGACCTCGAACCGCGACGAGGCCGAGCAGATCGCCCTGAAGGTGGCCGAGCAGACCGACCTGGTGAAGTCCCTGGACATCGAGGCGCGCAACCTGACCGTGGGCGGCATGAAGCGCCTGGAGGTCGCCCGCGCGCTGGCGATCAAGCCGCGCATCCTGCTGCTGGACGAGGTGATGGCGGGCCTGAATCCGACCGACATCGAGAAGTCGATCCAGATGATCCGCCGCATCCGCGATTCGGGCGTGTCGGTGCTGCTGATCGAACACATGATGCAGGCCACCATGGCGCTGTCCGACCGCATCATCGTGCTGAACGAAGGCGCGGTGCTGGTCAGCGGCGCGCCCAAGGACGTGGTGGAGAACCCGGCCGTCATCGAAGCCTATTTGGGCAAGGAGTACCAGGATGCTTAAGGTTTCGAATCTGTCCTCGGGCTACGGCAAGAGCCAGGTCCTGAACGGCCTGAACTTCGAGGTCCACGCGGGCGAGATCGTCACGCTGATCGGCGCCAACGGCGCCGGCAAGACCACCACCTTGAAGACGCTTTGCGGCGTCATCGGCGCGATGGAAGGCAAGGTCGAATTCGAAGGCGAGGACCTGACCAACCGCAAGCCCTACGACATCGTGGACGCCGGCATCACCATGATTCCCGAAGGCCGCCAGCTGTTCCCGCACTTCACGGTGCGCGACAACCTCTTGATGGGCTCGTACAAGCGCGCCGCCCGCCCCATCGTGCAGCGCAAGCTGGACGAGGTGCTGGGCATATTCCCGCGGGTGCGGGAACGTTTGAACCAGTACGCCGGTTCGCTCTCCGGCGGCGAGCAGCAGATGGTGGCGATCGCGCGCGGCATGATGGCCGATCCCAAGCTGCTGGTGTTCGACGAGCCCTCGCTGGGCTTGTCGCCGTTGCTGGTGCAGCAGATGTTCGACATCATCCGCGGGGTCACCGCGCACGGCGTGACCGTGCTGCTGGTGGAGCAGAACGTGTTCCGCACGCTGCGGCTGGCGGACCGCGGCTACGTGCTGGAGAACGGCGCCATCGTGCGCACAGGCACCGGCGCGGAGCTGCTGAGCGACCCGCATGTGAAGAAGGCCTATCTCGGCCACTGATACCAAGGATCCCATTTTTATGTCTTTACGCTGCACATTCATCGACCACGGCCAGGGCGGCGCGCCCGATTGCATGCGCTTGGCCGAACGCGACATGGAGACGCCCGCCGGCCGGCAGGTGCTGATCAAAGTCGCCTATGCCGGCGTCAATCGTCCGGACGTGCTGCAACGCTCCGGCTCCTATCCGCCGCCTCCGGGCGCCTCGCCCCATTTGGGGCTGGAGGTATCCGGCACCGTCATCGCCACCGGCCCCAATGCCAGCGTCTGGAAGATCGGCGACCAGGTATGCGCGCTGACGCCGGGCGGCGGCTATGCGCAGTACTGCCTGGCGGACGAGCGCCATTGCCTGCCGGTGCCGCGCGGCCTGGACCTGTTGGCGGCCGCCGCCATCCCCGAGAATTACTTCACCGTCTGGACCAATGTGTTCGACCGCGCGCATCTGGCGGCCGGCGAGCGCTTCCTGGTGCACGGCGGCTCCAGCGGCATCGGCCTGACCGCGATCCAGTTGGCGCGCGCCTTCGGCGCCGAAGTCTGGACCACGGTCGGCAACCAGGAAAAGGCCGATGCCTGCCTGGCCGCCGGCGCGCACCATGCCGTGCTGTACCGCGAAGCCGACTTCGAGGCCGCCGTGCGCCAGGGCAGCGGCGGTCCGGGCGTGGACGTGATCCTGGACATGGTGGGCGGCGCCTACATGAACAAGAACCTGCGGTTGCTGGCGGTCAATGGCCGACTGGTGCAGATCGCCTTCCTGGAAGGCAGCAAGGCCGAGATCGACGCCATGCCCATCATGCTCAAGCGCCTGCAGTTCACCGGATCCACCTTGCGCCCCCGGTCCGACGAGGACAAGGGCGCGATCGCCCGCGCACTGGCGGAAAAGGTGTTGCCGCTGATGGAACAGGGGCAGTGCCAGCCGCGCATCCACCAGGTGTTTCCGCTGGCCGCGGCTGCGCAGGCCCACGCCCTGATGGAAAGCAGCAAGCATATCGGCAAGATCATGCTGAAGGTGGCCGCATGAGCGCGCGTTTCAAGGACCAGATCGCCATCGTGACCGGCGCGGTCGGCGGCATAGGCTCGGCCATCGTCGAAGGCTTTCTTTCGGAAGGCGGCCGCGTGGGGCTCATCGATTTCAATTCGCAGGGCGGCCAGGCCTACGAGAAGGAACTGCGCAAGCGCGGCCATGACGTCTGCTTCGTGCACGCGGATGTGGCGCGCTTCGAGGAATGCCAGGCGGCCTACGAACGCATCAGCAGCGAGCTGGGCGCGGCCACCATCCTGGTGAACAACGTCGGGATCTCGCCCAAGACCGATGGACGCGCGCTGAAGGTCTGGGAGATGCCGCCCAGGGAATGGGAGAACGTGGTCGCCGTCAACCTGAACAGCGTGTTCTACATGACGCATCTGGCCACGCCGCACATGGTGCGCGAGCGCCAGGGCCGCGTGATCAATATGTCGTCGGTGGCCGGCCGCGCCTATTGCGACATCGTGGCGGCGCACTACGCGGCCACCAAGGCCGGCCTGATCGGCCTGACGCGCCACTGGGCCGCCGAACTGGGCGAGCACCAGGTCACGGTCAACGCCCTGGCGCCGGGCCGCATCAGCACGCCCTTGCTCAAGACCGTGCCCAAGGAGATCAACGACGCGGTGGCGCAGGTGACCGCCCTGCGCCGCCTGGGCACGCCGGAGGAAGTGGCGGATGCCTGCCTGTTCTTCGCGTCGGACCAGGCCCGCTTCGTCACCGGCCAGGTGCTGGACGTGGCCGGCGGCTGGCTGATGACCTGAGGGAATTGCTTGCGGCGCCCGCCCGAACTCGGGCGGGCGCTTTCTTCACGCCGGCACGCCCAAGTGGTAGACCACCGTATCCAGCCGGCTGACGCCGGCAGCCAGGAACTTCGGTTCCTTTTCCAGGATGTCGCGGCGATCGATGATCCTGGCGGGCGACACGCCCGCAAAGAGGTTCTGCACTTCGCTGTCCACGACCGAGAACGGCGGCCCCGGCATTTCTTCCTGGGGATAGTCCAGCGTGATCAGCAGGCCTTGATAAGCGGGCGACAAATTGCCATAGACGTGGCGCACGTAGTCCGCTCGCATGGCTTCGGGCAGCGCCACCAGCGCGGCGCGGTCATAGGCGCCGACGCAATGCGACAGCAGTTGCGCGTCCAGCTTGAAAATGTCGCCGCAGATGATCTCGATGCTGCCCGCCACATAGTGCTTGCCATAGACAGACACGTGCGTGAGCGGCTTGAGTTCGTTTTCTTCGAAGAACTGCTCGACCGCGAGCTGCGACAGCTCGACGCCCAGCACGGGATGCCCCTGGGCCGCGATCCACACCATGTCCAGCGACTTGCCGCAAAGCGGCACCAGCACCCGGCCGTCCTTGGGCACGCCCAGCGTCGGCCAGTATTTCTGCAGCAGCGGCGTGACCCGCGATTGATGAAAATGCGTGCGCCCTTCGCGCCAGCGCTCCAGCCAGAATTCCGCGTCCATGCCTAGTCTGCCTCCAGTGTCATCGTTGCGAGGCATTGTAGTTCGCCGGTTGCCGCAGGCGCGCGGCGGGGTAACGGCGCAGGCATGCCGCGAAGGATGCCTGCGCCGGCGTCAGGGACTCAAGCCGCGCCCGATTCGCCCAGCTGCTTGCGCCGGTACTCACCCTGGCGCACATGCATCCAGCCCGGATACTCCGGCGGCAAGGCGCTGACCTGGTCCAGTTCGGCCAGTTCGTCCGCCGTCAGCCGGATGCCTGTGGCCGCCAGGTTGTCGTCCAGCTGATCCACGCGCTTGGCGCCGATGATGACGCTGGTCACCGTTTGCTGGTGCAGCAGCCAGGCCAGGGCCACCTGCGCCACGGATACGTTGCGCGCGCTGGCGACGCGCTTGAGCGCGTCGATGCTGTCGTAGGCCCGCTCGCGATCCACCGGGGGAAAGTCGAACAAGGCCCTGCGGCTGCCGGCCTCGGCCTGGCCGTCGCGGCTGTACTTGCCGCTGAGCAGGCCGCCGGCCAGCGGGCTCCACACCATCAGCCCCACGCCTTCGCTTTGCAGCATGGGCACGATCTCGCGTTCCAGGTCGCGGCCGGCGATCGTGTAGTAGGCCTGCAGCGACTCGAAGCGCGCCAGGCCCAGGCGTTCGGCAATGCCCAGCGCCTTCATGATCTGCCAGGCGGCCCAGTTGGACACGCCGACATAGCGCACATGGCCATGCTGCACCAGGTTGTCCAGCGCCCTGACGGTTTCCTCCACCGGGGTGGCGGGGTCGAAGCCATGGATCTGGTAGAGGTCGATATGATCCAGCTGCAGGCGCGACAGGCTCTTCTTGACGCCGTCCATGATGTGCGAGCGCGAGTTGCCGCGCGCATTGACGCCGACGCCGGTCTGGCCGAACACCTTGGTTGCGATGACGACGTCCTCGCGCGCCACCTTCAGGTCGCGCAGCGCCTGCCCGGTGATGACCTCGGAACGGCCCTCGGAGTAGACGTCGGCGGTGTCGATGAAATTGACGCCGGCATCCAGCGCACGGCCCACCAGCCGGTTGGCCTCTTCCTGCTGCAGGCTGCCGATCTTGCTCCACAACTCGCCTTCGCCGCCGAAGGTCATGGTGCCCAGGCAGAGTTCCGACACGAACAGGCCGGTGCTTCCGAATTTCTTGTACCGCATGGTTGCGCTCCTTCAAGGGCTGGGCGGGAACCGGTGCTCCGGGATGGAATGGCCGCGGCCCGCCTGCCGCGATGAAGGCAGTATGCGTCCGGCAGCGGACGCGGGCGCTGCTTGATCCTGCCCTTTTTTTGCCCGATTCTCCGGCGCGAACCGCCAGCCGGGACGGCCGCGCTCATTCCTCCGGATTTTCTGCCCATTTCTCCATGAAAGGCGCAACCGTCAGGAGGAAGCCCCACTTGGGCATACACTGAAAGCCGCCCGATTCTCCGATTTTCCGCCGCCGCCCGCCCACGGCACGGCGCGCCACGGGAGCCCCCATGACCATGACAACCGCCCATGCCGCCGACCGCGTCGTCCCGGCCCTCGACGCCGCCTACGAGCCTGCGCGGCGCGAACTGCTATGCACCCTGGAACGCATGACCGGAGACCTGGAGGGCTCGCTGGACACGCCCATCGAGGGCCTGTTCCTGCACCGCATCTCGCAACCCACCGGCGCCAAGCCCGGCTTGCAGAAAGCCGCGCTTGGCGTCATCGCGCAGGGGTCCAAGCGGCTGCTGATCGGCGACGAGGCCTACGAGTACGACCCCTTCCATTACCTGATTTCCTCGGTCGATCTGCCCGTCGTGGCCAAGGTGTCCGTCGCCAGCCCGATCCTGCCCTACCTGGGCCTGCGGCTGGACCTGAATGTGGAAGAGATCACCGCGCTGATCAGCGACGAAAACCTGCCGCCGCCGCCGCCGGCCGAGGCCGTGCGCGCCCTTTGCGTCAATCCGCTGGGCGGCACGCTGCTGGACGCGGTGCTGCGCCTGTTGCGCCTGCTGGACACGCCGCGCGACATCCCCATCCTGGCGCCCCTGGTCAAGCGCGAGTTGCTGTACCGCCTGCTGATGAACGGTCAGGGCACGGTGCTGCGCCAATCGGTGTTGCAGGACAGCCAGCTCAACCGCGTCGCCAAGGCCATCCGCATCCTGCGCGACAACTATGCGCAGCCCTTGCGGGTGGAAGAGATCGCGCGCGACGTGCACATGAGCGTGTCCTCGCTGCACCATCATTTCAAGCAAGCCACCGCCATGAGCCCGCTTCAATACCAGAAGCACCTGCGCTTGCAGGAAGCGCGGCGCCTGATGCTGACCGACGATGCCGGCGTGGCGCTGGCGGCCCATTCCGTGGGCTACGAAAGCTCGTCGCAGTTCAGCCGCGAGTACAGCCGCCTGTTCGGCTCGCCGCCCTTGCGCGACAAGCAGCGCTGGAAAGACGAAACCGCCCTGGCGCCTGCCTGAAACGCCGGCGCCGCTGCTCTAGGGGATTGCCCTAATCCAATTTTGACAACGTTACCATTAGACTGCCGCCATCAAATGATAACGTTGTCATAACCC
>JALDYL010000054.1:0-26736 GCA_032153965.1 Achromobacter sp. | reverse complement strand
CCTCGAACACCGTCACCGCGACGGCATTGGACAGGTTCAGGCTGCGCTGGCCGGCACGCATCGGCAGGCGCAGGCGCTGCTGGGGCGGGAACATCGCCTGATGTTCCTCCGACAGCCCGGCCGTTTCACGGCCGAACACGAACACGTCGCCCGGCTTGAAGCCGATGTCCGCCACGCTGCGCTGCGCGTGCGTGGTCAGCGCGTAAATGCTGGACGGCGCGGCGCCGGTATCGGCCAGGGCCTCTTCCAGCGTGTCATGCACCCGGACCGGCTGCCATTCGTGGTAATCCAACCCGGCGCGGCGCATGCGGGCGTCGTCGAGCTCGAAGCCCAAGGGACGCACCAAGTGCAATTGCGCGCCCGTATTGGCGCACAGGCGGATGGCGTTGCCGGTATTGGGAGGGATTTCAGGGCAGACGAGAATGACGTGGAACATGGCGCTAGGGACTCGGGACGGCTTGCGGCGGGAAGTTCGCCGCATACCGGGAATTGTCGCCGATTTGCCCGCGAGGCGGCTCAAGGCGTGCGCGCGGCCACCAGCACCGTGACCTCCACCGCGCCCGCGGCCAGCAGCGCGGCGGCGGCCGCGTTGGCGGTGCTGCCGGTGGTCATCACGTCGTCCACCAACAGCAGCGGCCGGCCGCGCAGGTCGCCCACGCAATAAAACAGGTCTTGGGCGCCGCGCCGGCGGGCATGGCGGCCCTGCGCGGTCTGCCTGGGAGCCTCGCGGCGCCGCCGCAACAGGCCGCGCGCCAGCGGCAGCCCCAGCTCGGCCGCCAGGCTGCGCGCGATCTCGCCCGCCGGATTCATGCCGCGCTGGCGCAGGGACGCGCGGCTGGCGGGAATGGCGACCAGCAAGGCGCCAGGAGGCAGAGGGCCGCCACGGGCCACGGCGGCGGCGATCAGCCGGGACAGCACGGGCGCCATGCTGAGCCGCAGCCGGGTCTTCAGCATCAGGATCAGGGTATCGGCGGGCGGTGCGTAGTCGAAGGCGACGAGCGTGCGCGCAAACGCCCGGGGCGCGCTCAGGCAGGCGGCGCAATGCGGCGCGTCCGGGCGCAGCCGCAGCGCGCAACGGGGGCAGCGTGGCGGGGCCTCGCAGATGTCGGCTTCGCAGCCCGCGCAAAGCCGCGCCCCCGCCACCCGGGCGCCGCACAGCGGGCAGTCGCAGCCGACCCGCGACAGCAGCCACCGCCCCATGGCCCGTAGGGACAATCGGAAGCCGCGGCCGGGATGCGCAATAATGGATGCCATCCCTCATGAAACCATGATCCGCCCGCGGTGTAGACGCGGGCGCGACCGAAATGTCCCTGCCAGAATCCGCAACGCTCCCCACCCTGCCCCTCGTCAGCGCCGACGTGCCCCGGCAATTCGCCCGCCGCGGCGACCTGGCCGAGGCTCAGTTCCTGTATGGGGAAGTCGCCCGCCGCATGCTGGGCCGCCTGCAATACATCCGGGTCCAGCCCCAGGCGATGCTGGACGCCGGCTGCGGCGCGGGCGACAACCTGCCGCTGCTGCGCGAACGCTACCCCGACGCCGCCTATACCGGCCTGGACAACTGCGAACCGCTGCTGGAGCAGGCGCGCAAGCGCCACGCCCCCGCCGGCCTGTCGGCCTGGATCGGCAAGCTGGCGCGCCGCGGCCCGGCCGCCCCGGCCTTCATCAACGCTGACCTGGCGGCTAGCGGCCTGGCGCCCGAATCGCTGGAACTGGTGTGGTCCAACCTGGCCATGCACTGGCACCGCGCCCCGCACGCCGTGCTGGCGGAATGGCGGCGCATTCTCAAAGTGGGCGGGCTGGCGATGTTCTCCTGTCTGGGACCGGCCACGCTGCGGGAGCTGCGCCAGGCCTTGGACGATGCCGGGCTGCGCACGGCCACGCCGTCCTTCGTGGACATGCATGATTTCGGCGACCTGCTGGTGGAAAACGGCTTCGCCGATCCGGTCATGGACCAGGAAATCCTGACCCTGACCTACCGCAGCCCCGAAAAACTGCTGCAGGACGTGCGCGCGCTGGGCGGCAACCCCGCCGAAGGCCGGCGCGGCGGACTGGTCGGCCGCGACTGGCGCGACCGCCTCTGCGCCGCGCTGGAAGCGCAGCGCCGGCCCGACGGCCTGATCGTCCTGAGTATCGAAGTCGCCTACGGCCACGCCTGGCGGGCCGCCGCGCATCGCAACACGGCCGGCGAAACCCGGTTGTCGGTCAGCGCAATCGGCGGCCGGCACCGCACGCCCTGATCAGGGCGCAACGCCGCCGACCGGCAGAGCCGGCGCCTTGCGGGCGCCGACCTTCCTGTCTAGTGCAGCCGTTCCGGCAGCGGCACGCTGACGCCGGGCTCGGAAGCCGGCAAGGCCGACATGGGCTCGGAAGTCGCCCGGATGCGGCGCCTCAGGACTGCCGTGGGTTCTGCGGGCCCTACCCCAGGCGCGGCCACGCCGCGCCATGCGTTCGACATGGCTTCCACCACCAACGGCAGGTCGCGCAGTCGATGGAACTGGCTGCGCAGCCAGCGGGAATCATTGCCGCTGCGCATGGATTCATCGCGCAGGGCGGCGATCATGTCGCCCGTGCCCAGTTCTTCGGCCACCGGCATCAGGCGCTGGAACAGGTTGCGCAGATGGTCCATCAGGCGCAGGCGCTGGCCGTCAGGCGTTACATAGCTGCCCTGCAGGCCAAAGCGGCAAGCCTGGAAGTGGTTGCTGCGATAGGACAGCCAGGCGCCGTCGCCAGGGTCGCCTTCGCGCATCAGCAGCACCGCCAGCGCCTGGGCGAAAGCCGCCAACTGGCAAGCCCGCTCGACCGTCAGGGGCGTGTCGCACACGCGGATCTCGACCGTGCCGAATTCCGGCTTGGGGCGGATGTCCCAGTACAGATCCTTGATGCTCTCGGCCAGGCCGTAGGCCCGCAGCTGCGCCAAGTGCGCCTCGAACTGGTACCAGTCCTTCACTTCGGGCGGCATATGGCCGGCCAGCGGGAAGCTGTTGACCGCGTTCAGGCGCGAGCACGAGAACAGGGTATCCACGCCCTCGCAGTACGGCGAGGAGGCCGACAGCGCGATGAAATGCGGCACATAGGGTGACAGGCGGCGCAACAGTTTGATGGAATCGTCGCCGCTTTTGACGCCCAGGTGGATGTGCTGGCCGAAGACCGTAAATTGACGCGCCAGGTAACCGTACATTTCGGCCAGGTACTGGAAGCGCGGGGTGTCCGAAATGGAACGTTCCTGCCAACGCATGAAGGGATGGGCGCCGCCACCGGCGACCGACACGCCCACGGCGTCCGCCGCTTCGATCAGGGCGTCGCGCATTTCGCGCATCTCGGCCAGCAAGCCCATGGGGTGCTCGTGCACCGAGGAATTCAGTTCAATCATGGACCGCGTGATTTCCGGTTTAACGCGGTCGGCGATGGGGTGGTTGGCCATTTGGGCCAGCAGCTCGTCCGAGGCTGCGGTCAGGTCAAAACTGCGGGGGTCTATCAGTTGCAGCTCGAGCTCGATGCCCAGGGTGTTGGGGGCCGACGAAATGAACGGGATCTGTTCCATCTCGGACTCCTTTCTGAATGTTTGATGAGGGTGTGCGCCGTTCGACCTTGAAGCCCGGCAACATCCCGGGGGGCACTAGACGGCAGCTTGTGCACGCATGATAGCCGCTGTTTTGTGGCAAGAAGATGGAAAATCGTGACATTTATGTGCAACATCACGAAGCAATCGGTTTTTCCCTGTGAAGGAAAGTGAGCGAGCGCTCACGGCATAGAAACGGCGCGGGCTCCCGGCCCGCGACGGCCGGAGAGCCAGCGTGGAAGGGGCTTTCGAGAGGGGGTGGGACAACCCTTTACAGGGTTATCCCTAGATTATTTGCGCCAGAAAATCGGCGTGAACAGTACCAGCACGGTCAGCAATTCCAGGCGCCCAATCAGCATCGCGAAGGTGCAGACCCAGATCTGGAAATCAGACAGCACGGCGAAGCTGCCCATGGGGCCGACCGGGCCCAGGCCGGGGCCGGTGTTGTTGATGCTGGCGAAAACAGCCGAGAAGGCCGTGATCGGGTCCAGGCCGGACAGCAGCAAGAGGCTGGTGAAAACGGCGATGGAAAGGCCGTAGAACAGCATGAAGGCCAACACGGAAGACATGGTGCGGGTCTCGACCGCCCGGCCGTTGATGCGCACCGGGCTGACCGCGTGCGGATGCAACATTGTTACCAGCTCATTGCGCGCCTGCTTGACCAGCAGGATCGCCCGGATCATCTTGATGCCGCCCCCGGTCGAGCCGGCCGACGTGGCGAAGCCCGACAGCAGCAGCATGGTCAACGGGGCGAACAGCGGCCACTGCGCGAAGTCGGTGTTGGCGTAACCCGTGGTGGTCGCCATGGATATCGTGTTGAACATGCCGTAGCGCAGCGCCTGCAAGGGGTCCTCGTAGACCCCCTTCAGGAACAGGAACACGGAAATGACCAACCCGACCCCCAGCACCACGACCAGGTAGGGAATCGCCTCCGGGCACCGCAGATAGGCGCGCCCGCTGCGCTGGCGGAAGGCGTTGAAGTGGGTGGCGAAGTTGATGCCGGCGATCAGCATGAACACCATCGCCACCATTTCCACCGCCACCGAATCGAAGTGGGCGAAGCCGTCGTCCCAGGTCGAAAAACCGCCCAGACCCATGGTGGTGGCCATGTGGCACCAAGCCTCGAACCACGACAGGCCGACCGCCCGGTAGGCCAGGAAGCAGAGGATGGAGAACACGAAATAGACCGCGTACAGCGCCTTGGCGGTGCTGGCGATGCGAGGCGTGAGCCGTTCGTCCTTCATGGGTCCGGGCGTTTCCGCCCGCACCACCTGGTGCCCGCCCACCCCGAGCAAGGGCAGGATGGCCACGGCCAGCACCAGGATGCCCATGCCGCCGATCCAGATCAGCGTGGCCCGCCACAGGTTGATCGACGCGGGCAGCGTGTCCAGGTTGGTCAGGACCGTGGCGCCGGTGGTGGTCAGGCCCGACATGGCCTCGAAATAGGCGCTGGTGAACGACAGCGGCATCCCGGCGCCATGGAAGTAGAGCAGCAGCGGGATCGCGGCCAGCAGGGGCAGGCCCGCCCACACGGCCGACACCAGCACGAAGCCGTCGCGCGCGCGCAGTTCGCAGCGGGCGCGACGCGTCACCGCCGCCAGCCCCCCGCCTATGCCCACCGAGAGCAGGAACCCGTCCAGGAAGGCCTCGCGCGCCGCATCGCCGCCCACGTAGGCGACGGTCAGCGGGATCAGCATGGTGAGTGCGAACATCACCATCGTCAGGCCCAGGATGTAGAGGGTGCCCAGGACGCGCTTCATGGAGCTATCCGGCCGCGCGCGGCCCGCGCAGAAGGAGGGAGGCGGCGCGCATCAGAAGAAGGACGCCGAAACTTGGAACAGCTTTTCCACGCGCGGCATCTGCCGGCGCGAGGGCACGAAGACGATGACGTGGTCGTCGGATTCGATCACGGTATCGGCGTCCGGCAGGATGATTTCGTCTTCCCGCACCAGCGCGCCGATGCTGGCGCCCTTGGGCAGGCTGATTTGCCCGACCGAGCGGCCCACCACCTTGGAGGTGGAGCGGTCGCCGTGGGCGATGGCCTCCAGCGCTTCCGCCACGCCCTGGCGCAGCCGGTGCACGGCGGCCACGTCGCCGCGGCGCACGTGGCGCAGGAGTTCGCTCATGGTGGCCTGGGACGGCGACACCGCGATGTCGATATGGCTGCCCTGCATCAGTTCGCCATAGGCCTGGCGGTTGATCAGCGCGATCACCTTGCGCGCCCCCAGGCGCTTGGCCAGCAGCGAGGACATGATGTTGTCCTCGTCGTCGCTGGTCAGCGCCAGCCAGGTGTCCATGTCCTCGATGTTCTCGCGTTCCAGCAGCGCTTCGTCGGTGCCGCTGCCGTGCAGGACCAGCACGCTGTCGGGCAACTGGGTCGCCAGGTATTCGCAGCGCTTCTGGTCGCGCTCGATGATGCGGACGCTGTATTTTTCCTCGGCCAGCTGGCGCGCCAGGCGCAGGCCGATGTTGCCGCCGCCCGCGATCATCACGCGGCGCACGGCGCGCTCGGCCTCGCGCAGCTGCCGCACCGCGCGGCGCGCGTCGCGCGAATCCACCACCAGCACCACCTCGTCGCCCGGGGCGATGACGGTGCCGCTGCCGGCCCGCAGCGGCCGGCCACCGCGCAGCACGTCGATGACGCGCGCCTTCACGTCGGGCCAGACGTCGCGCAGCTTGTCGACCGGGGAATGGGCCATCGGGCTGCCCGCCCCGACCCGCACGGTCACGACGCTGACCCGGCCTTCGGCGAACTCCACCACCTGCAGGGCCTCGGGGAACTCGATCAGGCTGTGCAGATAGGTGGTGACGCTGCGCTCGGGGCTGATCAGGGCGTCGATGCAGAAGCCCTCTTCGCTCATGAGTTCCGGGTGTTCGGCGAACTCGACCGAGCGGATGCGGGCGATGCGGCGGGGAATGTTGAACAGCTGGCGCGCGATCTTGCAGGCCACCATATTGGCCGAATCCGAGGCCGCACAGGCGATCAGCAGGTCGGTGTCGGCGGCGCCGGCGGCCTCCAGCACCGATACCTGCGAGCCGTCGCCACGGACGACGCGCAGGTCGAAGTGTTCTTGCAGGTATTGGAGCTGGACAGGATCCGAATCGATCACCGTGATGTCGTTCTCTTCGGACACCAGGTTCTCGGCCACGCTGGTGCCTACGCGACCAGCGCCCATGATCAGGATCTTCATGAGCTCCGCTTGCGGGCGGACTCGATGCCCAATTGCTTGAGCTTGCGGTACAGGTGGGTGCGTTCCAGCCCCGTGCGTTCCGACACGCGGGTCATGCTGTGGCTTTCGCGGACCAGGTGGTATTCAAAGTAGATGCGCTCGAATTCGTCGCGGGCCTCGCGCAGCGGCTGGTCCAGCGAGATGCTGCCCAACTGGCCGTTGGAGGTGATCGGGACTTCGTTGGCGGGCGCGGCGGCCAGGACCGGGGGATCCAGCTCGTCTTCCAGCGCCACGGCGGCGTTGGACGCAGCCGGATGCGCGGCGGCGGGCGCCGGGTGCGGTGCGCGGCCGCGGGCCAGGCCGGCGGCGACGGTCTTCAGCAGGCGCTGCAGCGTAATCGGCTTTTCGAGGAAATCCATGGCGCCGATGCGCGTGGCCTCGACCGCCGTGTCGATGGTGGCGTGGCCGCTCATCATGATCACGGGCATGTCCAGCAAGCCTTGCGAGCCCCATTCCTTGAGCAGGCTGACGCCGTCGGTGTCGGGCATCCATATGTCCAGCAACACCAGATCGGGGCGCATGCGCAAGCGTGCGGCGCGCGCTTGCGCCGCGTTTTCAGCCAGCTCGACCGTGTGTCCTTCGTCGTAAAGGATTTCCGACAAAAGCTCGCGTATACCGACTTCGTCGTCAACCACCAGAATTCTGGCCATAAAGCATCCACCTATTGCGTAGCCGCATTATCCTTTTCTTGCGCGGTCGCGTCTATTGTATCGGCCTCGGAAGCCAGCCGGGTCAACAAGATCGAGATCCGCGCGCCTCCTTCCTTGCGGTTGGCAAGGTCGATACGCCCGCCGTGTTCTTCCACGATCTTGCGTACGATTGCCAATCCTAACCCAGTCCCGTGGGACTTGGTGGTGACGTAGGGCTCGAACGCGCGCTGCATGACCTGGGGCGGAAAGCCCGGCCCGCTGTCGGCGACCGTGAATCTGAGCGCCTGATGGGCCGCCCGGTCGGGCTGCTCGCTGCGCATGAGCTGCGTGGTCACGCTGACCCGCCCTAGCCCGCCCTGCTCGGCGATCGCGTCGCGGGCATTGGACATCAGGTTGTGGATCACCTGGCGCAACTGGGTGGGATCGCCCTCGATGAGAGGCAGGTCCGGCGCCAGCGTCACGTCCAGGTTCAAGGCCTTCTCGGCCAGGCGCGGCGAACCGCCTTCGGGCTCCCAGCCATACAGCGACAGCACGTCCGCCACCAGGGCGTTGAAATCGATGCGCTGCATCACGGCCGGCGGCGTGCGGGCGTATTCGCGGAAGTCGTCCACCATCTGCTTGAGCGACGCCACCTGGTTGACGATGGTATTGGTGGACCTTTCCACGATCTGCGCCTCGGCGGGGGGCAGCTTGCCCTCCAGCTTCATGGCCAGGCGCTCGGCCGACAGCTGGATCGGCGTCAGCGGGTTCTTGATCTCGTGCGCCAGGCGGCGCGCCACCTCGCCCCAGGCCACGGTCCGGTTGGCCGAGATCACCTCGGTAATATCGTCGAACACCACCAGATAGCCGTTGCCGCGCCCGTCCACGCGCAGATGCGTGCCGCGCGCCAGCAGGGTCAGGGGCTGCGCGCCCGTGGACGCCGCGCCCTGGTCCGGAGCGATTTCGAATTGCTGCTGCCAGTGCTGGCGCTCGGAACCCACCGCGGCATGGGCGGAAAACGCCTGCCGGACGATGTTGGCGAACTCCAGCATGCCGCCCACCGTCTCCAGCGGGCGGCCGATCACCGAGCGCAAATCCGCGCCCAGGATGGTCTGGGCGCCCTGGTTGACGGTGGTAACGCGGAACGATTCGTCGAACACCAGCACCCCGGAGGACAGGTTCGACAGCACGCTTTCCAGGTAGACGTTGGAGCGTTCCAGCTGCTGCCGATTGCTCTCGACCATGCGGCGGGCCTCGTCCAGCTGGCGCGTCATGGCGTTGAACGAGCGCGTGAGCTGGCCGACTTCGTCGCGCTCCGGCGGTTCGGGCAGCGGCCGGTAGTCGCCCACGCCCACGGCCTGGGTGCCGCCCGCCAGGCTGAGCAGCGGGCGCACCAGCCGCTTGGACAGCGACAGCGCCACCGCGATGGCGCCGAAGGCCGCCAGCAGCAAGGCCAGCGTCAGGGTAATGCCGTACAGCTTGCGCAGGCCCAGCCGCGACAACGCCAGCTCCTGGTAGTCGCGAAAGCCCTGCTGCACCAGATTGGCGTTGTGGGCGATCTGCTCGGGCACGGGCTGCAACAACTGCAGCCAGCGCGGCTCGGACGCCGGTCCCAGCAAATTGTCGTAGCGGTCGGGCCCCGTCAGCGGGATCACCACCCGCAAATGCAGGCCGCCCTCGGCGCCAGGCGTAACCGGATCATCGGCTTCGGCGGCGGAATAGCCGCGCGCCAGCCGCAGCTGGTTCATGACCGTGGACGGCGGCATTGCCGGCAGCAACTGGCCGTACTGGCTGGTGGAGAACGCGACCATGCGCCCGCTGCCGGTGAACACCATGGCTTCCTGCACGCCATTGGCCTCGCGCAGCCGCGTCAAGGCCAACGTTACGCCGCTGTCGGAGTTGCGGTTCAGCTCCACGGCCATGGAGCGCGCGCGGGCGTCCAGGTCGGCCAGCAGCGAGTCCAGCGCGGCGCGGCCCAGGTTCAGGCCCGCTTCCAGCGCCGTGTCCACCCGCACGTTGAACCAGGATTCGATCGAGCGCGACATGAACTGCACCGACACGGTGTAGATCAGGGCGCCTGGCACCACGCCGATCAGGGCGAAGGCCAGGGAAAACCGGGCCGTGAGCCGCGCGCCGAACTGGCGCCGCCGGATCTGCCGCGCCAGCCGCACGGTCAGCGCCACCACCCAGACAAAGAGCGCCAGCGCAAAAATGCCGTTCAGCACCAGCAGCGTGTCGTAGTAGCGGGCAAAACGCGAGGCATTGCCGGTGGACCACGCCAACAGGCCCAGCAATGCCAGGCCGCTCGCGGCGCCAACCATCAGGGCCAGCCGAAGCAAAAGCCTCATGATGGGTCTTTCTCCTTGTCGCTGAGCACGAACGTGAAGTCCAGCCAAGGCGTCGCCTGCACCCACGAACTGCTGTTCAAGGCGTTGACCTGGAAGGGCCGCGGCAACAGCGAAGTATCCAGGCGCAAGCGCAGCTGGCCGCCGTAAAGCACGCCCGCGTCGAACTCGTCGGCGTCACCCACCGACCAGTTGCGGATGTGGCGGATGACGCCCATGGCGTCGTCCAGGGAGGCGACCGGGAAGGTCAGCTCACCCACGCCGACCCGCCATTGCCGGGTCAGGGCGTTGTAGATGATGCGCCAGGTGCGGGAGGTGTCGACCAGGGACTTGTCGAACCACCACCAGCGCTCGCGGTTGATGTTGAGATCGGCGGTGAAGTAGAGCGGAACCCCGCGCTGGGCCGCGTCCCGCAGTTGCTGGTTCAGTTCGAAGTCGATGTCCGCGTCGATTTCCAGCTTGCCGTCGCGCACCGCCGGGCGAACCTCGGTGACCTTGGGTTCCGCGCCATGCGCCTGCCCGCCCGGCACAAAGGAAAGCAAGGCAGATGCGAGCAACAACCCGAAAAATAAGCGCGGAATAATGGACATACGGCACCAGAACTACGTCATGCCCCCTATTCTTGGTGATTCAGGACTGCTTGGCAAACAAGGCGTAGAAAAATCCGTCGTGCTGGGCCGCAGGTGTTGCATCGACCGCAACAGGCAGCAATTGCCCGGGCGCCTCCAGGCGCTTCGCGTCAGGATGGCGCTGCATGAACTCCAGCGCCTGGCGCGTGCCCTCGATCGGGAAAATCGAGCAGGTCACATAGAGCAGCCGCCCGCCGGGCGCCACGGTGCGCCAGAGCGCGTCCAGGATGCTGGCCTGCAGGGTGGCCGTGCGGCGCACGTCGTTCTCGCGCCGCAGCCAGCGGATGTCGGGGTGGCGGCGCACGATGCCCGAGGCCGTGCAGGGCACGTCGGCCAGCACGGCGTCGAACGGCTTGCCGTCCCACCAGGCGTCCAGGTCCGCGGCATCAGCCGCTTGCAACTGGACACGATCGCTTGCCAGGCCCAGCCGGTCCAGGTTCTGCCCGACGCGGGCCAGCCGGCCAGCGTCGGCATCCAGGGCCAGCAGGTCGATATCGGCCAATTCCAGCAGATGGGCTGTCTTGCCGCCCGGGGCCGAGCAGGCGTCCAGCACCCGCATGCCGTCGGCGGGCGCCAGCAGCTCGGCCGCCAATTGCGCGCCGGCGTCCTGCACCGACCACCAGCCCTCGGCAAAACCGGGCAATTGCGTGACCGGCTTGGGCGTGGCCAGCACCAGGCCGGACTGGCCCACGGGCTCGGCCGCGAGGCCCGCGGCCTGGAAAGCGGCCAGCACCTGCTCGCGGCTGGCGCGACGGCGGTTGACGCGCAGGGTCAGCGGCGCGGGCAGGTTGGCTGCGGCCAGGATCTCGCGCCATTCCTGCGGATAGGCCACGCTCAGCTGCTTGACCCACCAGCCGGGATGGTTCCATTGGGCTTCGGGGCTGCTGGCGACCGCGGCTTCGAGCGCCGCGCGTTCCCGCAGGAAACGGCGCAGGCAGGCGTTGAGCATGCCTTTATAGGATGTCAGGCCGCGGGTGCGGGTAGCGGCCGTCACGGCCTGGTCCACCACCGTATGCGCGGCATAGACCGGCATGCCAGGCAGGGCCGCCGCGGCTTCGCCCTCTTCCTTCAGCAGGGTCAGCGAGACCAGCAGCAGGGATTCGAACAGCACGCTGGGATAGCGCTGCACCATCTCGCGGCCCACGGCGTCGGCCCAGCCCAGATAGCGCATCGCATGGAACGACACGGCCTGCGTGGCGGGCCGCAGGGACGATTCCACCTCGGCCAGCGCATCGGTCAGGGAACGGCCGTCCAGCACGCGCTCGACCACCTCCGCGCTGGAAAGCAGGACGGAGGACAGCGGAGGGGCCAGATTGGGGGAGTCGGAACGCGTGGACATGGTGCAAATTCAGGAGATAAGACCGCTATGGTAGCCGGACCTGGACGAACGGCGGCTGTCGCGGCACACTGGCCCCAGCCACGGAGCCCCTCATGACCCTTGCCACCCTGCTGCTCTTCATCCTGGCCTCGGCCGTCACCATCATCACGCCAGGCCCCACCGTCCTGCTCGCCATGAGCAACGGTTCGCGTCACGGCGTGCGAGCCGCCTGCTGGGGCATGGCCGGCGCGGTGCTGGCCGACCTGGCCCTGATCGGCGCGGTGGCCTCGGGCCTGGGCGTGGTGCTGGCGGCGTCCGAAATCGCCTTCCAGCTCATCAAATGGGTGGGCGCGGCTTATCTGGCCTACCTGGGCTGGAAAATGCTGCGCTCGGACGCCGCGCTGGTCATGCCAGCCGTGCAGGCGGACGCCCGGCGTCCCGCCGGTCTGGCGCTGGGCCTGCGCAGCTTCGCGGTGGCGCTGACCAACCCCAAGGCGCTGCTGTTCATGTCGGCCTTCCTGCCCCAGTTCATCAATCCGGCCGCGCCTCTGCTGGCGCAGTACGCCGTGCTGGCCGGCGTCATGGCGCTGATGAACATCGCCGTGATGCTGGCCTATGCGGCGCTGGGCGCGCAGATGGTGCGCGCCTTCCAGGGCGCCGGCCTGCGCTGGCTGAACCGGGTCTGCGGGGGACTGCTGATCGGGCTGGCCGGAACGCTGGCGCTGTACCGGCGCAGCGCGTCTTGAAGCCCGCCCGGACAACCGCCTAGGCCCGTCCCAGCTGCCGCGACAGAAAGCTGCAGGTCGCCACCAGCAGCTTCGCGCATTCCGCCACGTTGCCTTCCATGCGGTGCTTGGGTCCGGCCACCGCGACGGCCAGCGTCTCGTTGTTGATGGTGAGCGTCGTCGCCACCGCCCACACGTCGTAGACGTTCTCGCCCCTGGTCACGAAATAGCCGTTCTTCCGGCTTTCCAGGATTTCCTGGATCAGCGCCGCATGCTCGGTCTTGGTCTCCGGCGTGATCGCAGCCAACTGCTGATTTTCCATCCATGCGCGCAGCTCGCGCTCCTTCAGGGTGCCCAGAAAAGCCTTGCCGATGGAACTCGAATGCAGCGGCTTGAACTCGCCGGGCTTGGCCGAATAGCGGATCGAATGCAGCCCTTCGATGACCTGCAGGTAGATCGCCGAGTCCCCCAGGCGCTTGCCCAGGATCACGGTTTCGCGGGTGGAATCGCGCAGCCGCTCCAGGACCTGGGTGACGTGCTCGATGAACGGGTCCTTGGCCAGGATGTCGCTCGTCACGTCGTACATCCGCTTGGTGGGATACAGCGTGCGTGGACGGTTCAGCGTGTACAGGTAGCCGCGCGCCGTCAGCGTCGACACGATGGCATGGCAGGTGCTCTTGGGGATGCCAGCCGCCTCGGCCAGGTCGGTCAGCGATAAGGGCCGTTCGTTGGCCTGAAACGCTTCAAAGACATCAAGCACTCGCTCGACTCCGGTCACCGTGACTCCAGACATGGCGCTTCCTTTTTTTGGAAAGTGGGATGGCCGTAATTCAGCCCGCTGAATAAATCCGATAAATCCGTTCCGCTCCCGATTTGCCGCATGATTTTGTTCGTAATACCGAACAACTGTCCTTGTTCCCGAATATTTTGCTTCATACCATCCTCAGCACGCAACACACCTCGACGGAGATCAGAAAGCGTGCAGACGAACAAGGACATCGCGGTAGAAGAGCGCGCCGGCGGCGAGGTGTGGATCACCATTGAGCGGCCGCACAAGCACAACGCGCTTGCACGCAAGGTACTCGCCGAACTCGGGCAGGCGGTGCTTGCGGCGGGCAGGCGGACGGACACGCGCTTCATCGTCCTGACCGGCGCCGGCGACCGGTACTTTGCCGCTGGCGGCGATCTGGTGGAACTGGCCGAGGTGCGCGACGTAGCGGCCACCACGGACATGGCCGAGCAGTCCCGCGCGGCGCTGGACGCAGTGCGCAGTTGCCCCGTGCCGGTGCTGGCCTACGTGAACGGCGACGCGATCGGCGGCGGCGCCGAACTGGCCCTGGCGTGCGACATGCGCATGCTGGCCAGCCACGCGCACATCGGCTTCATCCAGGCGCGGCTGGCCATCTCGTCGGTATGGGGCGGCGGGGTGGATCTGTGTCAACTGGCGGGCAGCGCCCGCGCGATGCGCATGATGAGCCGCGGCGAACTGATAGACGCGCCGCTGGCGCTGGACTGGGGCCTGGCCGACGCCATCGTCTCGGACGGATTGGAGGGCGCGGACATGCAAGCCTTCCTCAAGCCGCTTCGTCTCTGCGCGCCGCAGGTGCTGCGGGCCATCAAGGCGCAAACCGCGGCCTGGCGCCAAGGCGCCTCGTATGAGGCGCGCCGCGCCGTCGAACGGCAGCAGGTGATGCATACCTGGCTGCACGACGATCACTGGCGCGCGTCAGACGCATTTCTTGCGAGGAGTGCGAAATGAGCGCCGAACAGAACCGCGAACCACGCGACATGGAGCCGCAACTGAGTTCCACCAGCGCCAGCGGCATCGAGGTGCCGACCAGCGTCGGCGCCGACGCCGTCGACCCAGCCCGTATCGGCGCGCCCGGCGAGTACCCCTACACGCGGGGGATCTTCCCCGACGGCTATCAGGGCCGTCTCTGGACCATCCGCCAATACTCGGGCTTCGGCACCGCCGAAGAGTCCAACGAGCGCTACAAGTTCCTGCTGGAAAAGGGGCAGACCGGCCTGTCCGTGGCGCTGGACCTGCCCACCCAGTGCGGCCTGGATCCGGTGCACCCGATGGCACGCCCGGAGATCGGCAAGGTGGGCGTCTCGCTCTCCAACCTGAGCGAGGCCGAGATCCTGTTCAAGGATCTGGACCTGTCGAAGATATCGACCTCGTTCACGATCAACGGCACGGCCGCCATCATCTACGCGATGTATCTGGCCGTGGCGGACAAGCAGAATGTGCCGCGCGAAAAAATCACCGGCACCATCCAGAACGACATCCTGAAAGAGTATGTGGCGCGCGGCACCTGGATCTTCCCGGTGCGCCCCTCGATGCGTCTGATCGCGGACTCGATCCTCTATTCCAACGAAGTCTCGCCTCGCTTCAACCCGATCAGCATCGCGGGCGCCCACGTGCGCGATGCTGGCTCGACCGCCGCCGAGGAAATGGCCTACACCCTGGCCAATGGCCTGGCCTACGTGGAGGAACTGCGCGCACGCGGCGGCGACGTCGAGAAGTTCGCCAAGCGCCTGTCGTTCTTCTTCTACGTCCACATGGACTTCTTCGACGAAATCGCCAAGTTCCGCGCCGGCCGCAGGCTTTGGGCCCGCCTGATGAAGGAGCGCTACGGCGTGAAGGACCCGAAGGCGCAGCACTTCCGCTTCGGCGTGGTGTGCGGCGGTTCGTCGCTGGTGGCGCCACAGCCCTACAACAACGTGGCGCGCGTGGCGGTGGAAACCATGGCGGCGGTGTTGGGCGGCGCGCAATCCATCTTCACCTGCGCCTTCGACGAAGCTTTCCAGATTCCCACCGAGTTCTCGGCCGAGCTGGCCGTGCGCACGCAACAGATCATCGCTTTCGAGAGCGGCATAGGCCGCACGGTCGATCCCTTGGGCGGCAGCTACTTCCTGGAGCAGCACACCGACCGGATGGAAGAGCAGATCGCCAAGGTGATGGACGAGATCGACGCCTACGGCGGCGTGATCCCCGCCATCGAGGACGGCTGGATCCAGCTGCGCCTGGCCGAGCGCGGCCTGGAACGCAAGCTCAACACCGACTCCGGCCACAACGTGATCATCGGCCAGAACTACTTCAGGAAGGTGGACGAGGAAATCAAGGTCGGCGAGGTCTTCAAGCTGGATCCGACCGTAGCCGAACGCGCACTCGAGAAGTACCAGCGGGTACTGGACACGCGCCGCCAATCCGAGGTCGACCGCGCGCTGTCCCGGCTTTCCGCCGTGGCCGCCAAGGACAACGAGAACATCATGCCCTACCTCGTGGAGTGCTGCCACGCCTACGCCACCGTGGGCGAAATGGTGGAGCGCCTGAAGGAAAAGTGGGGCGAATTCAAGGAGCCGGTGAATCTATGAGCGCCCAACAGACCACTGCCGCCCTGGCGGCCAAGCGTATCCTGATCGGCAAGCCCGGCCTGGACGGCCATGACATCGGCGCCAAGATCGTCGCGCTGACGCTGCGCAACGCCGGCGCGGAAGTCATCTACACCGGCCTGCGCCGCAGCCCGCTGCAGATCGCGCAGGTCGCGGTGGACGAAGGCGTGGACGCTGTCGGCCTGAGCATCCTGTCCGGCAGCCACCGCGAACTGGTCGCCGAAGTCATGGCGCAGCTGCGCGAACTGCGGGCGCACGGAGTGAAGGTCTTCGTGGGCGGCACCATTCCGGCCGAAGACTGGCCCTACCTGAAAGAACTGGGCGTGGCCGCGATCTTCACCGCCGACATGGCGCTGGACGACATGGTCCGCACCTTGGCGCAGAGCTTGTCATGAACGCGCCGCTGGCGGGGATCCGGATCGTCGAAGTCGGCCATATGCTGGCCGGCCCCTACTGCGGCCTGATGCTGGCCGACATGGGCGCCGAGGTCATCAAGATCGAAACGCCCGAAGGCGACATCGGCCGCAGCGTCAGCCCCCACTTCGTGGGCCCGCACAACGCCTACTTCGCCAGCCTGAACCGCAACAAGAAGAGCGTGGTGCTCGACCTGGCTTGCGACGAGGGACGCGCGGCGCTGGGCCGCATCGTCGAAACCTCGCACGCGCTGGTGACCAACCTGCGGCCCTCGGCGATCCGCAAGCTCGGCCTCACCTACGACGCGCTGCGGCGCTGGAACCAGCGCCTGGTCTGCGTGGCGCTGACCGGCTACGGGCTGGACGGCCCCTATGCGGACAACCCCGCCTACGATTACGTCATCCAGGCGATGACGGGCGTCATGGCGCTGACCGGCGATCCCGAGGCGCCGCCCACCAAGGCGGGTTACTCGGCGGTGGACAACTCGGCAGGCCTGGTTGCGGCAGTCGGGCTGCTGGCCAAGATCGTGCAGGGCAAGGGCGGCCAGGTCGACGTTGCCATGTACGACGTCATGCTATCGCAGCTCAACTACCTGGCGGGCGCGGCGCTGAACGCGGGCGAAACCATAGAACGCCTGGCCGATTCGTCGCACCCCTATGTCGTGCCGGCGCAGATTTTCGCGACGGCGGACGGCTGGCTCACGCTGTTCATCACCCACGACAAGTTCTGGAAGACCTTCTGCGGCGAAATCGGCCGCCCTGAATGGATCGCGGACCCGAAGTTCGCCACCATGGCAGGGCGCCGCGCACACCGGACCGAAGTCATCACCGCCATCGCGCAGGTGCTGCGCCAGGCGCCCGCCAGCGCGTGGGTGCGCCGCCTGAGCCCTCTGGGCGTGGTAGTGGCGGAAGTCGGCACCTTGAATGCCGCGCTCTCCAGCGACATCGCCGCGGCCCGCGAACTGGTCATCGCGCTGGGCGACGGCAACCTGCCGTTGCAGGCGGTGGCCAGCCCGATCCGCTTCCAGGGATACGCGCCCGTCTATGGCCTGCCGCCGCTACTGGACGAACACGGCGACGAAGTGCTGGGCAGGGTCAAGACATGACTGCGCCGGACCTCTCCAAGCATGAAGACAGTCCCGTGATCGCCCCGCCCCTGGACCGCTGGGCGCTGAGCCGCGCGCTCACGCGCATGGCCAACGCCGATGCCGCCGAAGTGGCGCGGTTCGCGCTGCGCGATGCGACGACGCACGCCGCGCGCCGGATCGGCATTACCGGCGCTCCCGGCGCCGGCAAGAGCACCCTGGTCGGGCATCTGGCGCTGGAACGCGCGCCAACGGGACGGCTGGGCGTACTGGCCGTGGATCCGAGCAGCCCCAAGAGCGGCGGCGCGATCCTGGGCGACCGCGTCCGCATGGACGACCTGGCGGGCATCGGCGACCTGTACATCCGCTCGCTCGGATCTCGCCGCACATGCGACGGCCTGGCCGACAACCTGCCCGAGATGCTCGACATCATGGACGAGTTCGGCTTTGACGAAGTGCTGCTGGAGACGGTCGGCATCGGCCAGGCCGAATATGCAGCGCGCGCGCAGGTCGACACGCTGGTCCTGGTGCTATTGCCCGAAAGCGGCGACGTGGTACAGGCCATGAAGGCCGGCATCATGGAAATGGCCGACATCTACGTCGTGAACAAGTCGGACCTGCCGGGCGCAAAGAAAATGGCCACCGACATACAGCGCATCGCCGCGGTAAGTCCGCAGCCCGATGGCGCCTGGCGCGCACCGGTACTGCTGGCTTCCTCAACGCAACCGGACTCGATCCGCGCGCTATCGCAAGCCATAGACCGGCATCAGGCTTGGCGCGCCACCGACCCGCAGCGGCGCCAACGCCTGCGCGCCCAGCGGCTGCGCTACCGGCTGCGGCGCATGCTCGAAATACGCATCGCGCATGCCATCGCCAATGCGGGCGACGAACTGTTCGATGCTCCCTTGCGCCAGCAGATGCATCGAATACTCGCCGCAGCCGGCAACACGCTCGACTTTTGACTCCTCGGAGACCCGCCATGCTCCCACGCCTGCTCGCATCGCTGTTGACCGCCGTCTGCATCGCCGCACCGGCCGCGGGCGCGGACGCGGCATTTCCTGCCAAGCCGGTCAGGATCATCGTCCCGCAGACGCCCGGCGGCGCCTCCGACGTGCTGGCCCGTCTCATCGGCCAGAAGCTCACCGCAAAATGGGGCCAGCCGGTAGTGGTCGAAAACCACCCCGGCGCGGGCGGCAATGTGGGCATGGAGCTGGTCGTCCGCGCGGCGCCCGACGGCTACACGCTGCTGATGAGCTATGTCGGCACCCAGGCCATCAATGGCGCGCTGTACCGCAAGCTTGCCTTCGATCCGGTTCAGGACTTCGCGCCGGTCGCAACGCTGGCCACCCTACCCTTCGTGATGGTGACCCAGGCGGATTCACCGCTCAAGACCGTGTCCGCGGTGGTCGCCGCCGCGCGCACTTCACACATCACCTATGGCTCGGCTGGCAATGGCTCGGTCAATCACCTGCTGGGCGAGATGTTCAACACCGCCACCGGCGTCAAGCTCGCGCACATACCCTACCGGGGCGCGGCGCCGGCGCTGCAGGACTTGATGGGCGGACGGATCCAGGTGGTGTTCACCAGCCTGCCGTCCGTCATCGGCGCCCTCAAGAGTTCCACCCTCTATCCGATCGCGGTCACCAGCGCACGTCCCGCCGCCGCATTCGACAGCATTCCCACCATCGCGCAGGCCGGCTTCAAGGACTTTGATGTCAATCCGTGGTTCGGCCTCATGGCCCCGGGACGCACGCCGCCGGCTCTCGTCCGGAAGATCAACAACGATGTGAACGACATCCTGCGCACGCCGGAAGTCGCGGCCAGCTTCGCGGCCCAGGGCGCCGAACCCTACATCACGCAACCGGACGAGTTCGCAAGAATCCTGCGGGCCGATGCGCTGAAGTGGGGCGACGTGGTGCGCGCCTCGGGCGCGCAGGTGGATTGATCCATGTCGCGCGCACTGATCCGGTCGTGGAAGAAGACGCAGCGCGTGGGAACCCGCGCCCAGGCGTCGGCGACGCAGTTGCAGGACGCGCGCTCGGCCGCGCTGTCCCTGTTGCAGCGCAGTGTGAGATTCAAGCATGACCGCCTGGCCGTCCTGCGGCTGGAAAGCGCAGTACAGCTGGGCGCCAACGTCGACGAGACGCTGTGGGATTACTGCCACGCAGTAGCCAGCCACATGGCAGACCCGACGCAGTTGCAGAAGGTCCTGACGCTGCGCCGCAGCACGATGGACCAACCGACCGACGACATAACGCCGGCGGAACCGAACTCCAGGAGACAGGAATGAAAAGTTCTTCCTATAGCTGTTCGTTGCGCAAGCTCCCGCCATCGGGCCGCCGCATCATGGCGTCCCTGTTCTGCATCGCGTCCTGTACCCCCGGATGGGCCCAGGCGAGCGGCGACGTGGTAAAGATCGGCGTGCTGGCCGACATGTCTGGCATCTATTCAGACATGGGCGGCGCCGGCATCACCGAAGCGGTCAGGATGGCCATCGCCGATTTCGGCGGCAAGGTCAACGGCAAGGCGATCGAAGTCGTGACGTCCAATCACTCCGCCAAGCCCGACGTCGCGGCGACCGCGGCCCGCGGCTGGTTCGATACGCAAGGCGTGGACATGATCATCAGCGGCCCCAGCTCGGGCACCAGTCTGGCCATCGCCACGGTCGCGGCGGAGAAAAAGAAGATCGTCATCGTCACGGGCGGCGTCGCGGCCCAGCTCACCAACGAGGAATGCTCGCCCTACACCGTGCATTACCTCTACGACACGGTGGCGCTGGCCCGCGGAACCGGCACCGCCATGACCCGCCAGGGCGGCAAGACCTGGTACTTCTTGACGGTCGACTACGCCTTCGGCAAGTCGCTGGAAAAAGAGACCACGGAGGTCGTCAAGGCCAATGGCGGCAACGTGCTGGGCAGCGTGCGCCATCCCCTGTCCACGCCCGACTTCTCGTCCTTCCTGCTGCAGGCCAAGGCCTCGGGCGCACAGGTCCTGGGACTGGCCAACGGCGGCGCGGACACCATCAACTCCGTCAAGGCCGCGAGCGAGTTCGGCCTGTCTTCGTCGATGAAGCTGGCGGGCCTGATGCTGTTCATCACCGACGTCCACGCCCTGGGCCTGGAGCAGACCCGCGGCATCAACCTGACCGAGGCCTGGTACTGGGACTCGGACGACAAATCGCGCGCCTGGGCCGCCCGCTTCCAGCAGAAGATGAACAAGATGCCGACCAGCATGCAGGCGGCCAGCTACTCGGCAACGCTGCATTATCTGCAAGCCGTCCAGCACGCGGCCACCAGCCAGGCCGAGGACGTGATGGCGCAGATGAGGAAGGACAAAATCAACGACATGTACACCCAGAACGGCTACATCCGGGAGGACGGCCGCATGGTCCACGATCTGCGGCTCATGGAAATCAAGAGCCCGGCCGAATCCAAGGGGCCTTGGGACTACTACAAGCAGGTGCAGATGATTCCGGGAGAGCAGGCGTTTGCCTCCAAGGCGGAATCCAAGTGCAAGTTCTGGAACTGATGAAAACGCCGTCCGAGTGTTTGAAGACCAGAGTGGTTGGGTAATTGCCAATACATCAAGGAGACATCGATCATGACTACTTCAGTGAATCAGGTAAGCGCTTCGGAAAACGTCAGGGAAGCCATCGAGAGCGGCAAGGGACTGCCCATCCTCGATGTCGGCCCCTATCTGGCCGGCGAGCCCGGCGCGCTCGAGCAGTTGGCGGCGGACGTGCGCTGGATCCAGGAGAACCTGGGCTTCTTCGCCATCGTCAACCATGGCATTCCGCAGGAACTCATCGACGAATCGTTCCGTCAGACCGCCCAGCTCTTCGAGATCCCAATGGAAGAGAAGCTCAGGCACCGGGTCGGCTTCCATCACCAGGGCTACCTGCCGCCCAAGGCATCGATCTTGCAATCGACCGCGATCAAGGAAAAGATCGCGCTCAACACCAAGAAAGACACCAACGCCGCCTGGCTCTTCATGCGCAACCGCGCAGCCGATGATCCCAAGGTGGTGGCCAACGTCCGGCATCGTGGCCTGAACCAATGGCCCGAGAGCCTGCCCGAGTTCCGCAAGACCTTGTTCAAGTACCAGACCTCCATGGAGGCGCTCGCGCTCAAGCTGCTGCCGATCTATGCGCGGGCGCTGGATCTGCCGGCCGAGTATTTCAGCAACATGTTCAGGGCGCCGGAATACTACCAGCGCTGCGCCTATTACCATCCGGAAGAACGCATGGAGGAAGGCCAGTACGCCCTGGCCCCGCACTCCGACGGCAGTTTCCTGACGCTGCTGCCTATGACGCCGGTGCCCGGCCTGCAGGTCATGACGCCGTCCAAGGAATGGCTCAACGTCACCTACGTCAAGGACGCGCTGATCGTGAACACCGGCCAGGTCCTCAACCGCCTGTCCAATGACCGCTTCATCGCCACGCCCCACCGCGTGGTCAATCCGCCGATGAAGCGCTACGCGCTCACGTTCTTCTTCTACCCCGACGACGACGCCAGCGTCGGCCCCATCCCGGCCTGTGTCAAGCCGGGCGAAAAGGCCAAGTACGACTCCCGCTCCTTCTACGACTTCTTCGTGCCCTACCTGGACGATCTGTACCACTACAACGATCCCAAGTTCATGAGCGAAGTCGAGCCCGAAGGCATCCGCTCGCAGGCCTGACGACGTGTAGCCGCCGGTGGCGGCGCGCCTTCATGGCCGCTGCCGCCGTCTCAACTTCAAGGAGCAGCGCGTGAACAAATTGTTGATCGACGGCCGGTGGGTCGATGCGCTCGACGGCGAAACGATAGATGTCCTCGATCCCTGCAGCGGGGAGGCCTTCACGCGGATCGGGCGCGGCCGGGCGGCGGACGTGGAGCTGGCGGTCGCCGCGGCGCGGCGGGCGGTGGAAGGCGCCTGGGGCAGCATGACGGCGACCGAACGCGGCCGGATCCTGCAACGCCTGGGGCAACTCATCCTGGACCATGGCGAAGAACTGGCCGACTTGGAGGCGCGCGATACCGGCAAGCCCATGTCCGTGGCGCGCGCGGACGCCGGGGCAGTGGCCCGCTACTTCGAGTTCTATGGCGGCGCGGCCGACAAGGTGCACGGGCAGACCATTCCTTACCTGGCCGGCCACAACGTCAGCGTGGTCCGCATTCCGCACGGCGTCACGGCCCACATCATTCCCTGGAACTATCCCGCGCAAATGATGGGGCGCACGCTGGCGCCGGCCTTGGCCATGGGCAACGCGGCGGTGGTCAAGCCCTCCGAGGATGCCTGCCTGACTGCCTTGAAGCTGGGCGAGCTGGCGCTGCAAGCCGGCCTTCCACCTGGCGCGCTCAACATTGTGACGGGCTACGGCGCGGAAGCCGGCGCGGCGCTGACCTCGCACCCCGGCATCAACTTCGCGACCTTCACCGGGTCCCCGGAAGTCGGCATCCAGGTCCAGCAAGCCACCGCGCGCAACCATGTGCCCTGCGTGCTGGAACTGGGCGGAAAATCGCCGCAAATCGTATTCGACGACGCGGACCTGGCCAAGGCCGCACCCATCATCGTCCGGGCCATCATCCAGAACGCGGGCCAGACCTGCTCTGCCGGCAGCCGCCTGTTGGTGCAGCAGGGCATTCATGACCGCTTCGTCGATATCATCGCGACCCGTTTCGCGGCGCTGAAGGTTGGCACGCCGCAGATGGATCTGGACTGCGGTCCGCTGATCAACGCACGGCAACGCGACAAGGTGCAGGCCTTCATCGCCGAGGCTGCCGCCATGGGCGTGCCGATGCTTGCGCAAGGCAGCCTGGCGCCGGACCTGCCCGCCGACGGGTACTTCGTCAAGCCGGCCCTGTTTGGCCCGGTCCCCCGCGAACACCGCCTGGCCTGCCAGGAAGTCTTCGGCCCGGTGCTGTCGATCATGCCGTTCAGCGACGAGGACGACGCCGTACGGCTGGCCAATGCGACGGACTACGGCCTGGTCGCGGGCGTCTGGACGGAGAACGGCAGCCGCCAGTCCCGCTTGGCGCAGCGTATCGCCAGCGGCCAGGTATTCATCAATTGCTACGGCGCGGGCGGCGGCGTGGAACTGCCCTTCGGCGGCGTCAAGAAAAGCGGCTACGGCCGCGAGAAGGGGTTTCTCGCCCTGGAAGAAATGAGTACGACCAAGACCATTGTTCAACACTACGCATAAGGAATGCCATCATGTCCGGATTGAGCAACAAGATCGCGATCGTCACGGGAGCGGGTAGCGGCTTCGGCGCCGCCATCGCCCGCGCCTATGCCAAGGAAAACGCCAAAGTCGTCCTCGCCGACCTCAATCTCGAAGCCGCCCAGCGGGTCGCCAAGGAGCTGGGCGAAAACGGCAGCGCCGTCGCCTGCGACGTCAGCAACGGCGACCAGGTGCAGGCCATGGTGCGCCATTGCGTGGCGCGTTTCGGCGCGCCCGACGTGGTGATCAACAACGCCGGCACCACGCACCGCAACCAACCCATGCTGGACGTGGACGAAGCGACCTTCGACCGCGTTTTCGCGGTCAACGTGAAGTCGATCTATCTTATGGCGCAGGCGGTCATTCCCCTGATGCGGGAGAAGAAGGACGGCGTGATCATCAATGTAGGCTCGGTGGGCGCCATCCGACCGCGTCCCGGCCTGACCTGGTACAACAGTTCGAAGGGCGCAGTCAGGGTCATGACCAAGTCGATGGCCGCCGAACTCGCCTCGGACGGTATCCGCGTCAATCTCATTTCGCCAGTCATGGCGCCCACCGGGCTGCTCAACGACTTCATGGGCGTGGCCGACAACGCCGAAAACCGGGCCCGCTTCGTGTCGACGATACCGCTGGGACGGATGTGCGATCCCGACGACGTGGCGAACGTGGCCGTATTCCTGGCCAGTGCCGAAGCGCGCTTCCTGACCGGCGTCGAAGTCCCGGTCGACGGCGGACGCTCCATCTAAGACAAGGGGCCCGCCCCCATCAGACGCCTACGCGCCCCGCGCGCGGCCCGACCCAGGAAGAAAACCATGGCCAACCGCTTATCCGTCATCGCCACCCGCACCGGCGATGACGGCACCACCGGACTGGGCGACGGCTCGCGCACGCCCAAGGACGCCCCTCGCATCGCCGCCTTGGGCGATGTGGACGAACTGAATAGCATCATCGGCGTATTGCTTGCGGAAAATCTGCCCGACGACGTCGCGGCGGATCTGCACGTCATCCAGAACGACCTGTTCGACATGGGCGCCGAGCTCTGCATCCCCGGGCATCGCGCGCTGGACGAGGCACAGATCGCCCATCTGGACAGCCGTCTCGCACACTACAACGCCGCCCTGCCGCCCCTGAAGGAATTCATCCTGCCGGGCGGCTCGCGCGCATCGGCGCAATTCCACATGGCCCGCACCGTCTGCCGCCGCGCCGAACGCGCGGTGGTGGCGCTGGCCCGCACCGGAGGCCTCAACCCAACGGTGCGCCAGTACCTCAACCGGCTTTCTGATCTGATGTTCGTGCTGGCCCGCGACGCGAACCGGCGGCTGGGTTTATCGGATGTGTACTGGAGCAGCCGACATTCGCGATCGACTTGACGCCTTCCTGGGACCGCGGCTGGAGGTGAGGCTCCGCACTGTCCCCTCGAAAATATCGGACACACCCACGGCCGTTCAACCCATGCACAAATGGAATGCTGTCTTCCATTTCTGGGGCGACAACTCGGACTACCATCTCCCCCAAAGAAAAAACATCCCTCGCGGGGAGGGGTGGACCCCATGGATATCCAGCTCAATGATCTCGCCGTGTTCGTGCGCGTCGCGGACAGCGGAAACTTTTCCCGGGCGGCCGACAGGTTCGGCACTCCCAGCTCCACCCTGTCGCGCCGGCTGGCCTATCTGGAGCGGCAGCTCGGCGCGCCGCTGTTTCAGCGCACGACCCGTCAACTGACGCTGACCGACTTCGGCCGCGCCTATCTGGCGCGCTGCAGGCCCATCGTCGAAGGCATTTATGCCGCGCACCAGCATCTGAGCGACATGCGCGAGGTGCCCTCGGGCAGGCTGCGGGTATCCATGCCGGCGGGGATAGGCCAGTTGATCCTGCCCCCGGTGGCCAACGAATTTCTTCGCCAGTATCCGAGCATCGAATGCGAATTCGACCTCAGCACGAAACCGGTGGATCCGATCGAAAATCCCTACGATATCGTCTTGCGGCTGGGCGAACAGCCGGACTCCAGCCTGATCGGGCGGCGCGTCGCCGAATTCAATTGCTTTCTTTTTGCGACGCGGACCTACTTGTCCGCCCATGGCACGCCCGCGACCGTGGCCGACCTGCGGCGGCATGCGTGCCTGCGCTTCAGCCAGAACCGGCATGATTCTCTCTGGCGCCTGAATCGCGGCCGGGACACCGCGGCGGTCGAGGTAGGCGGGCCGCTGTCGGCAAACAATTTCGGCCTGCTGGCCCGGTTCGCGGCGGCAGGCCTGGGGATCGCGCCCATCCCCGTGCTGAATGCCGTCGAACGGCAATTGGACGACGCCGATCTGGTGCGCGTCCTGCCCGACTGGGACTTCGGGACGGTTCCCTTGATCGCCCTGGTCCAGTCGCGCGATCCGCCGGCGAAGATCCGCGCATTCCTGGATTTCTTCGGACCTCGGCTGAGGCGGGTCTGAAATTTCGGGGCGCACTTGACGCCAGCCGGCGCCCGCCGAGGTTTTCCAGATCTTTCCCCCAGAATTGACCTACGGCAATGCCGTATAATTAAAAATTCGCCTTCACCACCATCATGGTAAGAAGGCCTGAACCCCTGGGACGCCCCGCACAGGCGCCGCCCGACTTTTGAAGAGCCATGAAGAATGCTGCCCCGACGGCGCGCGGCGCATCGTGGCAGGCGTCGCATATCAGCGAAGCACGCAACCGCGTGGGCCTGCCGCAAACCGATTTCGCTGAACTGCTGGGCGTGAGCGTACGCACGCTGCAAGATTGGGAGCAAGGACGGCGCACCCCCTCGGGCGCGGCGAAGACCCTGCTGCAGGTAGCGATGCTGCATCCCGAGACCCTGCGAGAACTGCCCCCGTGGCGCACCGACGAACACGCTGAATCTTGAGGCCTGCCGCCCCGGCCTCGCCCGACACGAACAACACATCCGCCGCGCGACACGCTTGCCGCGCGATTTTTTGGTGAACGACATTGGAAATCCTCGAAACCTCCCGGCCTGGCAAGGGCCCCGGCAAGGCCAACAGCGCTGACGCGAACGCGTCCGCCGCCTCCACCCTGGCCGACACCATCGCCGCCGCCAACGCCGGCGGCCGAACCCCACGCGTGGGGTTCGTTTCCCTGGGCTGTCCCAAAGCCCTGGTCGACTCCGAACGCATCCTGACCCAGCTGCGCACCGAAGGGTACGAAGTCACGCCCGAGTACAACGACGCGGACGTGGTCG
>JALDYL010000053.1:0-26775 GCA_032153965.1 Achromobacter sp. | reverse complement strand
TGGAAGTGATGGTGCTGCAGAAGGAAGCCGGCCTCATCGCCCCCGCCGGCCAGGAGATCCAGCCCGAGGACGGCCTGATGGTCGTGCCGCTGTTCGAGACCATTCCCGACCTGGAGCGCGGCGCCGACATCATGGCCGCCTGGCTGGACCTGCCGGAAATCCGCCAGCGCGTGAAGCTGGCGCAGAACGGCGCGCAGGAAGTCATGCTGGGCTATTCGGACAGCAACAAGGACGGCGGCTTCCTCACGTCCAACTGGTCGCTCTACCAGGCCGAACGCGCGCTGGTCGACGTGTTCTCGGCCCGCAATGTGCGGCTGCGCCTGTTCCACGGCCGCGGCGGCTCGGTCGGACGCGGCGGCGGCTCCAGCTTCGACGCCATCCTGGCGCAGCCTCCGGGCACCGTGGCCGGCCAGATCCGCCTGACCGAACAGGGCGAGGTCATCCAGAGCAAGTACAAGGACGCCGAAGTCGGCCGCTGGCACCTGGAACTGCTGGTCGCCGCCACGCTGGAATCCAGCCTGGCGCCGCGCGCCGAAGCCACCAGCGCCGAAGACGCGCACATGGCCCAGCACGGTCCGGCCATGTCCTTCATGTCCGAAACCGCGCAGCGCACCTACCGCGGCCTGGTCTACGACACCCCGCGCTTCGCCGACTACTTCTTCGCCGCCACGCCCATCAGCGAAATCGCTGGCCTGAACATCGGCTCGCGTCCCGCCTCGCGCAAGAAGGGCCAGCGCATCGAAGACCTGCGCGCCATCCCCTGGGGCTTTTCCTGGGCGCAATGCCGCCTGATGCTGACCGGCTGGTACGGCATGGGCTCGGCCATCGAAGCCTATCTGGAAACCGGCGCGCCCGACGCGCCCCGCTCGCGCCGCGGCCGCCTGGCCCAGCTGCGCGAAATGGCGCGCGACTGGCCCGCCTTCCGCACGCTGCTGTCCAACATGGAAATGGTGCTGGCCAAGTCCGACCTGGCGATCGCCGCGCGCTACGCGCAGCTGGTGCCGCAGCGCGGCGTGCGTGAACGCATCTTCGGCGCCATCAGCGCCGAGCACGGCCGCACGCTGGCCATGCTCAAGCTGCTGACCCAGCGCGAGCTGCTGGCCGACAACCCCACGCTGCAGGCGTCGCTGCGCGAGCGCTTCGCCTATATCGATCCGCTCAACTACCTGCAGATCGACCTGATCCGCCGCCACCGCGCGGCGCAGAAGCATCCCGAGGCCGAGGTCGACAAGCGCGTGCAGCGCGCCATCCACCTGACCATCAACGGGATTGCGGCGGGGCTGCGCAACTCGGGCTAGCGCATTGCTGGTGAAATGGCGCGCGGTATAGAATGAGTCTGATTCTCATCTTTTACCCACGCCATTTTTGCCGCCTTCACGCGTTGCAGGGGCCCGCATGTCGACCAACCAATCCGCAACGCAGCAGGGCATCGAAGGCCTGTATGCCGATCATCACAGCTGGCTGAGAAGCTGGCTGCGCCGCAGGCTGGGCAATGCGTTCGACGCGGCGGATCTGGCGCACGACACCTATCTGCGCATCCTGCACACTGGCCGGCTGCCCGAGCCGCACCAGTCGCGTCAGCATCTGGCGCAGGTCGCCAACGGCCTGGTGATCGACCTCTACCGCCGCCGCCAGATCGAAACCGCCTATCTCGAAGCCCTTGCCGGTTTGCCGCAGGCGCATGCGCCGTCGGAAGAAGCCCGCGCGCTGGCGGTACAGGCCCTGGTCGAGATCGACGCCGTGTTGCAGGGCCTGCCAGCCAAGGCGCGCGAGGCGCTGCTGCTGCGCAAACTCGACGGTTTGAGCTACCGCGACATCGCGTCGCGGCTGGCCGTGTCGGTGTCGTCGGTGGAGAAATACGTGGCTTGCGCGCTCCTGGCCTGCTACCAGGCCTTGCACGCGGCCCCTGGCGGCTGACCGCGCATGTCCGCCATCCCGGCAAGTCCCCAGAATCTCAATCGGGCCATCGACCCTGCCATCGTGCAGCGCGCAGCCGAATGGATGGCCCGTCTATGGTCGGAAGACGCCAAGCCGGTTGACCAGGCCGATTGCGCCCGCTGGCGCGCGCAACATGCCGACCATGAACTGGCCTGGCAACGGTTGCTGGCATTCGAAGACAAGCTCGGCAGCGTATCGCCGCAGGCCGCTAGCCACGCTCTGCGCAAACGCCCGGCAGGCGTCTCGCGGCGCCGCGCGATCAGCCTGCTGGGGCTGGGCGCAACCATCGTGGGCGTGGGCTACGTCCTGCGCGGCACCGACTCCTGGCAAGCCGCCACGGCCGATTACCGCAGCGCCACGGGAGAGATCAGGACCATCACGCTGCCGGACGGCTCCAGCGTGACACTGTCCACCGCCACCGCCATCGACCTGAGGTTCTCCGAGAACGAACGCCTGGTGGTGCTGCGCGCCGGGGAAATACTGGTCGCCACCGCGCCAGATCCCGCCGCCCTGGCCCGGCCGTTCCGGGTGCGCAGCCGGCACGGCTCCGTCCAGGCGCTGGGCACCCGGTTTTCGGTCAGGGACGATGCCGAAACCTCCCGCGTGGCCGTGTTCGAAGGCGCCGTGGAAATCCGCCCCGCCGGTGCGCCGGAGCAGGCAGTCCTGCTCCAAGCCGGCCAGGGCTCGCGCTTTTCGGCAGATGGAGCCGCCGCTCCCAGCCCCGTGGAGGAAAGTGCGGCGGCCTGGAGCCGCGGGGTGCTCATCGCCGACGCCATGCGCCTGGATGATTTCCTGGCGGAATTGGCACGCTACCGACCGGGCCTGCTGCGCTGCGACGCGCAGGTCGCGGGCTTGCTGGTGAGCGGCGTCTTTTCCGTGCGCGACACGGACCGGGCGCTGGACAATCTAAGGCGGGCGCTCCCGGTGGCAGTGACCTACCGGACACGGTACTGGGTGACGGTGCAGGCGTCGGGATGACGGCCAATCGGCAGCAGCCGTTACAACTTTTCCGAGGCGACGCTTACGGATTCTGCCTTCTTGCTCGGGATACAGGGTGAACCCCCTACTTCTCCAGCACGAACCGCAAGGCATCGCCTCATGTCCCGTCATCCACATTCCACGTCGCGCGCCCACGCGTCAACAACGCCAACGCTGCGCCACGCGACGCGCCACCTGATGCGCCTGGCGTTGTCGTGCAGCGCCGCGCTCTGCGCCATCCCGGCCGCGCCCGCCGCCGCGCAAACGTTGAGCGCCGAGGCCAGGCGCAGCTACGACATCCCCGGCGGCCCGCTGAGCCAGGTGCTCAATGCCTATGCCAGCACAGCCGGCGTCGAACTGAGCATGGACGCCACGCTGCTGCATGGCAAGCGCAGCAACGGCCTGTCAGGCAGCTATTCGGTGCGCGAAGGCTTCGCCGAACTGTTGCGCGGCCAAGGCCTGCAAGCCCTGCGGGAAAGCAACGGCAGCTACACGCTGCGCCCCGCTCCGGCCTCGCACCACGACGCCACCACCCTCGAAGCCGTGACCGTCACCGCGCAGACCGCGGAAACCGCCACCGGACCGCTGCATGGCTACGCGGCCCGGCTCAGCGCGACCGGCACCCGCACCGACACGCCCATCATCGAAACGCCGCAATCCATCTCCGTCGTGGGCGCGGAAGAAATCGACACCCTGAAATCGCAGAGCATTCAGGATGCGCTGGGCTACGTGGCGGGCGTCAGCCGCGCGGAAGGCATGGACCGCACGTCCGACAGCCTGTTCCTGCGGGGCTTCCGCAGCAACCTGGGCAACTACTATCGCGACGGCATGCTGTACACCGTGAACATCTACAACGGGCGGCAGGAGGTGTACGGGCTGGAGCGCATCGAGTTCCTCAAGGGCGCATCCTCCGTCCTCTACGGCTCCGCGTCGCCCGGCGGCATCATCAATACGGTCAGCAAACGCCCCACCGTGGAACCGCTGCGCGAACTGAACGTGGAAGCGGGCAACTACAGCCGCAAGCAGATCTCCGGCGATTTCGGAGGCGCGCTGGATGAAGAAGGCAAGTGGTCGTACCGATTGACCGCCTTGCTGCGCGACAGCGATACGTTCATCGACCACGTGCCAGACGACAGGACCTACATCGCGCCTGCCATCACGTGGCAGCCCAGCGCCGCCACCTCGCTGACGCTGCTTGCGGAGTACCAGAAGGACCATACCGTCTACGTTTATGGCCTGCCCGCGCAAGGCACGGTGCTCCCCAACGTCAACGGCCGGATCCCACGCAACCGCTTTACCGGCGAGCCCGGTTTCGACAAGTTCAACATGGAGCGCTATTCGATCGGCTATCTGTTCGAACACGCCTTCAACAGCCAGCTGAAACTGCGCAACAGCGCGCGCTATTTCCATGCGGACAGCACCTATCACTCCACCGACATCTGGCAGCTCGCGCCCGACCAGCGCTGGACCGCCGACCGCGGCGCCATGCCGCGCTGGGACCGCTCTTCCGCCCTGATCTCCGATACGTCCTTGCAGTACGAGGTGGGCAGCGGCATGGTGCGCCACACGCTGCTGGCGGGCATCGACTACTCGCTGCCCAAACACGAAACCGAACGCTATATCCGCAGCAACAACAACATCGACCTGTACGATCCCGTGTATGGCTTGCCGCTAGGCCCCGTCGCGCCGTTCCCCGGGTCCTCGTCCGTCACGGACATGAAGCGCCTGGGCATCTACCTTCAGGACCAGATCAAGATCGCCGACAAATGGGTCGTCCTGCTGGGCGGACGCCAGGATTGGGTCACGGTCGACGAGCGCAACTTCTTCACCGACGAAAAATATGCGGACGGCGAAAAGAGCAAGGCCTTCACCGGCCGCGCCGGCCTGGTCTACCTGGCCGACAACGGGCTGGCGCCGTTCCTGAGCTATAGCGAATCGTTCGAGCCTACCAGCGGCCAGGACCGCCAGGGCAGCCGCTTCCAGCCCACCACCGGCCAGCAGTACGAAGCCGGTCTGCGCTACCAGCCCGCCGGCTCGGACACCATGCTCTCGGCGGCGGTCTACCAGCTGACCCGCAAGAACATGACCGTGACCGACCCCTTGGACACGTCCTACCAGATACAGGCCGGCGAGGCGCGGACCCGCGGCCTGGAACTGGAGGCGCGCACCCGCATCGGCCGCAATGCCAACCTGATCGCCGCCTACGCCTACACCGACGCGCGCACGCTCAAGGCCAGCCCCTTGCAGCCCGACGAGGAGGGCAAACGCCTGAACTCGGTCCCCTACAACCAGTTCTCGCTATGGGGCGACTACGGCTTCGGCGGCTTCGGCCTGCCGGGCCTGAGAATCGGCGCGGGGCTGCGCTATGTGGGCAGCACGCGCGGCATGGCGCATGGCATGCCCGTGGAGGTGCCGTCCTTCACCTTGTTCGACGCCATGATCAGCTACGCGACGGGGCCATGGAAGTTCGCGCTGAACGCGTCCAACCTGACCGACAAGACCTATATCGGCAGTTGCACCTACGGCTGCTTCTACGGCGAACCGCGCCGGGTGATAGGCACCGCCACCTATCGCTGGTAAGACCAGACCGGCCCACGCTCCCGACAGAGCCTGGGCCCGCACACCGTCCACCAGTCGGACACCAAAAATCCCCCATTTGTCCGCCCCCCGCGACTTTTAGTACTATCTCTTTCAGAAATTCTATATACGCACAAATGTTCGCATATAGAACAAAACGATTTTTCTGGCCAGGCGCACAGGAAGGCACTCCGGAAGAGACAGAAAGCACCCTGGTTCCGCACGTGTCCGCCCGCAAGCCCGGCGTGTCAGCATCGAGCGAACCATCATGGATACTCCCCTCAAGAATCTCGCCATCGTCGGCGCAGGCGCCATGGGCAGCGGCATCGCCGCGCTGTTCGCCTCGAAGGGCTTGAACGTCGTCCTGATCGACCCGATGGCAGGTGCGCTGGAACGCGCGCTGCAGACCATAGACCGCCAGCTGAATGTCTACGCTCCCGGCAACGTCCAGGAAGCGATGCAGCGCATTCAAGTCGCGCCCGGGCTGGAAGCCGCTTGCAATAGCGATCTGGTGATCGAGGCCGTGCCGGAAAACCTGGAGCTCAAGCGCGGCATCTTCGCCAAGCTCGATTCCCTGTGTCCCGCGCACACCCTCTTCGCCACCAACACCTCGGGCTTGTCCATCAACGCCATCGCCAGCGCGGTGGTGCGCCGCGACCGTTTCGTGGGCACCCATTTCTTCACGCCCGCCGACGTGATTCCGCTGGTGGAAGTGGTGCGCAACGACGGCACCTCTGAGGACACCGTCGCCCAGGTCATGGCCACGCTGCGTTTTGCCGGCAAGCGCCCGGTGCTGGTGCGCCAGGACATCCCCGGCTTCATCGCCAACCGCATCCAGCACGCCCTGGCCCGCGAAGCCATTTCGCTCTTGGAAAAGGGCGTGGCCAGCGCCGAAGACATCGACGAAGTGGTCAAGTGGAGCCTGGGCATCCGCCTGGCCCTGTCGGGCCCGCTGGAACAGCGCGACATGAACGGCATCGACGTGCACTACGCGATCGCCAGCTACCTCTACAAAGACCTGGAAAACCGTACCGAACCCTCCGAACTGCTGAAGAGCAAGGTCGAAAGCGGCCAGATCGGCGCCAAGAGCGGCCAGGGCTTCTATACATGGAGCCCCGAACGCCGCGAACGCGTGCTGCGCGAGAAAAGCGCCGCGCTCGGCGAACTGGCCGCCTGGCTCAACGACAAGGCCAGCGGCTCCTGACGGCCGCGCCGACACGAATTCACTACATAAGGCGCGGGGCATCCCGCCACCAGCGCCAGCGGGCCACAAGCCCAACCACACAAAGAAAGCAATCGTCCCACCCGCCCCCGCCGACACCCGGCGCCGGGCGGCGCAAGACGCGAGAAAACTTGGCCTTATCGGAGTTTGTAGGAGGCATCATGAATAAACTGGCTTCATTCTTTACGGAGCTGATGCGCAAGTATCTGCCCGACCCCTTCGTCTTCGCGATCGCGCTGACTTTGCTCACTGTGCTGCTGGCCATGGGCATCGAAGGCCAAAGCATCGGCGACGTCACCCGCGCCTGGGGCAAGGGCTTCTGGAGCCTCTTGGCTTTCACGACCCAGATGGCCGTGATCCTGGCGATGGGCTACGTGCTGGCCACCGCGCCGCTGACCGACCGCCTGCTCAACCGCATCGTCAGCCATGTGCACAAGCCGCACACCGCCATCATCGTGGCGACGCTGGTCGGCGGCATCGGCAGCTACCTGAACTGGGGCTTCGGCCTGGTCATCGGCGGCATCGTTGCCAAGAAGCTGGCGTTGAAAGTCAAGGGCGTGCACTACCCCCTGATCATCGCCGCGGCCTACAGCGGCTTCACCATGTACGGCCTGGGCCTGTCGGCCAGCATCCCCGTGCTGGTCGCCACCCCCGGCCACCCCACCGCCAAGCAGATGGGCACCATCCCGCTGTCGGAAACCATTTTCTCGGTGCCCATGCTGATCACCAGCCTGGTCATCATCATCACGCTGCCGCTGCTGAACGCCTGGCTGCACCCGAAGAAGGGCGAGAAGATTGTTGAAGTGGACCCGGGCATCGACCGCGACGCCAACGCTTCCAACGCCGGCGAAGACATGCTGGAAAAAGGCACCATCGCCTCGAAGCTGAACAACAGCCGCATCCTGAGCCTGCTGATCGGCGCGCTGGGCATTGCCTACGTCACGTTCCACTTCATGGACGGCGGCTCGCTGGACCTGAACCTGATCAACTTCATCATCCTGTTCCTGGGCATCATCCTGCTGGGCACGCCGGCCGCCTACGTGGCCAAGCTGACCGAAGGCATCAAGACGATCTCCGGCATCATCCTGCAATACCCCTTCTACGCCGGCATCATGGCCATCATGGCCGCCTCCGGCCTGGTCACCACGATCTCGCAAGTATTCGTCGACGTGGCCACGCCCGAGTCGCTGCCGTTCTGGGGCCTGATCAGCTCGTTCGTCATCAACTTCTTCGCGCCGTCCGCCGGCGGCCACTGGGTCATCCAGGGTCCGTTCATGATCGACGCCGCCAAGGAAATCGGCAGCGCGCTGAACCAGACCACCATGGCCGTCATGCTGGGCAATGCCTGGAACGACCTGGTGCAGCCCTTCTGGATCCTGCCGGCCCTGGCGCTGTCCAAGCTCAAGCTGCGCGATGTGATGGGCTATACCGTCATCATGATGCTGTGGGTCGGCGTGATCCACATCACTGCGGTCCTGCTCTGGGGTTATCTCACCCACTGACCGACGTGCTTACTTTAGGAACGGAACCGATATGAGCAAACCTACTGCGTATCTCGTGACCGGCGGCAGCGCCGGGATCGGGGCGGCGATCATCCGCATGCTGCTGGATGCGGGGCACAAGGTCGTCAACATCGACTACAAGCTGCCCGAGAACCCGCCCGCGGGACTGGTGTCGTATCAGGCCGACCTGACCGACGAAGCGCGCACCAAGGAAGTCGCTGGCGAAGTGACCGCGGCCTACAACATCGTGGGCCTGGTCAACAACGCCGGCGCCACCCGCCCCGGCACGGCCGACACGGCCACGCTGGCAGACCTGGACTATGTGGTCAACCTGCACCTGCGCACCGCGCTGATCCTGGTGCAAGCCGCGCTGCCCGCCATGCGCGAAGCCGGCTTCGGCCGCATCGTGAACATGTCTTCGCGCGCGGCGCTGGGCAAGCCGGACCGCGTGGTCTATTCGGCCACCAAGGCCGGCCTGGTGGGCCTGACCCGCACGCTGGCCATGGAACTGGGCGGCGACGGCATCACCGTCAACGCCATCGGTCCCGGCCCCATCGCCACCGACCTGTTCACCAAGAGCAATCCGGCAGGCGCGCCGCAGACCGAACGCATCATCAACAGCATCGTGGTCAAGCGCCTGGGCACGCCCGAAGACGTGGCGCGCGCCGCGATGTTCTTCCTGTCCCCGGACAACGGCTTCGTCACCGGCCAGATGCTGTACGTCTGCGGCGGCACGACGCTGGGCGTCGCGCCCATCTGAGGCCAGCCATGCGCCAGCCTGCCGCCCACATCCGCCCCCTGCCTTGCCTAACGGCGCAGCAGGGCGTGGTTGATCTGGTCGGCCGCGCGGCGCAGGGGCGGCAGGAATGCCGCCAGCATTTCCTCGCGCGTGAAGCGGTTGGCATGGCCGCTGACGTTCATCGCGGCGATCACGCGGCCGCTGCGGTCCATGATGGGCACGGCCACCGACTGCAGTCCCGGCTCCAGTTCCTGCGCGACGCAGGCGTAGCCGTCGGCGCGCACGCCGGCCAGCACGCGCTTGAGTTCGGCGACGTCGGTAACGGTATGCGGGGTGTAGGACTGGATCTGGCTCAGCGCCAGCACCCGGTCCAGCTCCGGCTCCGTCAGGCCCGCCAGCAGCACGCGGCCCATCGACGTCACCCAGGCCGGCAGGCGGCTGCCCACGGCCAGGTTGATGGTCATGACCTTGTGCGTGGACAGGCGCAGGATGTAGACGATGTCCGCGCCTTCCAGCACCGACACGGAACACGACTCCCGCGTCTGCTCGGCCACTTCTTCCATGTACGGCAGCGCCAGGTTCCACAGCGGCGTGCCGGACAGGTAGGCGTAGCCCAGCTCCAGGATGCGCGGGGTCAGCGAGAACTTGCGGTCGTCGACGGTGACGTAGCCCAGGTGCTCCAGCGTCAGCAGGATGCGGCGCGCGCCGGCGCGGGTCAGCCCGGTCACCGCCGCGACCTCGGACAAGGTCATCTGCGAACGGTCGGGGCCGAAGGCCCGGATCACGGACAAGCCGCGCGCGAAGGACTGCACGTAGCTGTCGCTGGGTTGCTGGGTATCTTGCTCGGCCATCCGTCTACCGCAAAAAGAGTAAATGGGGATGACGCCGCGCCGGCTCGCCTTGACGCTCGGCGCATCCCCATGAAACGATGTTCTTCAGAAGAACGAAAGTTCTAATTAAGAACAAATTATGACACGCCACCTATGAGCAAACATCATGATTTCTAAGCTTGTTGCAAGCGCGGCGGCCGCCCTGGCGGACGTACCCGACGGCGCCACCGTCATGATCGGCGGCTTCGGCACTGCCGGCCAGCCCATGGAATTGATCGACGCCCTGCTCGAACAGGGCGCCAAAGACCTGGTCATCATCAACAACAACGCCGGCAACGGCACCACGGGCCTTGCCGCCCTCCTGGGCGCGAACCGCGTCCGCAAGATCATCTGCTCGTTCCCGCGCCAGGCGGACTCGCAGATTTTCGACGGCCTGTACCGCAGCGGCAAGCTGGAGCTGGAGCTGGTGCCGCAAGGCAACCTGGCCGAGCGCATCCGCGCCGCCGGCGCCGGCATCGGCGCGTTCTTCACGCCCACCGGCTACGGCACCCCGCTGGCCGACGGCAAGGAAATCCGCGAGATCAACGGCCGCCAGTACGTGCTGGAATATCCGCTGCACGCCGACTACGCGCTCATCAAGGCTGAACGCGGCGACCGCTGGGGCAACCTGGTCTACCGCAAGACCGCCCGCAATTTCGGCCCCATCATGGCCAGCGCGGCGCGCGTGGCCGTGGCGCAGGTGCGCGAAGTGGTCGAACTGGGCGAACTGGATCCGGAAACCGTCGTCACCCCCGGCATCTTCGTGAAACGCGTCGTGCAGATCGCAGCCACCCCGGCCGCCAAGGAGCAGCAATGAGCACCAAACTGACCCGCGACCAGATCGCCGCCCGCGTGGCGCAGGACATTCCTGAAGGCGCCTACGTGAACCTGGGCATCGGCCTGCCCACGCTCGTCGCCAACCATCTGCCGGCCGACCGCGAAGTCATCCTGCACACCGAAAACGGCATGCTGGGCATGGGCCCCGCGCCCGCCAAGGGCGAGGAAGACTACGACCTGATCAACGCCGGCAAGCAGCCCGTGACGGAACTGCCCGGCTGCTCGTTCTTCCATCACGCCGACTCGTTCGCGATGATGCGCGGCGGCCACCTGGACATCTGCGTGCTGGGCGCCTTCCAGGTGTCGCAGCACGGCGACCTGGCCAACTGGCACACCGGCGCGCCCGACGCGATTCCCGCCGTGGGCGGCGCGATGGACCTGGCCATCGGCGCCAAGGACGTCTTCGTGATGATGGAACTGCAGACCCGCGAAGGCCAGAGCAAGCTGGTCGAGGCCTGCACCTATCCGCTGACCGGCGTGCGCTGCGTGTCGCGCGTGTACACCGACGTGGCGGTGTTCGACATCCGCGCCGACGGCGTGACCGTCATCGACATGTTCGGCGACACCACCGCCGACGAGCTGCTGCGCCTGACTGGCCTGCCGCTGAAGTTTTCCCGCTGAATTTTGTGCGCGCTCCGGCAAGGCCGGAGCGGCTTTACAGGAGAGAGTCATCATGTTGTTCATGGTTCAAATGCAAGTCAATCTTCCCGTCGACATGCCCGCCGACCGCGCCGACAAGCTGAAGGCCGACGAAAAGGCCCTGGCGCAGCAACTGCAGCGCGACGGCAAGTGGAAGAACCTGTGGCGCGTGGCCGGCCGCTACGCCAACGTCAGCATCTTCGACGTCGAAAGCAACGACGAACTGCACACGCTGCTGTCCTCGCTGCCGCTGTTCCCGTACATGGACATCAACGTCACGGCGCTGGCGAGCCACCCCTCGGCAATCTGACCAGGAGCGGCTGATGCCCTACATCATCGAAACCTTCGACAAGCCCGGCCACCAGGAAGTGCGCCAGCAGCATCGCGCCGCGCACCTGGAATACCTGGACGCGAACAAGCAGCTGCTGCTGGCCTGCGGCGCCAAGCTGCAGGACGACGGCAAGGACGCCGGCGGCGGCCTGTATATCGTGGCCCTGGAAACGCGCGAAGCCGCGCAGCAGTTCATCGACGCCGACCCGTTCTCCCAGGCCCAGCTGTTCGAGCGCGTGACCATCACGCGCTGGCGCAAGGCCTATGTCGACGGCGTCTGCCATCTGTAATCGCAAGGAATAAACCCACATGTCTTACGCCGATCTCAGCCAGGCACGGCTGTACTACGTCATCGATGGCCCCGCCGACGCGCCGGTGCTCGTGCTCTCCAACTCGCTGGGCACCTGCTCCGACATGTGGGCCCGCCAGATTCCCGAACTGAGCAAGCACTTCCGCGTGCTGCGCTACGACACCCGCGGCCACGGCAAGTCGTCGATCCCCGAAGGCGAGTACAGCTTCGAGCAACTGGGCCGCGACGTCGCCGAACTGCTGGCGCATCTGAACATCAAGCGCGCGCACTTCTGCGGCCTGTCGATGGGCGGCCCCACCGGCCTGTGGCTGGCGCTGGCGCGCCCCGAACTGCTGGACAAGCTGATCCTGTGCAACACCGCCGCGCGCATCGGCTCGGCCGAAGGCTGGAGCGCCCGCATCGCCGCGGTCGCCGAACAGACCCTGGAAAAGATGGCGCCCACGCTGGTCGAACGCTGGCTCACCGACAGCTACCGCGCCGCCGAACCCGGCCTGACCCAGGTGCTGATCGACATGCTGCGCCGCACGCCGGACGCCGGCTACTCAGGCAACTGCGCGGCGCTGCGCGACGCCGACTTCCGCGAACAGGTGGCCTCGATCAAGGCGCCCACGCTGGTCATCAGCAGCACGCACGACCTGGCCGCCACGCCGGCCCAAGGCCAAGAGCTGGCCGCAGCCATACCTGGCGCGCGCTACTTCGAAATGAACACCTCCCACATCTCGAACTGGGAGCAACCGGAAGTCTTCACCCGCACGGTCGTCGACTTCCTGAAGGGGTAAGCGGCATGCAGCGCTGGAAAAACCGGCCCGAAGGCTCCAACTGGGGCGACTTCGGGCCCGACGACCAACTCGGCCGCCTGAACCTCATCACCGAAGAACAGGTCTTGAAAGGCGCGCGCGAAATCCGCGCCGGCAAGACCTTCTGCCTGTCGCTGCCGCTGGACCTGCCCGGCGGCAACGTGCTCAACCCGCGCCGCCATCCGCCGCAGTTGAGCCCCACGCGCCTCGCAGACACGCCCTACCTGAACTTCCCGCTGCGCAACGTCAACCCGGACGCGGTGGATGTGCTGAGCGACGACCAGGTGCTGCTGTCGATGCAGTATTCGACGCAATGGGACGCGCTGGCCCACGTGGGCGCCTTGTTCGACGCCGACGGCGACGGCAAGCCTGAACTGCGCTACTACAACGGCTACCAGGCCGGCGTGGACGTCATCGGCCCGGCCGACGGCGACCATACCGGCTGCGGCTGCAACAGCGGCGGCCCCTCGGCGGCCCTGAAGCTGGGCGTGGAAAACCTGGCGCAGAAAGGCATGCAGGGACGCGGCGTGCTGGTGGACCTGTTGCGCCACTACGGCCCCGGCCGCACGCTGATCGGCCACGCCGAACTGATGCATGTGCTGAAGACCGACGGCATCAGCGTCGAAGCCGGCGACATGCTGGTGCTGCGCACCGGCTACGCCGAAGCAGTGGTCGCCATGAACGGCACGCCCGACGCCGAAACGCTGCACACCTACGGCGCCGCGTTGGATGGCACCGACCAGGCGCTGCTGCAATGGATCACGGACAGCGGCATCGCCGCCATCTGCGCCGACAACTACGCCGTGGAAGCCTATCCCGCACGCGAGAAGACCGGCCCGCGCGCCATGCTGCCGCTGCACCACCATTGCCTGTTCAAGCTGGGACTGCCGTTGGCGGAACTCTGGTACCTGAAGGACCTGGCGGACTGGCTGCACGCCAACGGCCGCCACCACTTCATGCTGACCGCCCCGCCCCTGCGCCTGCCGCATGCCATTGGATCGCCGGTCACGCCGATCGCAACGGTGTAGTCACCGCAACAATGAAAAGAGCTCCAGACTGGAGCTCTCTTTTCATGCAGCAACCGCTACTTCATACCTTCCCAGTGCGGCCCCGGCACGACGATATCGAACAGCTCCAGCACCCGCGCCACGGTATGGTCCACCATTTCGTCGATGGAGGCGGGCCGGTGGTAGAACGCGGGCAGCGGCGGAAACACGATGCCGCCCATTTCGGTGACGGCGGTCATGTTGCGCAGGTGCGCCAGATTGAACGGCGTCTCGCGCACCATCATCACCAGGCGCCGGCGTTCCTTGAGGGTCACGTCAGCGGCGCGGGTGATCAGGTTGTCCGACAGGCCGTGGGCCACGGCCGCCAGCGTGCGCATGGAGCACGGCACGATCACCATGCCGGCCGTCTGGAAGGCGCCGCTGGCTAGCGTGGCGCCCACATCGCGCACGCTGTGCACGTGGTCGGCCAGCGCATAGACATCGTGGCGGCTGACGTCCAGTTCGTGCTTGATGTTCAGCACGCCGGAGGCCGACACCACCAGATGCGTTTCGACATCGTCCACGCCGCGCAATGCCTGCAGCATGCGCACCGCATAAAGGGAGCCGGTGGCCCCCGTGATGCCGATGACCAGTCGCCGCATGGGCTGATCAGGCCGTTGCGCCGGATTGTTCCAGCAGCGTCTTCAGTTCGCCGGACTCGTTCATCTCGTTCATGATGTCCGAGCCGCCGATGAATTCGCCGCCCACGTACAGCTGCGGAATGGTGGGCCAGTTGGAGAATTCCTTGATGCCCTGGCGGACTTCGTCGTCCTCCAGCACATTGACGGTGACCAGCTTCTTCACGCCACAGCCCTTCAGGATCTGAATGGCCTTGCCGGAAAAGCCGCATTGCGGGAATTGGGCGGTGCCCTTCATGAACAGCACGACGGGGTGCTGGGTCACGGTTTCGCGGATGAATTCTTGAACGTCGCTCATGGTGGTCTCTTGGACAGGCATAACGGAATATGCCAATTATAGGTACAGCAGGAAAATCCGCCCGGATACCCTGGGCGCCCCGCCGGGAATCCGGTCAGGCGGCCAGCCGCCCCCCGGAAATACGCTCGATGCCGGCCAGGTCCCGGCGGCTGTGCACATCCTGGAATCCGGCCGCGGCCAGCAGGTCCCGCACCGCCTGCGCCTGGTCCCAACCGTGCTCCAGCCACAGGGCGCCGCCCCGTTTCAGGTGGCGGCCGGCGCCTTGGACGATGCGGGCCAGGTCTTCCAGCCCGCCCGCGCCGTCGGTCAGCGCGCCGCGCGGCTCGAAACGCACGTCGCCCTGGTCCAGGTGCGGGTCGTCGCAGGCCACATAGGGCGGATTGGACACGATCAGGTCGAAACCCTCGCCTGCGGGCACCGCCTCATACCAGCTGCCTTCGACCAGGCGCACGGAGGCGGCCAAATCCCAGGCGTTGGCGGCGGCGACCGCCAGCGCGGCGGCGCTGAGGTCCGACGCCATCACCCGCGCGTCGCGACGCGCCAGCGCAATCGAAATGGCGATGGCGCCGCTGCCGGTGCCCAGGTCCAGCACCGCCGGCGCGGCTTGGCCGGCCAGGCATTCCAGCGCGGTTTCCACCAGCACCTCGGTGTCCGGGCGCGGAATCAGCACGTCCGGGGTCACGCGGAAGCGATGGCCCATGAATTCGCGGTGACCCAGCAGATAGGCCATGGGCTCCCCGGCCAGGCGCCGCTGGGCCAGGGCCTCGTAGGCGGCGGCCGTCTCGGGCAGCAAGGGATCCGTGTCGTGCGCCAGCAGCCAGGCGCGCGGCTTGGCCAGCACGTGTTCCAGCAGCATGCGCACCTCCAGGCGGGGCAGGCGCGTATCGAGCAGCAGGCTTTTCAGCTGAGGCGTCGGCATGGCCGGGCTCAGATATCGTCGCCCAGGGCCGCCAGCTGCTCGGCCTGGTGTTCGGCGATGAGCGCGCCGGTCAGCTCTTCCAGATCGCCTTCCATGATCTGCTGCAGCTTGTACAGCGTCAGGTTGATACGGTGGTCGGTCACGCGGCCCTGCGGGAAGTTGTAGGTGCGGATGCGCTCGGAACGGTCACCCGAGCCGATCAGGCTCTTGCGCTCGGCGGCTTCCTTACTCTGCCGTTCGCGGGTTTCCTTGTCCTTCAGGCGCGCGGCCAGCACCTGCATGGCCTTGTCCTTGTTGCGGTGCTGGGAACGGTCGTCCTGGCATTCCACCACCAGCCCGGTCGGCAGGTGGGTGATGCGCACCGCCGAATCGGTCTTGTTGATGTGCTGGCCGCCCGCGCCGCTGGCGCGGAAGGTGTCGATGCGCAGATCGTTGGGGTTGATGACGATTTCCGACATCTCGTCCGCTTCGGCCATGATGGCCACGGTGCAGGCCGAGGTATGGATGCGGCCCTGCGCCTCGGTGGCGGGCACGCGCTGCACGCGGTGCGCGCCGGACTCGAACTTCAGGCGGCCATAGGCGCCGTCGCCGTCGATGCGCGCGATCACTTCCTTGTAGCCGCCCAGCTCAGAGGCGCTCTCCGACATCAGCTCCACGCGCCAGCCGCGCTGTTCGGCATAGCGCGTGTACATGCGCAGCAGGTCGCCCGAGAACAGCGCGCTTTCGTCGCCGCCCGTGCCGGCGCGGATTTCCAGGAACACGCTGCGTCCGTCGTTGGGGTCGCGCGGCAGCAGCAACAACTGCAGCGCGGCTTCCAGTTCCTCAAGCTTGACGCGGCCGGACTTGATCTCGTCCTCGGCCATGGATTTCAGGTCCGGGTCGGACAGCATTTCCTGGGCCGCGGCCAGGTCATCCTCGGTGCGGGCGAAGGCCGTGAACGCCTCGACCACGGGTTCCAGTTCCGCGCGTTCGCGCGAGAGCTTGCGGAAACGGTCCATGTCGGACGCGGTTTCCGGTTCGGCGAGCAGCGCGTCGACCTCGATGAGGCGGTGGCACAGATGCTCCAGCCGGCTGCGCATGGAAGATTTCATGGGGAATGACCAAAAAGAAAGCGGGAAAGCGGGCGCCCAAAAGACGAACGCCCGCCAGGAGGCGGGACGTGGGGCAGAGTCGCTAACGGCGGGAGTCGCGGCCGGGGAACAGGCGCGGCATCCAGGCAAGCAGCTGCTTGCGGTCGTCGCCTTCGCTGCGGTTCAGGGCCGCCAGCGGGCCGTGCAGGTACTTCTGCGTCAGGCCGTGGGCCAACTGCTCGAGCACTGCTTCCGGCGATTCGCCCCGCGCCAGCAGGCGGCGGGCGCGTTCCAGCTCGGCGCTGCGGACGTCTTCGGCGGCCTGGTGCAGGTCGCGGATGACGGGCACCACTTCGCGGGACTGCATCCAGTGCATGAAGCCCTGGACGCGGGTTTCGATAATGGCTTCGGCCTGCACCACGGCGGCGCGGCGCGCGTCGGTGCCGGTCTGCACCAGGCGGCCCAGGTCATCCACCGAATACAGGTAGACGTCGTCCAGGCGGCCGACTTCGGGTTCGATGTCGCGCGGCACGGCCAGGTCGATCATGACCATGGGGCGGTGGCGGCGCAGGCGCGTGGCCCGTTCCACCATCCCCAAGCCGAGGATGGGCAGGGAGCTTGCCGTACAGGAAACGATGACATCGAACTCGGACAGGCGGTCCGTCAGGTCCGACAGCTTCATGGTGCTGGCGGCAAAGCGGTTGGCCAGGACCTCGGCGCGTTCGGCCGTGCGGTTGGCCACCACCATGCTGCGCGGACGTTGCGCGGCGAAGTGCGTGGCGCACAATTCGATCATTTCGCCCGCGCCGATGAACAGCGTGCGGGCCTGGTCCAGATTGCCGAACACGCGTTCGGCCAGGCGCACGGCCGCGGCAGCCATGGACACGGACTGCGCGCCGATGGCGGTCTGCGACCGCACTTCCTTGGCCACCGAGAAGGTGCGCTGGAACATCTGGTGCAGCAAGGTGCCCAGCGACCCGGCTTCGCCGGCGGCGCGCACGGCGTCCTTCATCTGGCCCACGATCTGGGTTTCGCCCAGCACCATGGAATCCAGGCCGCTGGCCACGCGGAAAGCGTGGCGCACGGCGTCGTCCTGGTGATGGCGGTAGAGATGCGGGCGCAGCGTGCCGGCGTCCAGGCGGTTGTAGTCAGCCAACCAGGCGGGCAGCTGATCGGCCACGTGGCCGTCGGCGGCGCAATAGATTTCGGTGCGGTTGCAAGTAGACAGGATGGCGGCTTCGCGGACCGAGCCGCCGAACGCCGAGCGCAGGCCTTCCAGCGCGGGCTTCACCAGATCGACGGGCATGGAAACGCGCTCGCGGACCGAAACCGGCGCGGACGTGTGATTCAGACCGAAGGCAAGGACAGCTACCGACATGTGGGAAGGATGGCCGGGCCATCCGCGCGTAAGCGTTAAGTACTGCCACTAAGAACGAGGCGCCGCAAACTGGGGGTATGCCAACCGGGGTTATGCAAACCTGAATGCAGCGTCAGACCGCTAATCATTATACCCCTGCGGGTTATCCCCAGGCCATTTCGCCCCCTGGCCGCGACCTTGGGTCGCACCTTTCGTGCCGTCCGCCCAACAATTTGCCCATGATTCATGCGGCGGCCCGGCCGGGAAATGAAATATCCAAGGATTTTCGCCCTCGACTGGCACAAGCCTAAAAAATTGTGTATAGTTGCGGACTTCGTTGGCCTGGTAGCTCAGTCGGTAGAGCAGAGGATTGAAAATCCTTGTGTCGGTGGTTCGATTCCGCCCCAGGCCACCAAAAGATTCAAGCATTTAGCCCCGCCTTGGCGGGGCTTTTTGTTTTTTTGTCGCCGATATCGTTCCGCCGCCTGGCAATCTGGCGGCAGTCCGAACCGCTACGCCACCCGCTGTGCGCGGATGAATTCGAGCGCGTCCCGCTTTGACACCACATCCCCGTACTTGCTGTCGATATCGAATAGATTGGCCTCGTGCGGATCCGGATGGAGGTCCCCCACCCCCTCCCGCACCACGATCACGTTCAAGCCATACTGCACGCCATCCACCGCGGTCGCCCGCACGCAGCCGCTCGTGGAGCAGCCCAGCACGATCAAGGTGTCGACCCTGGCAGCCATCAGCGTGCTGGCCAGGCTGGTGCCGAAAAAACTGCTGGCGTACTGCTTGTGCAGGACGATCTCGCCGGACAAGGGTTCCACGCCGCCGCAGAACGCGTTGTAGGGCGCGCGTTGGAATAGTTCAAGAATGGGGGACTTGCGATACCAGGCGCCGGCGTCGGCCAGCGTGCCGGACTGGTGCGTGATCGTGGTGTGGATGACCATCATGCCGGCTTCGCGCGCCGCGCTCAGGATTTCCGCGCCATGCGCCACGGCGTCCACGACGCCTGCGCCGAACATGGGCGAGTCTTCACGCGTATAGGCTTGCACGAAGTCGACGAGCAGCAGCGCCGCCTTGTCGCCAAAGCCGACCCGATGCCCCCACACGCCCTTGTAGTTTTCCGCTGCACTGCTCATGCAAAACTCCAAAACAGAAGGATTTGGCCGCTGTCACTCGACGCGGGCGCCGGTCTGCGCGATGATTCCGGACCACGTCTTCAGGTCCGTGTCGATCAGCTCGGAAAACTGAGCGGGGGTTGCCTTCCCGGCTTCCGCGCCCTGGGCCTTCAGGCTGGCTTGAAACGACTGGTCCGCCAGTACGTCCGAGGTTTCGCGGCGCAGCGTGGCGACGACATCAGCCGGGGTCCCGGCCGGGGCGAACAGGCCATACCAGGACATGGCGGCCACGCCTGGCACGGTCTCCGCAATGGTCGGCACGTCCGGCAGCAACGATGAACGCTCGGACGACGCAACCGCGATCAGGCGCAGCTTGCCGGCATGGACGAAAGACATGACGCTGGGCCAGCTCGTGAAAGTCACCGACACCCGACCAGACACCATATCCGTATTGGCGGCCGAGGCCCCCTTGTAGGGGATGTGCAGCATGTCGACCCCGGCCGCCCGCTTGAACATTTCGCCCAGCAGATGATCGAGCGTGCCGTTGCCCGCGGACGCCATGTGTAACTGGCCCGGCTTGCTTTTCGCCAACACAATCAGATCCTGCACGGTCTTTACCGGTAGCTCCGGATTGACGATCAAGACATATGGAGCCGTCGCCACCAGACCGATGGGCTCGAAGTCCTTCTTGGGATCGAACGGCACGGTCTTGTAGACGAACGGGCTGATGGTATAGCTGCTGCCCACGGTCAACAGCAGGTTGTAGCCGTCCTGGCTGCCGCGCGCCGACACGCCGATTCCGATGTTGCCGCCGGCGCCCGCCCGGTTCTCCACGACGAAGGTCTGATGCAGGCGCTCGCCGATTTTTTGGGCGAAGGGCCGCGCAACCGCGTCGTTGGCCCCTCCCGGTCCGTGCGGAACGATGACCGTGACGGCCTTGGCCGGATAGCCTTGCGCATGCACGGCGCCGGACTGGGCAATAACCAGGGCAAAACTCAGCGCAAAGAAACTCAGTGTCTTTTTCATCTTGATCAATTCGTTCGAGTTGAAGTGGAACTTCCATGCTGCGACTGAAACAACCAGGTTGTAGGGAATTTTCGGCATCTGGATCAATATCGTCCAATACGAATTGAGGAATCATCTATAGTGTTTCCAAATAGATTGGACGGGACGCCCAGCCATGGACTTGCGGCAGCTTCGGTACTTTGCGGCGATTGCGGAAGAACAGAGCTTCACGAAAGCGGCCCAGAAGCTGCACATTTCGCAACCGCCGCTCAGCCAGCAACTGAGCAACCTCGAGGACGATCTCGGCGTGCGTCTTTTCATACGCACCAGCAGAAGCGTCCAGCTCAGTGAAGCGGGCAACGTGCTGCTGCCCCATGTCCACGCCGTGCTGGATCGTCTGGAGCAAGCCAGACTCCAGGTGCAGCGCGTGGCGCAAGGCCTGGAAGGGTGCGTGACGCTGGGCCTGACCGGTTCGCACTTCCTCGGCACGTTGCCGCAGTTCATCCGCGAGTTCCGGCAGGAGCGGCCGCGGGTGGACGTGGCCTTGAAGGAAATGCCGCCCGTCGATCAGCTGACAGGGCTGCAGGACAGGCGCCTGGACCTGTGCCTCTCGCGAGGCATCCCTGCCGATCCGGCATTTTCAGCCGACCTGCTGTGGCACGATTCGTCGGTGGTGGTGCTGCCGCCGGATCATCCGCTGTCGCGCCGCAAACGGCTGCGCCTGCACGAATTGAAAAACGAGGATTTCGTCTTCTTCCGACTGGGATCGTCCATCTTTGCCGACTCGGTGTACCAGGCCTGCCTGTTTTCCCGCTTCGAGCCGAAGATCGTCCAACAGGTGGTGGAAGTGCCCGCCGTGGTCAATCTGGTGGCCGCCGGACTCGGCGTCTCCATCGCCCCCGAATCGATTGCGCGCCTGCGCGCCGACGCCGTCGCGATCTGCGAACTGAGCCATGAAAAAGACATGCCGCGGATCTCATCCAGCGTCTATCTGATGCGCCGCACCGACGAGGACCGCCAGGTCGTGCTGGGATTCGCCGCCGCGCTCAGCCTATGGGCCAGGGATTCGATGCCCGCGCCTCTTTCCCTGGCACGCCTTCCGCGATATCGTAAGACGCCCTCTCCGTAGCCCGCCGCATCCCATCCACCGGAGCCGCGACATGCGCGCCCAAGCAACAGCAAGAGCAAAAGCGCTTTTCGGTCTGATTGCACTGCTGGCCGGCCTGTCCGGCCCTGCGTTCGCACAGGGCGCCGCGACGGCGCCGGATCGCCCCGCGCCGGTTTCCGCTCAGACTCATGCGATCCTGGTGGCGGAAATCCCGCTGCGCGCCGACACCGATCACCGCTATGCCGAAAGCGTCATGGAACGCATCGCGGGAGCCGATCCCACCGACTCGTTGGCGCCGCGCCTGGAATCGATTTCCCGGTCCGTCGACGAAAAGCTCCAGCAATTCCAGCCGGCCCAGTTGCGCACCCTGCCCATCATGCGGCTGGAAAGCCTGGAGCGGCACTGGATGTTCGACGCGCGCCGCTTCATGGACTGGCAGGAAGACATGCGGCAGGCGACTGCCGCCTATGCCAGCGACGCCGCGGAACTGGCGCGCCGCCGCGAGGCATGGCAGGCCCTCAGGATCGCGCCCGGCGCCGCCGACCTGCCGCCCGCCCTGACAGGTCGGATCGATTCCGTCATTGCCCAACTGACGCGGGCCGAACAGGCCCTGTCCGTGCCGCTGGGCCGCCAGATCGAGCTGGGCCAGCGCGCCAACGCCGTCGAAGAGCGTATCCAGGCCGGGCAGCGCTCGGTCGCCGACGCCATCAGCTACATCGACGCTCGCCTGCTCGAACTGGATGCGCCGCCACTATGGGCCGCGACCTTCACGCCCACCGCGCGCAGCGATGCGATGGCCTATCTACGCTCCGGCCTGGAGATGGAACTGCGTTTCGCCCGGCAGTACGCGGCGGCCGATACCGGCAACCAACTCGCCCTGCACGTGCTGCAAGTGGTGCTGCTGCCGCTGCTGCTCTGGCTGGCCTGGCACAGCCGCCACGCGATCCGGGCCGGCGAAATGAGCCAGACCGCCGCGCGGGTGCTGGGACGTCCGCTGTCCGCATGGCTGTTGCTGGCCATGATGGGCGTGCAGCTGCTGGAGTCGGACGCCCCGCTGATCGTGCTGCAGATCGCGCTGCTGCTGGCGGTCGTGCCTGTGCTGCGCCTGCTGCCGCCAACCGCGCGCGAACAGCTCGACCTGTGGCCCTACGCCATCACCGGGCTGTATCTGGCGGAGCGGCTGGGCATTTTCTTCCTGGCCAGCGAAACGCTGTACCGGCTGCACAATATCGTCATCACCCTGCTGGCCCTGGCCACGGCGCTGTGGCTGCACGCCCGCGCCAAACGCCGCGGCACCATCCAGGCCCCCGGCCGGCTGCACCAGGCGGTGCGGGCCGGCGCCTGGGCCGCGGTGGCGCTGCTGGCCATTGCCGCCATCGCCAACCTCATCGGCAACCTGTCGATGGCGGAAATGCTGACCAGCGCCGTCATCAGCAGCGGCTACTTCGGCCTGATGCTCTACGCCGGGGTCACCATCATCGTCACCCTGCTGCAGTTGATGCTGGCCCGACCCGGCGTGTCGCGCTTTCGCATCGCGCGCGAACACGCCCCGCCCCTGGTGCAGCTGCTGATCCGGCTGGTGATGGCCAGCGCCGTCGTGGGTTGGACCCTCTACACGATGGACCGCTTCCGCATCCTGCGCGCCACCTACGCCTTCACCACGAAGGTGCTTTCGTACACGCTGGCGCTCGGCGACATCACCCTCAGCCTGGGCAATATCCTGGTGTTCGCGATCTCGGTGCTGATCGCGTTCTGGGCCGCGCGCGCGATCCGCCTGGTGCTGCACGACGAAGTGCTGGCCCGCATGCCGCTGCCGCGCGGCGTGGGCAACAGCATCGCCTCGCTGACCTATTACTCGGTGCTGCTGCTGGGCCTGGCAGTGGCGCTGTCGGCCGCCGGCGTCAGGACCAGCCAGCTGGCCCTGGTGCTGGGCGCCCTGGGCGTGGGCATAGGCTTCGGCCTGCAGAACGTGGTCAACAACTTCGTGTCGGGCCTCATCCTGATGTTCGAGCGCCCGATCCAGCCTGGCGACGTGGTGGAAATCGGCGAAACCTCCGGACAGGTGCGCGAGATCGGCATGCGCGCGACCCGCATCAGGACCTTCGAAGGCGCCGACGTGGTGGTCCCCAACGGCACCCTGCTGTCCGAGAAGCTGACCAACTGGACCATGCTGGACCGCAACCGCCGCATCGAGATCAACGTCGGCCTGGCCTACGGCACCGACCCCGCGCAGGCCATCGAACTGCTGGGCTCGGTGGCGCGCGGCACGCTGGGCGTCTCCACCCAGCCGGCGCCGATCGCGCTTTTCATGGGCTTTGGCGCCAGCACCCTGGATTTCAGCATCCGGGCCTGGACGCCGGACTTCGACCAGTGGATGTCCATTCGCAGCGACATGCTGTCGCGCATGTACGAGGCGCTGACGCAGGCCGGCATAGAAATACCCTACCCGCAGACCGACCTGCATCTGCGCAGCATCTCCCCGGAAGCCGGCGCCGTCCTCGCGCAAGCCCGCCGCGCCGTGCCGGACGGCGGGCCGCCGCCCACATGACGCGGATATTGTGTATAGTGGCGGACTTTCGCGTTGGCCTGGTAGCTCAGTCGGTAGAGCAGAGGATTGAAAATCCTTGTGTCGGTGGTTCGATTCCGCCCCAGGCCACCAATGAATTCAAGCACTTGGCCCCGCCTTTGGCGGGGCTTTTTGCTTTGGAGCGCGGCGGCGTTTGTCGGATAGCATAGTCATGCCATGCCACCCCTGACTTCCCCTCCACGCGATGAAGCCTGATTCTTCTTCCCCCTCTTCCTCCATCGGCATGGGCCGCGCGGCGCTCGTGCTGTACCGCGCGCTCTGGCACTATGCCGACGGCGCGCGGCGGCAGCTGATGGGCGCCATCGCGCTGCTGTCCGGCGCGCAACTGGTCAAGCTGACCCTGCCCTGGCTGGCCTCCCACGCCATCAATGCCTTGCAGCAGAACGACATGCCCACGGCCGGCCTGTGGATCCTGTTCCTGGTCGGCAGCTACATGATGTCCTGGGTGTTCCACGGACCGGGACGCGTCCTGGAAGGCAACGTGGGCGTGCATGTCCGCGAACGCCAGGCCGACGACCTCTATGCCCGCATCGCCGCCGCACCGCTGACCTGGCGCGACGGCCGGCATTCCGGCGACCTGCAGCACCGCGTGCTGCAATCCAGCCGCGCATTGTCGACGTTCGCCCGCAGCATGTACGGCTACCTGCACAGCGCCTTGAATTTCATCGGCCCGCTGGTGGCCTTGACCTTGCTGTCCCACGTCAGCGGCATCATCGCCGTGAGCGGCTACCTGATCATCGCCCTCGTCACCTTGCGCTTCGACCTCGCGCTGATGCGGTTGGCCCGTTCCGAAAACGACCAGGAACGCCGCTACGTCGCCGCGCTGCTCGACTTCGTCAGCAATGCCGGCACCGTGATCGGCCTGCGCCTGCAGGCCGCCTCGCGCAAGATCCTGGGCCGCCGCCTGGCAGCGGTGATGACACCCTTGCGCCGCGCCTTGTGGATCAACGAGGTCAAGTGGTGCGTGGTCGACCTGGCGGGCATGTGCCTCACCTGGATTCTCGTGGTGGAGTACGTGCTGCGGCACCGCGAGCCCGGGCAGGCGCTGTTGCTGGGCACCATCTTCATGATCTATCAATACGCCCAGCAGGCCGCGTCGGTGGTCAGCGCCATCGCCTCCAACTTCCAGAGCTTCGCGCGCATGCACACCGACTACAGCAGCGCCGAACCCATCTGGCAGGCTCCGGGCAACCCCAATGCCCCCGTCCCTGCGGTCCAACCCGACGCGCCGTGGCAGACCCTGGAGTTGCGCGGCGCCACCTGGCGCTATTCGGATGAAGGACGCGGCGGCCTGCATGGCGTCGACCTGGTATTGCGCCGCGGCTCGCGCGTCGCGCTGATCGGCGCCAGCGGCGGCGGCAAGAGCACGCTGCTGCGCACCCTCGCCGGACTCTACCCGCCGCAGCAAGGCGAGCTGCTGCGCGACGGCAAGCCCGTGGACTGGACCGAACTGCGCACGCTGGCCACGCTGATTCCGCAAGAGGCCGAAGTCTTCGAAGCCAGCGTGCAGGAGAACCTCACCTTCGGCGAACCTGCCGACGCGCAGGCGCTGCAAGCCGCCGTGCATACCGGCGTGTTCGACGAAGTGCTGCAACGCATGCCCGAGGGCCTGGCCAGTCCGATGAATGAACGGGGCAGCAACCTGTCCGGCGGACAACGCCAGCGCCTGGCCCTGTCGCGCGGGGCGCTGGCCGCGCACGGCAGTTCCTTGCTGCTGCTGGACGAGCCCACCAGCGCGCTCGATCCGCAGGCCGAAGGCCGGGTGTTCGACCGCATGTACGCTGCCTTTCCGACGGCTTGCATCGTGGCCTCGGTGCACCGGCCCAGCCTGCTCAACCGCTTCGACACCATCGTGGTGATGGAAGCCGGGCGCGTGATCGATGCCGGCCCGCGCGACGAAGTGCTGGCCCGGCATCAGCCTTGATGGGCGACACCGGCCGCCTAGACCAATACACTCGCCATCCATGACACAGCCGCCCACTCTCCATACCGCGCAGCGCCCTCCCCGCCGAAAGCGGACCAGCCTGCTCGTCTACGTCTGCCTGATCATCAGCCTGGTGTTCGTCTTCCTGGGCGCTGGGATGATCCGGGACGGCGCCGAGGCGGGCATTCCCGTCACGCTGTTCTTCGGCATCTGCGCCGCGACCGGCGTCCTGCAGATATGGCCGCAACTGCTCCAGCGCGACTCGCGCTCGGCCGCAACGCTGCTGGCGCGGTATCCAGGCCCCCTGGAGCTCAAGGCAGCGAAAGGCAAGCTGCTGGTGTTCTCCCTGCTGTCGGCGGGCTTTGGCGGCGTGATCCTGTGGATGCTGCTGCACGAATCGCTGCCGCCGCTGAAGCAATTGATCCTGTGGCCAGGCGCCGCGTTCTTTATATTTGGCGCAGTCATGCTGCTGGTTCGCGCCTCCAAGGACGACACCGGCCTGCGCCTGGGCCGCGACGGCTTCGAAACCCGGCAGGTATGGAATGGCAGGACGATACGCTGGCAAGACACCAGCGAGTTCACCGTGATCAGCGTCAGCCGCGCGGTGCCCAAGCTCATCGTCTTCGACGATGCGGCGGTCGAACGCAGCGGCACTGCGGGGCTCAACAGGCATGTCGTCGGGCGTAATTCGAGCTTGGGGGAAACTTACGGACTGACCCACGAGGCTTTGGCTGAAGTGCTCAATGCGTGGCGCAAGCGGGCGCTGGATCAGGACGCGATTTTTACGCGGTGGCCTGAAAACGGATGAAGCTACCGGACCAGCACGTCGTGTCGGAGTCCGCCCACCCGCCCCGCAACATTACAAAAAAGTAATCCCCACGTAACCTCCCCGCCCCCGTCAGCCCCCCACACTGGAGTCCATGCACTTCCAGACCACAGAAAGGAGCTGACCATGAAGACC
>JALDYL010000280.1:0-5367 GCA_032153965.1 Achromobacter sp. | reverse complement strand
TTCCAGGCGGTCAGCGGCCTGTTCACCACCGACGACATCATGACGCAAGGCCCGCTGTTCGGCCACGTCAGCGAAACCGTTTCCGCCGCCATGACCTCCTGGCACAAACTCAATGAGTGGGTCATCCTGGCGCTGGTCGCGCTGCACCTGGTCGCGGTGTTCTGGTACGCGCTGGTGCGCCGCAAGCGCATGGTGCGCGCCATCATCACGGGCAAGGTCGACGCCAAGGACGTGCCGGCCGGCACGCCGCCCACGCAGGACGGCTTCGCCGTCTGGCTGCGCGCCCTGCTGCTGGGCGCCTGTGTCACGGGCTTGGTGCTGTGGATCCGGTCGCTGGAAGTGGCGGCCGACATGTCTTTTTCCTGATTCCCATGAACACCGCCAAGCAAGCAGACGAATAAGCCGCAACAACCCGCTTTTTTTTGGTTGTTGCGGCGTTCTCGAAACTCCAGTCGCTACTTGAGAGCGCCGCCTGATCCTTTTCCAAGGAGATGGTTTCGTGCGCTCAAATGATTTCTCCTGGCGGCACTCCCTTGCCGCCACACTCTTCCTGTTGTCACCGTTCGACCTGCTGGCCTCGCTGGGCATGGACATGTACCTGCCCGTGGTGCCCTCCATGGCCGACGCGCTAGGCGCCGACGCCGCGACGATCCAATGGACGTTGACGGCGTACCTGGTGCTGCTTGGAGCGGGCCAGCTCATCTTCGGCCCACTGTCGGACCGGCTGGGACGCCGCCCGGTCCTGCTGGCCGGCGGCCTGGCCTACATCGCTGCCTCGTTCGGTCTCGCGGCGGCCTCCTCGCCTGAAGCGTTCCTCGGTCTGCGCATCCTGCAGGCCTGCGGCGCCTCGGCCTGCCTCGTCGCCACCTTTGCCACCGTGCGCGACGTCTACTCGGGCCGCGACGAAAGCCACGTCATCTATGGCCTGCTCGGCACCATGCTGGCGATGGTTCCGGCAGCGGGTCCGCTGCTAGGCGCGGTGGTCAGCGCCTGGCTGGGATGGCGCGCCATCTTCGGGGCGCTCGGAATGGCGATGACGGGAGCCGTCATCGCCGCCTGGCTGCTATGGCCGGAGACCAGGCGGCCTGCAGCAACGGGGCCGCAATGGTCACAGTTCGCGCTCCCCCTGAAACGCCGGCATTTCTGGCTCTACACGCTTTGCTACAGCGCGGGCATGGGCAGCTTCTTCGTCTTTTTCTCGACCGCGCCCTGGCTGATGATGGGCCGCCAAGGGTTGTCGCAGCTAAGCTTCAGCCTGCTATTTGCCACAGTGGCCATCGCGATGATGGCAGCGGCGCGGTTGATGGGGCGTTTGATTCCCCGCTGGGGAAACCTGAAAACCTTGCGCCTGGGAATGTACGGCCTGATTGCCGGAGCCGCCATCCTCACTGTCTCCGAGCTGCTTGCGCCGCATTCCGCGCTCGGTCTCATCGTCCCGATGTGGCTGGCCGGCGCCAGTATCGCTTGCGCGGTCTCCGTGGCGCCCAATGGCGCGTTCCAAGGCTTCGACCACATTGCCGGAACCGCCACGGCGGTTTACTTCTGCCTGGGCGGCTTGATACAGGGCGGTATTGGCACCCTCGCCCTCATGATCCTGCCCACCGGAACCGGCTGGCCCATCATCGCCTATTGCCTGAGTCTCGCCACGGCCGTGCTTTGGCTGTCCTGCACATGCAAACGCGATTGACGCGACACAGCAATTGCAGCCCGTGCGCGTAACCTCGTTGCCCGCGGGCCGCAGGCCGCTCAGCGCCGAGCCTCGACCAGATGCCGCGTCGAATGGGCCACGAACGGCTCTCCCCGGCGCATCCGCCCATCCAGCGCCAGCAAGGCATCGCGGTACTTGCGCGCCGAGAAATCCGGCACCCACCAGACACACTTGCGCAGGATCCAGACCACGGCGCCCACGTCGTGGAACATCATCCGGCAACGGACCGTGTGCAGGTCCGTCACAGTCAGCCCCGCCGCCCTGGCGGCGGCCGCCTCGGCTTGCGGATCGCGCAGGAGCCGCTCCCCTGGCAATGGCCCCAGGAAATGCTCGATCAACTCGAAGGCCGAGGCCGGCCCCACGTGCTGGGCAAAGTAATGCCCACCCGGCTTGAGGACACGATGGATCTCGACCCAGTCCGGACTCACGGGATGCCGGGACGTGACCAGCTCGAACGAAGCATCCGCGAACGGCAAGGCGGCGCCGGACGCGGTCTGCACCACCTGCACGCCGCGCGCGGCCAGGCGCTCATGCGCTTTCCTGGCATTGGGCGGCCAGGCATCGGTCGCATGCATTACCGGCGGAAAGGCGGGAGCCTCGCCCAGCACCTCGCCACCTCCCGTATCCAGGTCCAAGGCCGAATGCACGCTGGCCAGGCGCTGTGCGAGCGAGCGGGCATAGCCCCATGGCGGGCGCTCCTCGGAGGCCCTTCCAGCCAACCAATCGAAGCCCCAGCCGCTGACATCGGCGGCCTCGGCCTCTGCCACGAGATCGTCAAAGGATTTCATCCCACCTCCCCTGTCCAGGGCCAACGCACGGCCCCGCGGATCGCCGCCAGCCCTGCAATGGCATAAAAAAAGCGCCAACGTTACGCTGGCGCCTCTTTGCCCACATGCCGCCCGCGGACGGCTGGCGCGTTATTTCTTCTTGCGGTACGCGTCGTGGCAGGCCTTGCAGCTTGCGCCGACATCGCCAAACGCAGCGCGCAGCTTGTCCAGGTCGCCGGCATCGGCAGCGGCCGACAGCTTGACGATGTTGTCCTGGAAGGCCTGCTGCTTCTGCTTGAAGCCCGCGGCGTCGCTCCAGATTTCCGGACGCGCGTCGCCGCCCTCGGTACCTGCGCCGAAAGCCGTCCACGGCAAGGCCGACAAGGTCTTCAGCACTTCCACATTGGCCTTGATCTGCGCGGCGTCATAGGGCTGCTGGCCCTTGACCACCGGCGCCATGCGACCGAAGTGGGACGCCATCAGCGTCAGCGCCGACTGGCGGTACTTGACCGCGTCCTCGGGCTTGGCGAACTGCGCGGACGCGCTCGTCGCCAGCAGGGGCCCCACCGTCATACAGGCCAACGCGGCGAGCGTGGACAACTTCTTCATTGCAATCTCCCGTAAGGTCAACAGAGGCCGCGCGCCCCAGGCGCGCGGCAAGGCGACTATACCGCCCGGGCCAAGTCGGCTGCCAGCCCGATATAGGAGCGCGGGGTCATCGCCAGCAGGCGGGCCTTGGGCTCTTCGGGCAGGGCCAGGCCCTGGATGAATTCTCGCAGACCTTCCTCGGTGATGCCCTTGCCGCGCGTCAAAGCCTTGAGCTGTTCGTACGGTTGCGGCAGGCCATAGCGGCGCATGACGGTCTGCACCGGCTCGGCCAGCACTTCCCAGCAGGCGTCGATGTCGGCGTCGATGGCGGCGGTGTTGACTTCGAGCTTGCCCAGGCCGCGCATGCAGGCGTCCCAGGCCACCAGGCAGTAGCCCAGGCCCACGCCCAGGTTGCGCAGCACGGTGGAGTCGGTCAGGTCGCGCTGCCAGCGGGAGATCGGCAGCTTGTCCGCGAGGTGGCGCAGCACGGCGTTGGCCAGGCCCAGATTGCCCTCGGAGTTTTCGAAGTCGATCGGGTTGACCTTGTGCGGCATGGTGGAGGAGCCGACCTCGCCTTCCTTCAGGCGCTGCTTGAAGTAGCCCAGCGCCACGTAGCCCCAGATGTCGCGGTCCAGGTCCAGCACGATGATGTTGGCGCGCGTGATGGCGTCGAACAGGGCCGACATCCAGTCATGCGGTTCGATCTGGATGGTGTGGCGGTTCTGGGTCAGGCCCAGGCCGGCCAGCACGCGCTGGCTGAAGGCGGGCCAATCGATTTCCGGATAGGCCGACAGGTGGGCGTTGTAGTTGCCGGTGGCGCCATTCAGCTTGGCCAGCGGTTCCACGGCCTCGACGGCGGCGATGGCGCGGTTCAGGCGCGCGGCCACGTTGGCGAATTCCTTGCCCAGGGTCGTCGGGCTGGCGGGCTGGCCGTGCGTGCGCGACAGCATGGGCTGGTCGGCCTGGGCCACGGCCATGTCGTTCAGCTTGGCGGCCAGCTCACGCAGGCGCGGCACCACGACCTCGTTGCGGGCGCGGGTCAGCATCAGCGCGTGCGAGGTGTTATTGATGTCCTCGGAGGTGCAGGCGAAGTGGATGAACTCGGCGGCGCGGGCCAGCTCGGCGTCATCGGCCACTTTTTCCTTCAGCCAGTACTCGACGGCCTTGACGTCATGATTGGTGACGCGTTCGATGTCCTTGATGCGGGCGGCGTCCGATTCCGAGAAGTCGCGCACCAATTGTTGCAGGCGGGTGCGGGCAGCCTCGGAGAAGGCGGGCAGTTCCGGCAGGCCGGCATCGGACAGCGCGATCAGCCAGGCCACCTCGACCTCGACGCGGTGCGCCATGAAACCGGCCTCGGAAAGCAGGCCGCGCAGTGCGTCGCCCCGGGAAGCGTACCGGCCATCCAGTGGCGAAAGGGCGTTGAGTTGGCTGAGCTGATCGGCGATTTGCATGGTCTGGAAGAGAAAAAGCGGGGAATGAGCGAATCGGGCGATTTTATCATCCGGAAGCGCGCAACATTGTGGCAAACTGGCGAAGATTCCGGCCTCTTGCCGTCTTGCGTCATGCGGCCTGCTATACTTCGGCCGCTTTCCGACTCCGCTTGTGACTCCATGAAACTGATCGGCTCGCTTACCAGTCCTTACGTGCGCAAAGTGCGTATCGTCATGGCCGAGAAAAAGCTGGACTACCGGCTTGAACTCGAAAACGTCTGGTCCGCCGACACGCAGATCCAAACGTACAACCCGCTGGGCAAGGTGCCTTGCCTGGTCATGGAAGATGGCGGCGCCCTCTTCGATTCGCGCGTCATCGTCGAATACGTCGACACCCTGTCTCCGGTCGCCCGCCTGATTCCTCAGCCGGGACGCGACCGCGCGGCCGTCAAATGCTGGGAAGCCATCGCCGATGGCCTCCTGGACGCCTGCGTGACCATCGTCAAGGAAAACCAGCGCCCCGAGGCCCAGCGCAGCCCCGAATGGATCGAGCGCCAGTACGGCAAGATCCACGCCAGCCTGGATGCCATGAACAAGAGCCTGGGCGACAACGCCCACTGCATGGGCATCAACTACAGCCTGGCCGACATCGCCGTCGGCTGCGCGCTGGGCTATCTGGACCTGCGTTTTTCCTCGCTCGACTGGCGCGCCAACCACCAGAACCTGGCTCGCCTGTACGACAAGCTGTCGCAGCGCCAATCGTTCATCGACACCGTTCCGGTGGTGTAGGCCCCCCCCGAGGCGCTGCGCGCCTCCCCCCAGGGGGCGCCGCTACGGACCGGCGGAGCCGGATCCGTGCGGCCCCGCTTCT
>JALDYL010000279.1:0-5393 GCA_032153965.1 Achromobacter sp. | reverse complement strand
GGATGGCGGTGCTGGACCAGCTGTGGATCACGCGCGCGCGCAGCACCGGCGTGCACGTGGACGAGAACTGGCACGAGTACGGCGAGCTGCCCTTCGACATCGCCAGCGACTCGGGCCTGGCCGAAGCCTGCGTGCAGGGCTGCCGCGACGCCGGCATCCATGCGCGCGGCGTGGACTACGACCAGTTTCCCATCGACACCGGCACCATCACGGTCAGCACGCTGATGGGCTTCGGTTCGGATGCGTTGCCCGTGACGCTGGCGGCCAACAATCTGTACCACGACAACGCGCAGACGGAGCAGCTCAGCCGCATCGCGGTGCAGGCGGCGGCCGCCCAGGGCAAGCGGGCAGCGGTCATCGGCATCGGCGGGCTGTCCAACACCATGTTCCGCGAGCCGGTGGCGCCGGAGTCCGACCGCCTGATCTCCCAGGCGGACGACGACTGGAATCGCCGCATGCTGGCGCTGCTGGAAAACGGCGACGTGGCGCAACTGCGCGAGGCGATGCCCGAATATGCCGGGCAGGCCAAGGCGGAAATGGGCTTCAAGCACATGTCCTGGGTGTTGGGGGCGCTGGGCGACCGGTTCCGCGGCGCCAAGGTGCTGGAGTATGCGCCGCTGTATGGCAGCGGCGGGGCGGTGGTGGAATTCAAGCTGGATTGAAGGCGCGCGAGCTGCGGCGACGGCGTGCTTCAGGCGGCGTCTTCGAGAGCGGCTTCGACCAGCGGCTTTGCCCAGTCTGGCGTGTCCTGCGCGTCGCGTAGCGACAAGGGAAAGAGCAGGCTGCGTTCCTGCATATGAAGCACCAGCTTCGGATCTGGAATCTCTTCGCCCGGCGCCACGTCGAAGCTGTTGTCATAGACACGAAGCTCGGCCAGGATGGGCATCAGCGTCAGCAAATTGCGCAAGGAGGTGATGCAACGTTGACGAATCCGGGTTTCCGGTATGTCATGGCCGCCCTGCGCGACACGCAGGCGTACGCGGGCGATATGCTGTTCGGCGTCGCGCAGTCCGCAAAACCACATCAGGATGTCATGCGTCGCCGCAGCCGCCAGCAGCCGCTTTGCCATCGTGTCTCCGCCTAGCGTGGTTTCGAAGGCGAAAGACCTGCCTGCGCCTATCGCGTCGTCCAGCCGGCGCAGCCCCTCGCCCCATGCTGCGGCGTTCGCGTCTACTTGCTGGTATCCGAATTCCTGGACGAGCGCGCGGGCGAACGTATCGGGATTGAACCAGCTGGCGCCTGCCCGGGACAATTGATAGCCGCCGATCGAGCTCTTGCCCGCCCCGTTCACGCCGGCCAGCACATAAATGACCGGCCGTTCCATCAGTAGGTGGAGCCGGCCTTGACCCGGCCGCCAAGCGGGGCGGGTGCACGCAACGCCGAGCGCAGCTTGTCGCCTGCGGTGTCCTCGGCAAGCGCGGCCAACCGTTGATCGAAGCGGCGGCGTAATTCCACCAGGGGATCGGGAGAGGCGTTCCTGGCTGCTTGCACCGCTTCAACCAGGCGCGTGTATTCCGTCGTGGACAGAATAACCGCCTCCGGCTCGTTGTGATTCGTGACGAGCAGTTTGCCTTCGGCCGCAAGCGCCCGCATCATGCCGCGCCATCCGTCCTTCTTCACGGACGAGGCCGTGGCGACTGGCAGCGAGGTCAGGGGGGGCGCGATTTGGGCAGGCATGGCGATGCTCCAGCGAGATGTTTTGTCCATTTTACCCAAATTCCCCAATTTGGATCAATTTATAGGACCAACTCCCGGTCGACGCTTCAAACCGCCCCGGCCAGCGCCACCGGTATCTCCCTGGCCCCCGCCGTCCGGCGCCACTGTGCCGGACCCGACACATGCAGGTTGCCGCCCGCCGCGTCCACCGCCACGGTCACGGGCATGTCCGTGACTTCGAACTCGTGGATCGCTTCCATGCCCAGGTCCTCGAAGGCGACGACGCGGGCGCTGCGGATGGCGCGGGACACCAGATAGGCCGCGCCGCCCACCGCGATCAGGTAGGCCGCCCGATGGCGCTGGATCGCTTCGACCGCCTGGGGGCCGCGTTCGGCCTTGCCTATCATCGCCAGCAGGCCGGTGCGTTCCAGCATCATGTCGGTGTAGCCGTCCATGCGGGTCGAGGTGGTGGGGCCGGCCGGGCCGACGGCCTCGTCGCGCACGGCGTCCACCGGGCCCACGTAGTAGATGGCGCGGCCGCGGAAGTCGGCGGGCAGGGGCTCGCCGCGGGCCAGCATTTCGCGGATGCGCTGGTGCGCGGCGTCGCGTCCGGTCAGCATGCGGCCGTTGAGCAGCAGGGTTTCGCCGGCGCGCCAGGAGGCGACTTGGTCGCGGGTGAGGGTGTCCAGGTTCACGCGCCGGCCCGTGGCGGATGCGCGTTCCGGCCCCAGGTCGGGCCAGAGGTCCAGCGAGGGCGGGGCCAGGTGCGCGGGGCCCGCGCCGTCCAGCACGAAGCTCGCATGGCGCGTGGCCGCGCAATTGGGGATCAGCGCGATGGGCTTGGCGGCCGCGTGCGTGGGATAGGTCTTGAGCTTCACGTCCAGCACGGTGGTAAGGCCGCCCAGGCCCTGCGCGCCCACGCCCAGCGCGTTGACGCGCTCATGCAGTTCGAGCCGCAGCGCGTCCTCGGGCGCCAGTGTTTCGCCGCGCCGCGCCCGGGCCTGCAGTTCGTGCATGTCCAGCGGCTGCATCAGGCTTTCCTTGGCCAGCAGCACCGCTTTCTCGGCGGTGCCGCCCACGCCTATGCCCAGCATGCCGGGCGGGCACCAGCCCGCGCCCATGGCGGGAATCTGCGCCAGCACCCAGTCGACGATGCTGTCGGCCGGGTTCAGCATGGCCAGCCGCGCCTTGTTTTCCGAACCGCCGCCCTTGGCCGCCACCGTGACCGCCACGCTGGCGCCCGGCACGATGCGCATGCTGATGACGGCGGGCGTGTTGTCGCGGGTGTTGCCGCGGCCGAACAGCGGGTCCGCCACCACCGAGGCCCGCAGCGGGTTGTCCGGGTCCAGGTAGGCGCGCCGCACGCCGGCGTTGACGGCGTCTTCCAGGCTGCCGCTAAAGCCCTCCCAGCGCACGTCCATGCCGACTTCCAGGAATACGTTGACGATGCCGGTGTCCTGGCAGATCGGCCGCCGGCCGATGGCGGCCATGCGCGAGCTGGCCAGGATCTGCGCCATGGCGTCGCGCGCCGGCGCGCTGGCCTCGCGTTCGTAGGCGCGGGCCAGATGCGCGATGTAGTCGGCCGGATGGTAGTGGCTGATGTACTGCAGCGCGCTGGCGATGGATTCGATCAGGTCGTCCTGGCGGATGGCTGTGCTCATGGCGTGCGTGGGTATACGGTTTCAGGAGAAGGGCGGATTCAATCGGCGTGCAGCGTGACGCCGGGCCGGTCCTTGACCAGGGTCACGGCGACGAAGGACACCACCGCCATGGCGATGACGTACACGCCCACGTGCCAGGACTGGCCCGTGGCGGTAATGATGGACTGCGCGATCATCGCGGCGAAGGCGCCGCCCAGGATGGAGCCCAGCGCGTAGCCCGCCGACACGCCCGAGTAGCGCACGTCGGCCGGAAACATCTCGGCGTACAGCGCGGCCTGCGGGCCGTAGGTCAGGCCCAGCGGCACCGACAGCACGGCCAGGGCGAAGGCGAACTGCGTGACGTCGCCGGATTCGATGAAGGACCACATCGGTATGGCCCACAGCGCCAGCAGCACGTAGCCGAGCTGGAAGGTGCGGACGCGGCCGATGCGGTCGCCCAGCCAGCCGCCCAGGAGCGTGGTGCCCAGCCAGCAGGCCGCGGCCAGCGTGCAGATCATCAGCACCTGCTGCGGCGGCATGTGCAGGGTGCGGCTGCCGTAGCTGATGAAGAAGCCGACCAGCAGGTAGCCTGCCGTGCTGTTGCCCACGAAGATCAGCGTGGTCAGCAGGATCTGGCGCGGATGCTTGCGCAGCAGCGTGCCCAGCGGCGCCGAGGAATGGCTGCGGCGCGACTGCATTTCCAGGAACACGGGCGATTCCTCGACGGCGCGGCGGATGAAGACGCCGACGATGATGAGGGCGATGGACAGCAGGAAGGACACGCGCCAGCCCCAGGCCATGAAGTTGTCCGGGCCGACCAGGGAGGTAATGCACCACAGCACGCCGGTGGCGACGATCATGCCCAGCGGCACGCCGATCTGCGGGAAGGCGCCGAACAGCGAGCGCCGGTCGCGCGGCGCATGCTCGACCGCCATGAGCGCCGCGCCGCCCCATTCGCCGCCGGCGGAAAATCCCTGCAGCACGCGCAGCGTCACCAGCATCACCGGCGCCCAGATGCCGATCTGCGCGTAGGTGGGCAGCACGCCGATCAGCGCGGTGGACACGCCCATCAGGATCAGCGTGGCCGCCAGCACCCGCTTGCGGCCGTAGCGGTCGCCCAGGTGGCCGCAGACGATGGCGCCCAGCGGCCGGAACAGGAAGGCCACGCCCACGGTCGCAAACGACAGGATCAGCGACAGTTCCGGGTTCTCCTTGGCGAAAGGCGCGAAGAACAGCGAGCCCAGCACCAGGCCGGCGGCCTGGACGTAGATGAAGTAGTCGTACCACTCGATGGCCGAGCCGACCAGCGTGGCGGCCAGCACCTTGCGGTCGTCGGCGCTGACCAGCGGGCCGGACGCGGGCCGGCGGGCGGATGCGACGGCGGCGCCGTCGGCGGGGATTTCTGTCTGCATGGTTGTCTCCGTGGGGGAATGCGGCGGTTCAGCTTCTTATTGGGGGATGTCGCCTAGGCCGCCGCGCTCTGCGGCGCGTCGGGCTGGTTTTCGGGACGCGCCGCCTCGAAGGCCGGCTGGCCGGCGCAGGCCTGGACGATGGCGCGGACCCGTTCGAAGGGCGCCAGGTCGGCGCCGTAGCGCAAGGCGTTGTAGACCTGCGGGATCAGGTAGCACTCGACCAGCGTGGGCGCGGCGCCCAGCGCGTAGCCGCCGTCCTGCGCCGCGGGCAAGGCCGCCTCGAAGGCCTGGAAGCCTTCCGCGCACCAGTGGCGGTACCAGTCCTGGATCTGTGCGTCATCCGCGCCGAACTGGGCGCGCAGGCGCTTGAGCGCCCGCAGGTTGTTGAGCGGATGCATTTCACAGGCGATCAGCTGCGCCAGCGCGCGGGCCTGCGCGCGCAGCGCCGGATCGGCCGGCAGCAGCGGGGCGCCGGGGTGGCGCTCGTCCAGGTACTCGATGATGGCCAGCGACTGCTGCAGGCGCAGGCCGTCGATTTCCAGCATGGGCACCAGGCCGAAGGGCGCCAGCGAGCGGTAGGCGGGCTGCTGGTGCTCGCCCTTGACCATGTGCCAGGTGACCTGGCGGTAAGGCAGGCCCTTCAAGGCCAGGGCGATGCGGACCCGGTAGGCCGCGGAACTGCGCC
>JALDYL010000278.1:0-5408 GCA_032153965.1 Achromobacter sp. | reverse complement strand
CCGGTGGGGAATTGCACCCCGCCCTGAAGACGTACTGCATGTCGTGTTAACGACCTGGAGGATTGTACGCCTGTCCGGGGCGCAGCCTGGAATACGCTTGCTGCGCCTGGGGTCTTCGGCGTTGGCGGGGTCGGACCCCGCCCGCGATCAGGCGACGGCTTCGGCGGTGTCGGGCTCGTCGGCTTTCTTTTTCTTCTTCTTGGCCGGCAGCGCCAGCATGGTGCCGCGGCACGGCGGCGTGCCGCAGAGGCAGCGATAGCCTTCCTTGAGCGCCTTGGTGATGCGGCCGTCCAGCACCAGGCCGTAGTCGTAGGACAGTTCGGTGCCACGCGGGAGGTCGCGCAGCGCGACGATGTAGACGCGCTTGCCGTGCTTGCCTTCCTGGGCTTCGCAGTTGGGCTCGCAGGAATGGTTGATCCAGCGCGCGTCGTTGCCCTGGTCGCCGCCGTCGATCACGCGGCCCGAGCTGAGCGCGAAGAAGAAGGTGTGGAAGGGATCGTCCGGATTGGTCGGATGGCGGCGGTCGGCTTCCTTGGCGCTGATGCGTTCGCCGCCGTACTCGATGATGCGCGTGCCCGCGGGAATCTTGCGCGCGGCGAAGACGCCGTTGCCGTGCAGCTTGGAGCGGCGGACGACATGCCAGGGCTTGATCGGGGTGTCTTCGTTGGTCATTGATGAGTGGAAGTGGCGGTGAGACGAAACAGAATTATATCGGCGCCTATTTGACAGCTTGATGGGCGTATAGTGTGCGCGCCCTATTCTTCCTGATTACGCACCATGATCGTCCGTCCGCGTCCTTCCGCGCTGGCTTTGTTCTTTGTCTTGCGCGGCTCCATCATCCCCCGCATCTTCAGCCGCATTCTTGTCATCACGCTGCTTTCCTGCGCCGTGGTGTGGATGTACCACCAGCAATGGTTCTCGCCCGCCCACCTGTCGGCGGTGCCGTTCTCGCTGTTCGGCCTGGCCCTGTCCGTGTTCATGGGCTTTCGCAACAACGTCTGCTACGACCGCTGGTGGGAAGCGCGCAAGCAATGGGGCGAACTGATCGTGCAGGCGCGCAGCCTGGCGCGCGAAAGCGCGGTGCTGTTGGCGGCCAGCACCGCCAACCCGGTGCAGGAGCGCATCGTGCGCCGTTGCATCGGCTTCGGCTACGCGCTGGCGGCGCGGCTGCGGCAGGAAGACATGGCGGCTGCCGCGCGCCCCTGGGTGCAGCAGGACGAGGCCGAGACCCTGGCGGGCTGTCGCAACGTGCCCGACGCCCTGCTCATGGCCATCAACCGCGACCTGGCGGCCTGTCTGCGGCGCGGCGAGCTGAGCGACATCCTGTACCAGGCCCTGACCCAGCGCGTGGCCGCCTGCGCCGCCATCCAGGCCGCCTGCGAGCGGATCAAGTTCACGCCCTCGCCCTTCGCCTATTCGCTGCTGCTGCACCGCACGGCGTGGCTGTTCTGCCTGCTTTTGCCCTTCGGCCTGGTGGGCACGCTGGAATACATGATGCCGGCGGCGGTCACCATCGTGGCCTATACCTTCTTCGGGCTGGACGCGGTGGGGGACGAGCTGGAAGACCCGTTCGGCTCCGACGAGAACGACCTGCCGCTGTCGGCGCTGGCCCGCGTGATCGAGATCGACCTGCTGGAAGGCCTGGGTGTGCGGCCCCTGCCCGAGCCCGCCGAGCCGGTGGATTTCGTGCTGCGCTGAAGCGCGCCTATTCCGCCATGCCGGTCAGCGGGAGTTTGGTTTCCTTCAACCGGCGCAGCACGAAGCAGGATTTGCTGTGCCGGATGCCAGGGATGCGGTAGAGCTGCTCCCGCAGCAGCCGCTCGTAGTCGCGGGTGTCGCGCACGGCGATGCGGATGTAATAGTCGTAGTCGCCCGAGACCAGGAAGGCTTCCAGCACCTCGGGAATCTGCGCCAGCGCCCGGCCGAACTCGTACAGCGTTTCCTCGCTGTGGCTCTCCAGGGTGACGTGGACGATCACCGTGTCCATGAAGCCCAGGCTGGCCGGATCGATGTCCACGGTATAGCCGCGGATCACGCCGGCGCTTTCCATGCGCTTGATGCGGTTCCAGCACGGCGTGGACGACAGGCCCACGGCGGCGCCGATGTCGTTGAGGCTGGCGCGCGCATTGTCCTGCAGCACCTTCAAAATGGCGAGATCGAACTTGTCCAGGTTCATTTTCTTTGATTCCCTAAAATCAAAGATAAATTTACTCTGTCTAGTGGTTATTCGTGGAAAAGAAGATAAATATTCTTCCGATCTACGAATAAGATAGATAGCATGAACGATCGCCTCCACCCCACCGCCGCCGCCGCGCTTGCCGCCACTGAACGCCCCGCCGATAACGGGGCGAAAATTCTGCTCGACACGCTGATTGCCTACGGCGTGGATACCGTCTTCGGGTATCCCGGGGGCGCGGTGCTGCCGCTGTATGACGCGCTCTACGCCGAGCCGCGCCTGCGCCACGTGCTGGTGCGCCACGAGCAGGCCGCCGTGCACGCCGCCGAAGGCTATGCCCGCAGCACCGGCCGCACCGGCGTGGTCTTCGTCACGTCCGGCCCCGGCATGGCCAACACCACCTCCGGCCTGCTGGACGCCATGTGCGATTCGATCCCGGTGCTGTGCATCAGCGGCCAGGTCGCCACGGCGGCCATCGGCACCGACGCTTTCCAGGAATGCGACGCCATCGGCATCTCGCGCTCGGTGACCAAGTGGAATACCCAGGTCCGTTCGGTGGACGACGTGGCCGCGGTGGTGGCCCGCGCTTTCGAACTGACCCGCCAGGGCCGTCCCGGCCCGGTGTTGCTGGATTTCCCCAAGGACGTGCAACTGGCCGTGCCGCGCGACGCGGACGACGATGCCATGCCCTCGCAACAGCGGCTGGCCGCACTGCGCGCGCGCCGCCAGGCGGGCAAGCTGGCGCCCAAGCTGCCGCAGTCGGCCGTGCGCCGCGCCGCTGCCTTGATCGCCCAGGCCAAGCGCCCCATCTTCTACGGCGGCGGCGGGCTGGTGAACGCCGGTCCCGAGGCCTGCGAGGCTTTTACCGACCTGGTGCGCCACAGCGGCGCGCCCTGCACCCTGACCCTGATGGGCCTGGGCGCTTTCCCCGCGTCCGACCCGCAGTTCGTCGGCATGCTGGGCATGCACGGCACGGTCGAAGCCAACCTGGCCATGCATAACGCAGACCTGGTGGTCTGCATCGGCGCGCGCTTTGACGACCGCATCACCGGCAAGCTGTCGGAGTTCTGCCCGCATGCGCGCAAGATCCACATCGACATCGACCCCGCCTCCATCAACAAGGTGGTGCGCGTGGACGTGGCGCTGGTGGGCGATTGCCTGCCGCTGGTGCGCGCGCTGCGCGCCGAACTCGGCGACGACCCCATGGCCGCGGCGCGGCTGGCGCCCTGGTACAAGCGTATAGACGCCTGGCGCGCCCAGGACTGCCTGGGCTATACCCCGGCGGCCGACGCGATCCTGCCGCAGCATCTGATGGCGCGCCTGAACGCCGCGCTATCCGATCGCGATGCCATCGTTTCCACCGACGTGGGCCAGCACCAGATGTGGGCCGCGCAATACCTGCGCTTCGACAAGCCCAACCGCTGGCTGACCTCCGGTGGCGCCGGCACCATGGGCTACGGCGTGCCTGCCGCGATCGGCGCGCAGGTCGCCCACCCCGACAAGACCGTGGTCTGCGTCAGCGGCGACGCCTCGGTGCTGATGAACATCCAGGAACTGTCCACCGCCATGCAGCACCAGACGCCCGTCAAGGTCGTGCTGTGCAACAACGGCTACATGGGCATGGTGCGGCAATGGCAGGAACTGATCCACGGCGGGCGCTACAGCCACAGCTACAACGCCTCGCTGCCCGACTTCGTGGCGCTGGCGCGCGCCTTTGGCTGGGGCGCGGCCCGCGTGGACGACCCGGCGCAACTGGATGCCGCGCTGGCGGAATGCCTGGCGCATGACGGCCCCTACTTCCTGGATGTGGCGGTTTCGGCGCAGGAAAACTGCTTCCCGATGATGCCCGCCGGGCATGGGCATCAGAAGATGATGCTGGCCGAAGGGGTCTGGTATCAGGACGAGACGACCTGATCGTCGCTGGGCTGCGGGCGCGGCCCAGCACCCTGCTTCAAAACTGGATCGACAAGCCGCCGTCCACCACCAGCACATGCCCGTTCACGTATGACGCCGCGGGCGACGCCAGGAACACGGCGGCGCCCGCGATTTCTTCGGGCTCGCCCCAGCGCCCCATGGGATTGCGCGTGGCGATGCGCGGGCCCACGTCGGGGTCGGCCACCATGGCGGCATTGGTCTCGGTGGCGAAGGTGCCGGGCGCGATGGCGTTGCTGGTGATGCCATGGCGGCCGAATTCCGCCGCCAGCGCGCGCACCATGCCCGTCAAACCTTGCTTGGCCGCGGGATAGACCGCATCGCCGGAGCGCGCCAGTTCGCCCACCACCGAGGTGATCGCGATCAGGCGGCCGCTGCCCTGGCGCACCATGCGTTCGGCGGCGAACTTGGCCAGCAGCATGCCGGCGACCAGGTCCGTGTCGATCAATTCGCGGATCTCGGCGGGGCTGGTGTCCCGCAGGGTCTTGCGGTTGCGCGCGCCGACGTTGTTCACCAGGATGTCCAGGCGGCGGTGGTTGCGGTCTATATCGCGGAAAGCGCGTTCCATCGCTGCATCGTCGCTGATGTCGAACGGCAGCGGATGCGCGTCCAGTCCGGCGGCGCTCAGTTCGCCCGCCGCCGCTGCGGCGGCCTCGGCATTGCGGCCGTTGATCAGCACGCGCGCGCCGCAGCCGGCCAATGCGCGCGCGATACAGAAGCCCAGCCCGCGGGCCGAGCCGGTCACCAGGGCGACTTGCCCCGTCAGGTCGAAGTTGCACAGATACGGCAGGGTGTTCATGTCAGTCGTCCAAAGTGCTTGGTCTCAATCAGGGCCGCGCGGATCCGGCTCAGCCGGTCCGCAGCGGCGCCCCCTGGTGGGAAGCGCGCAGCGCTGAGGGGGGGCCAACCTATTCCCGGAACTCCGGCGCCCAATGCAGCAGCCGCCGTTCCAGCCAGGTCACACAATAAACCAGCGCGATGCCGACAATGGACAGCAGCGTCACCGCCGCGAACATGTCGGTGGCGTTCAGCGTCGCCAGCGCGGTGATCATCAGATAGCCCATGCCCGTGGTGGAACCGACGAACTCCGCCAGCACCACGCCGATCAGCGCGAAGCTGATGGCATTCGGCAAGGCCGCGAAGGTCCATGCGGCCGCGGTCGGGATGCGCACGCGCCACAGGATCTGGCGCGGCGAGCCGCCCAGCGTGCGGCAGAAATCCACCAGCTCGCGTTCCACGCTGCGTCCGCCCTTGTAGGTGTTGAAGAACACCAGGAAGAACACCACGAACCAGGACGTCA
>JALDYL010000277.1:0-5433 GCA_032153965.1 Achromobacter sp. | reverse complement strand
CCGCGCACGGCGGCGTTCATATCGACGTTGACGCAGGAAGCCGCGCTGTAGGGCGCCTACTTCGGCGGCAGCGACCCCGCCGGATCGACCGCCTGGCCGTCGTAGCGCAGTTCGAAATACAGCCCCACCTGCTTGCTGTCGCTACTGCCCATTTCGGCGATCTTCTGGCCCTGGCTGACGCGCTGGCCTTCCTTGACCAGCAGCTTGCTGTTGTGGGCGTAGATGCTCAGGAAACTGGCGTTGTGCTTGACGATCACCAGATGGCCATAGCCGCGCAGGCCGCTGCCGGAATAGGCCACCGTGCCTTGCGCTGCGGCGACCACCGGCGTGCCGGAGGAATTGCTGATGACGATGCCGTTGGAGCCCGAACCGTCGTAGCCGCGCGAGACCTTGCCCTGGGCGGGCCAGACCAGCGAGATCGCGCCCGGCGGGGCGGTGCGGCGCTTGGCGGTCGAAGTCGAAGACTTGGGCGAGGGCGCGGGCTTGCCGCGCGCCTTGCTGGGCGCGCTGGACGTGCTGGCCTGGCCGCCCGGCGACTCGACCCGCAGCAATTGCCCGACTTCGATGGCATTGGAATTCGACAGATTGTTCCAGCGCACCAGATTGCTCACGCTGGTGCCCTGCTTGCGCGCGATCTGGGTCAGCGTGTCGCCCGATTGCACGCGGTAGTAGCCAGGTTGGACCTTGGTGGTGCCGCAGGCGGACAGCAGGGCCAGCAGCGCCACCGCCAGCACGCACATCCACAGGCGGATGGACGGCCGAGCCCGGCGGGCAGCGGCAGGCAAGACGGGAACGGACAGGGTCGGGGCGGACGAGGAAAGCACTGAAACCTGGGGCACTGAGTGGGATGTCGGGATTTGGGTGCGTTCAAGGGTACCAAGATTTTGGCGCGCCATGGGCGCCGCCGTCAGATGCTTGGCGCCCTGGCGCAGGATAGAATGCCGCCATGTCCCGCCTCACCCGCCTCCAGCACCTGGGCTGCGCCGCGCGCGCGCGGGGCGTGCTGTGGCTGGCGCTCCTGGCCTTGGCGCTGCGCGCGCTGGTGCCGACGGGCTACATGCCCGACGCCCGGGCGCTGCACGACGGCCGGCTCGCCGTTACGTTCTGCTCGGCCGCCGGCGATCTGTCGACGCTGACGCTGGCGCTGTCGCCCGGCGACAAGAGCAAGGCCGGGCACGACACCGCCGACACCGGCGCGCTCTGCCCCTTCGGCCTGCTGGCGCACGTAGCGCCCGCTCCGGCCCCCGCGCTCACGCCCCTGCTGTTGGCCATCGGCCAACATGCGCTGCCCGCGCCCGCAAGCGATGCGCCGCCCGCGCCGACCGCTCCAGGTCCGCCGCTGGGTTCCCGCGCCCCTCCATTCCTCGCCTGACTCCGCCTGAACGCGCGGCCCCGCCGCGCCCCTGGACGAACCGTCAACCGACGAGGTTTTCATGCATTCCCCCATTCTGCGCGCGCCCGCCGGCGCGGCGCGCTCCCACGCGCCCGATCCGCGGCGCCGCCTGCTGCTGTCCTCTTTCGCCCTGCTGGCCCTGGCGGGCTGCGGCCCCGATGCGCCGAAGCTGCACGGCATGGATCTGTCCGGCATGCCGTCCGGCGACTTCCAGCTGCAGGACACCGAAGGCCGCGAGCGCAAGCTGGCCGACTACGCCGGCCAGCCGGTCATGCTGTTCTTCGGCTTCACGCAATGCCCCGACATCTGCCCCACGGCGCTGACCCGCGCGGTCGAGATCAAGAGCCTGCTGGGCGCGGACGCCAAGAAGCTGCGCGTCCTTTTCATCACCGTCGACCCCGAGCGCGACACGCCGGAGATCCTGCGCGCCTACACCCAGGCCTTCGATCCGGATTTCGTCGGCCTGCGCGGCAATGCCGAGCAGACGCGCGCCGCCGCGCAGTCGTTCAAGGTCTTCTACCAGAAGGTCGCGACCGGCTCGTCCTACACCATGGACCACACCGCGCTGACCTACGTCATCGACGCCAGCGGCAAGCTGCGCATCGCCCTGCGCCACCAGCAGAGCGCGCAGGAATGCGTGGACGACCTGCGCACCGTGCTCTGACCCGAACCCATCCATATAGATAGAGGCAATCGTCATGAAAAAATCCACGATCAAATCCCTGGCCGCCTTCGCCTTCTGCGCCTTGGCCGGCGCCCACTCTGCCGCGTTCGCCCAAGATGCCGCCCTGAAGGTCGACGACGCCTGGGTGCGCTCCACGGTGCCCAGCCAGCACGCCACCGGCGTCTTCATGCGCCTGACCTCCGCCGCCGCAGGCCGCCTGGTCGGCGTGGAATCGCAGGCCGCCAAGCATGTGGAAATCCATGAAATGGCGATGCAGGACAACGTCATGAAGATGCGCCAGGTGCCCGGCATCGCCTTGCCCGCAGGCCAGGCCGTGGAACTCAAGCCCGGCGGCTACCACGTGATGCTGATCGACCTGGCCGGCCAGATCTCGCCGGGTGACCACGTGGCCCTGACGCTGATCGTCGAGGACGCCGACAAGCGCCAGCGGCGCGTGCCGGTCGACGCGGTGGCGCGTCCGCTGAACGCGGCCGCGGCCCCCGCCGCCGGCCACGGCCATTGACGCGCGGCCCGCAGCGTCCCCATGAAAGGGGCCTGACAGCTGTGCTGCACGGCTGAAACAGCTTCCTTGCAACAAGGCCGTCCGGCGTGCAACGCGGCGCCGCGCGCCGGGTCGAATTGGAAAAGGTCCGGCGCGCGCCATCGCGGCGCGCCCGGCCAGGCTTTCCCGCATCCAGGAATCGTCCGCGGACAGCATCGCGGACGTAGGCGCGGCCGGCCACGGCCGCAAGCTTTGATTGCCAGGAGCGTTTCATGAAGACCCTCAGCAGGACCTTATTGCTATGCGCCGGCTTGGCCGCCGCCGGGGCCGCCCAGGCCCAGACCACGCAGTACACCCACGACCTCTACGGCGACTGGCGCGTGACCTATGCCGCCCCCGCCGCCAAGACGGCGGACCAGGTCAGCGCCGAACTGGCCCAGGCCAAGGCCAACGGCCAGTACACGTTCGGCGAGGAAGACTATCCTCCCCCGGTCATGTCGCACCAGTCCGAAACCCGCGCCCAGGTTGACCAGGAGCTGCGGCAGGCGCAGATCCAAGGGCAGATGGCATCCGACGAAGAAGACTATCCGCCGCCCGCGATGGCGCACAGCGGCACCTCGGATATCCACTGAGACAGCATCGGGGCGGCGGCAGGCCCAGGCGCCCTGCGCGCATATCGGGGACACATTAATCGCCGGCTGGCCGGCGGCGGCGCCTGATTCGCCATACAATGCCAGCACATCCACCGCCGGCCCGCCCGAGGGCGCGGCGGCAGCCGGCCCCCTGCGCCGCGCCCCGGATGCCAGCGTTCCGCGCAGCCGGGCGCGCGTACCCGCCGGCAGTCTGCCGGCACCTCTGTGTCTGGATATGCCCGGTAGTTCCGCCTTTTCATTCCTGCGTACCCTCTGCAGCCTGCGCTGGCTCGCCATCGCGGGCCAGGCCGCCACCATCCTGCTGGCCAGCAGCGTCCTGGGCCTGGCCCTGCCGCTGGAGCCGCTGTGGATCGGCGTCGGCGCGCTGATCGGCTTCAACGTCTACGCCAGCCTGCGCCTGCGCCACCGCCGCGACCTGTCCCATGCCACGGCCTTCGGCCATCTGTTCGTGGACATGGCGGTGCTGGCCTGGATGGTGGGCTGGAGCGGCGGCATCAGCAATCCCTTCGGCATGATGTTCCTGATCCTGACCGCGCTGGCGGCCCTGGCGCTGCCGCGCAACTGGGCGCTGGCCGCGGCGGTGGCGGGCATCTCGGGCTACGCGGCGGCCGCGATCTTCGGCCAGCCCCTGCGCGGCGAGGTCGACACCCACACCCTGCTGCTCTGGGGCATGGGCGCCAACTTCCTGATTTCGGTGGTGGTGGTGCTGGTGTTTTCGACCCGCCTGGCCTCGGACCTGCGCGACCGCGAGCGCGAACTGGCGCGGCTGCGCGAACGCTTCACCCGCAACGAAGGCATCGTCGCCCTGGCCACCCACGCCGCGGCGATGGCGCACGAACTGAATACCCCGCTGGCGACCATGACCCTCTTGACCGACGAGATCGCCGCCGAGGTCAAGGACGAGGACCTGCGCGCCGACGTCTCCACCCTCAGCCAATTACTGGCCCTGTGCCGGGAACGTATCCGCAACCTGGCGGTCCCAACCGCGGTGGACCTGGTCCGCGTGGTGGGGCAATGGCGCTTGATCCGGCCGACCATCGATCTGCAGCGCTCGGGCGCCCTGCCCGGCAGCCTGCGGGTGGATCCGGCCATCGCCCACCTGCTGCAGGCCCTGCTGAACAATGCGGCGGACGCCGGCGAAGCCGCCGACGCGCCCCGCGTGGACCTGCATCTGGAATACGGTTATGGCGCCCTGCGCGGCGAAGTCAGGGACTACGGGCGGGGCTTCGATCCCGACCAGACCCTGCTGCCGGCGACCAGCCTGTTCAACAGCGGCAAGCCGGGAGGGCTGGGCGTGGGCCTGGCGCTGTCGCACGCCACGGTGGAACAGATGGGCGGCGAAATGACCATGACCGCCGCCGAGGAAGGCGGCACGCGTATCCGCTTTTACCTCCCGTTAGGGAGTACCGGGACTTGAGTGCAATGAACCCAACCGATCTTGGCCTGCTGATCGACGACGACGAACTCTACGTGCGCACCCTGCAGCGCAGCCTGTCGCGCCGCGGCCTGGAAACCCGTACCGCCACCGGCATCGCCGAAGCGCTGCGCGTGGCCGAGGAAATCCGTCCCGCCTTCGCCCTGGTGGACCTGCGCCTGGGCGAAGATTCCGGCCTGACCCTGATCCGCCCGCTGCGCGCCCTGCGCGCCGACATGCGTATCCTGCTGGTCACCGGCTACGCCAGCGTGGCCACCGCCGTCGAAGCCATCAAGCGCGGCGCGGACGATTACCTGCCCAAGCCCGCCACGGCGCCCATGATCCTGCGCACGCTGGGCCTGGTGACGCCGGAAAACGTTACGATCGAAACCACCATGACGCCGTTGCACCGCCTGGAATGGGAGCACATCCACCAGGCCCTGCACGAAACCGGCGGCAACGTTTCGGCGGCGGCGCGCCTGTTGGGCATGCACCGGCGCTCCCTGCAGCGCAAACTGGCCAAGAAACCGGGGCCGGAACGCGAAGTGCTCATCGACTGATTTGTGCGGATGCGACAAAACGTCGCACGCCCCGGATGTGCAGGTGCGACATATCGTCGCACCCTGGAACCTGGTAGCAGGCCTCTGCCCCCCTAGGAAAACCCTGAATCCGCTCCCCTTGGGGCGGAATCCTCCCAGACAATGCGACCATTCGTCGCATGCTTGACCCATATCAAGCCGATAGGATGGACCTTGCTGCCTAGCAGCATTCCAGTCTGCTGCTTTGCAGCATTTCCCACCTTCCATC
>JALDYL010000276.1:0-5436 GCA_032153965.1 Achromobacter sp. | reverse complement strand
CCGCGCCGGCCTGCTGCTGGAGAACCGCCCCGCCTTCTTCCTGCACTGGTTCGCGTTGAATGCGCTGGGCGTGTCGGTGGTGCCCATCAACCCCGACCTGCGCGCGGCCGAACTGGAATACCTGACGGGGCATTCCGAGATCGCATTGGCCGTGGCCCTGCCCGAACGCCACGCCGACCTGCTGGCCGCGGCCCAACGCGCCGGCCGCGAACTGCGCGTGATGGGACCGGACGACGCGCCGCCTGCCGCGCCCTTCGTGGCGCCGCTGGCAGGCAGCGAGCCCGATGTCCTGACCGAATGCGCCCTGCTCTACACGTCCGGCACCACCGGACGGCCAAAGGGCTGCATCCTGCCCAACCGCTATTTCCTGCATGCCGGCGGCTGGTACGCCCGCATCGGCGGCCTGTGCGAACTGCGCCCCGGCCAGGAACGCATGCTGACGCCGCTGCCCCTGGTCCACATGAACGCCATGGCGTATTCGGCCATGGCCATGGTGCTGACCGGCGGATGCCTGATCCCCCTGGATCGCTTCCATCCCAAGACCTGGTGGGACAGCGTGCGCGACTCCGGCGCCACGGTGCTGCACTACCTGGGCGTCATGCCCGCCATCCTGATGAAGGCCGAACCCTCGGCCCGCGACAGGCAACCCGCCATCCGCTTCGGCTTCGGCGCCGGCGTGGACCGCAAGCTGCACCAACCCTTTGAAGAACGCTTCGGCTTTCCGCTGCTGGAAGCCTGGGCCATGACCGAGACCGGCGCGGGCGCCGTCATCATCGCCAACCAGGAGCCGCGCCACATCGGCAGCAGCTGCTTCGGCCGCGAGGAAGACGACGTGCTGGTGCGCATCGTCGCCGATTCCGGCGCCGAAGCCGACGCGGGCGAGCCGGGCGAACTGCTGGTGCGCCATGCAGGCGAGGACCCGCGCTACGGCTTTTTCGCCGGCTACCTCAAGGACCAGGACGCGACTTCCCAGGCCTGGCAAGACGGCTGGTTCCATACCGGCGACATCGTGCGCCGCGACGCCGACGGCGCGCTGCGCTTCGTGGACCGCAAGAAGAACGTCATCCGCCGCAGCGGCGAGAACATCTCCGCCGTCGAAGTGGAAAGCGTGCTGCTGCAGCACCCGCTGGTCAAGGCCGTGGCGGTCGCCGCCGTGCCCGACGCGGTGCGCGGCGACGAGGTGCTGGCCTGCGTGGTGCCCGAGAGCCTGCCGGCCGAGGGCGATGCCATGGAGCAGGCCGCGCGCAGCATCGTGCAATGGAGTCTGGAACAGCTGGCGTATTACAAGGCGCCAGGCTACGTCGCCTTCGTCGATAGCCTGCCGCTGACCACCACCAACAAGATCCAGCGCGGCGAAATGAAAGCCCTGGCGCCCACGCTGCCCGGCACGGCCCGCTGCGTGGACACCGGCCACATGAAGAAACGCCAGGAGCCCGCGCGATGAGCCGCCTGGGCTACGACGGCGTGGTGGCGGCCCTGCCCGTCACCATTCCCTATGAACGCTATTCGACCCACGCCGCCCATTGGTGGCTGGGACGGGCGCTGGGCGCGCTGATCCGCCAGGCCGGCATCGCCAAGACCGAGGTGGACGGACTGTGCGTGTCCAGCTTCACCTTGGCGCCCGACACCGCCGTGGGCCTGGTGCAGCACCTGGGCATGAGCCCGAGCTGGCTGGACCACATTCCCATGGGCGGCGCCAGCGGCGTGGCCGCCTTGCGCCGCGCCGCCCGCGCCGTGCAGGCCGGCGACGCCAGCATCGTGGCCTGCATCGCCGGCGACACCAACCACGTGGACTCGTTCCGCAACACGGTCAGCCAGTTCTCGCGCTTCGCGCAGGACGCGGTCTATCCCTATGGCGCGGGCGGTCCCAACGCCAGCTTCGCGCTGTTGACCGCCAATTACATGCGCACGACCGGCGCCACCCGCGAGGACTTCGGCAAGCTGTGCGTGGCGCAGCGCGACAACGCCTTGCGCTATCCGCACGCGTTGATGAAAAAGCCGCTGACGCTGGCCCAGTATCTGGACGCCCGCGTCATCACCGACCCGATACACCTGTTTGACTGCGTGATGCCCTGCGCCGGCGCCGACGGCTTCCTGGTCATGAGCGAGGACCGCGCGCGCGCCCTGAACCTGCCCTACGCCCGCATCCTCTCCACCATCGAGCGCCACAACGCCTGGATCGAGGACCCTATCCAGACGCGCGGCGGCTGGACCATGGACCTGGATGAGCTGTACGGCCAGGCCGACGCGCAGCCCCGCGACATGGATTTCCTGCAGGCTTACGACGACTACCCCGTCATCAACCTGATGCAGATCGAAGACCTGGGCTTCTGCCCGAAAGGCGCGGCCCCCGACTTCGTGCGCAACAACAGCTTCACCGTGGACGGCAGCTTTCCCTTCAACACCAACGGCGGCCAGCTGTCGGTGGGCCAGGCCGGCGCGGCCGGCGGCTATCTGGGCTTGGTCGAAGCGCTGCGCCAGCTGAGCGGCACGGCCGGCGGCACGCAGGTGGCCGACGCCCGCGTCGGCATGGTCAGCGGCTTCGGCATGATCAATTACGACCGCGGGATATGTACTGCGGCGGCCATCCTGGCAAGGAGCGACGCATGACCGAACCCTTGGCCAAACCGCCCCGCAAGAACCCCGTCGCCCGCACCCGCCAGCCGACGCTGCCGCCCGGCTGGCGCAGCCGCAGCGCGCTGGGCTTGACCGCCGCCGCCGCCGAGGGCCGCTTCGACCTGCAGACCTGCGCCGACTGCGGCGCGGTCCAGTATCCGCCGCGCGAAGTCTGCGGCGATTGCCTGTCCGAACATCTGCCCTGGCGTGCGGCCGATCCCAGCGGCGTGCTGCTGGTCAGCACCACCCTGCACCACAGCAACGACCTGTATTTCCGCGAACGCCTGCCGTGGCGCGTGGGCACGGTGCGCATGACGGCCGGCCCCTCGGTGGTCGCGCATGTGCACCAGGACTGCGCCGACGGCGACCGCGTGCGGCTGGCGCTGAAGCTGGACCGCAGCGGCCAGGCCGTGATGATCGCCCTGCCTGAAAGGAATACGCCGAACATGGAAGACGACAAGACCCTGCGCGAGACCTCGTGCGATCCGAAATTCCGCCGCGCGCTGGTCACGGACGGCAAGTCGGCCGTAGGCCAGGCCGTGGCGCGCGCCCTGCTGGACGCCGGCTGCCCGGCCGTGTTCCTGGGCGACCCGCAAGCCTGGAAGCGCGACGCCGCCTACGACGCGCTGGCGGCCGACCCGCGCGTGCAGTCGGTGGTGCTGGACGTGACCGATACCGATTCGGTCGAACGGGTCGCCGCCTCCATCGGCGGCAAGGTCGAGATCCTGGTCAACACCGCCGACCTGGAACGCGAAGGCGGCCTGCTGAACCGCAAGGACGTGAACACGGCGCGCGACGCCATGGACGTGAACGTGCTGGGCTTGATGCGCCTGGCGCAGAGCTTCGGCCCGGCCCTGTGCGGACGCGCCGCGGACGGCGTCAACAGCGCCACGGCCTGGGTCAACGTGCTGTCTATCTACGCCCACATGAACCTGCCGTCGCGTGGCATGTGGTCGGCGTCCAAGGCGGCCGCGCTGTCGCTGGCGCAATGCCTGCGCGCCGAGATGCGCGGCGCGGGCGTGCGGGTGGTGAACGTGTTCCCCGGGCCGGTGGATCACGAATGGGAGCAGCGCACGCCGCCCCCGCGCGTGGCGCCCGCGGCGATCGCCGCCGCCATCGTGCGCGCGCTCAAGGACGGCATCGAGGACGTCTACGTCGGCGATGTCGCGCAGGAATTCCGCGCCCGGCTGGCGGAAAACCCCAAGGGACTGGAACGGGAGCTGGGAGCCTGACGGCCCGCCCACACCCGACAACGCACCAACCGAGAGGAACAGCATGAGCCAGAACATTCTTGCCCAATTCATGACCGAACTTGTGTCCGGCCGCATCCGCGTGGTGGACCTGACCGAGACGCTGACGCCGGAGTTCCCCACCATCGTGCTGCCGCCGGAGTTCGGCCAGGCCTGGCCGTTCCGCATCGAGGAAATCTCGCGCTATGACGAGCGCGGTCCCGCCTGGTACTGGAACAATTTCTCGTGCTCCGAGCACACCGGCACCCACTTCGACGCGCCTGCCCATTGGGTCACCGGCAAGGACCAGCCCGACAATACCGTGGACACCATCCCGGTCGACGCCTTCATCGCCAGCGCTTGCGTCATCGATTGTTCCGCCGAGGCCCGCGACAACCCGGACTTCCTCCTGACCATCGAATTCGTGCAGGCCTGGGAAGAAAAGCACGGCCGCATTCCCGCGCGCTCGTGGGTGCTGATGCGCACCGACTGGTCCAAGCGCGCCAAGCCCGCCGACTACCTCAACATGCAGGAAGACGGCGCGCACTCGCCCGGCCCCGACGCGGAGGTCGTGCCCTGGCTGATCAAGGAACGCGACGTGCACGGCTTCGGCACTGAATCCGTGGGCACCGACGCGGGCCAGGCCCATCACCTGAACCCGCCCTACCCCTGCCACTACTACATGCACGGCAACAACCGCTACGGCCTGCAATGCATGACCAACCTGGACCAGCTGCCGCCCACCGGCGCGGTGATCTTCTCGGCGCCGCTCAAGATCCGCAGCGGCTCGGGCAGCCCGCTGCGCGTGCTGGCGCTGGCGCCCAAGGCCTGAGCCGGCCGCGCCTGAGCCGGCCTCACGACAACGACAACAGGGGGATACCCATGACGCACACCAACGTCGCCATCGTCACCGGCGGCAGCGCCGGCATCGGCGCCGAGATCTGCCGCAGCATGCTGGACGCAGGCTACGAAGTGATTTCCATGGCGCGCCGCGCCGCCGACTTCAGCCACCCGCGCCTGCACAATGTGCAGGTGGACCTGCTGGACGCCGAGGCCACCGCGCAAGCCGGCGCCGAAGCCGCCGCCAGGTTTCCCATCAGCCACGTTATCCACAACGCCGGCGTCATCTGGCCCAATCTGCTGCCGCAAGTCACACAGGAAGAACTGCACGGTCTGACCCAGATCCATCTGGGCGCGGCCATCAGCCTGGTGCAGGCCGCCCTGCCGGGCATGCAGGAGCGCAAGTTCGGCCGCATCGTGATGATGTCCTCGCGCGGCGCCCTTGGCCTGCCGACCCGCACCGCCTATTCGGCCACCAAGGCCGGCATGGTGGGCATGGCGCGCACCTGGTCGCTGGAACTGGCGCCCTATGGCATCACGGTCAACGTGGTGGCCCCCGGCCCGATCCAGACCGACATGTTCTACGAGGTGATCGAGCCCGGCAGCGAACGCGAAAAGCAGTTGGCGGCCGGCATACCGGTCAAGCGCCTGGGCCGTTCCGACGACGTGGCGCGCGCCGTCATGTTCTTCTCGGATCCCGCCAACAGCTTCGTCACCGGCCAGACGCTGTTCGTCTGCGGCGGCGCCAGCG
>JALDYL010000275.1:0-5437 GCA_032153965.1 Achromobacter sp. | reverse complement strand
GGGGGGAGCTATCGTGACTCATCAATGCGACCTGCGTTTTAGTTTCGGCGTCGTCGGCGGCTTGGATTTCGAGCTTATTGAGTTCACGCTGGATGAGGCACTTTCCGAACCGTTTCGCCTGGACCTCGAACTGGCCAGCGATGATGCGTCGATCGACTTTTCCCGGATCCTGGATCAACCCGCGCTGCTGACCATCTGGCGCGACGACACCCCGGTGCGCTATGTGCACGGCGTGGTGTCCCGCTTCGAGCAAGGCACAACCGGCTTTCGCCGCACGCGGTATCGCGCCACCGTCGAACCGCGGTTGGCCCGCGCGGGTCTGTGTTCAGACTGGCGAATTTTCCAGCTGTTGTCCGTGCCCGAGATTCTGCAACTCGTGCTGAAAGAGCACGGCATTCTCGACTACGAGCAGACGATTACGCACGAGCACCTGGCGCGTGAATACTGCGTGCAGGCAGGCGACACGGACCTGCACTTTCTGGAACGCCTGGCCCGCGAAGAAGGATTTTTCTACGCCTTTCATCACCACGCCAAGGGCCACCGGCTGGTGCACAGCGACCGACTGCACATACACGGCGGCATTGACGGGGACCCCGTGCGTTATCAACCCGCGCCCGGCGGCGACCAACCCGAACCCGCGCTACGGCGGTTTTCTTATGCCGAGCAAGTCCGTACCGCGCGGCAGACCCAGCGCGACTACACCTACACCCACCCGCAATACGCCCAGGAGCACAGCCGCGACGGCGGCGACCTGCATCATCAGCACGCGCGCTACGAACGCTACGACTACCCGGGCCGCTACAAGCGCGACGAAGCGGGCAAACCCTTTACTGAAAACCGACTGCGTGGCCTGCGGCGGGACGCGCGCGTCGCAACCGTCGAAGGCGACGATCCGCGCCTGACTCCAGGACTTTCATTCGAACTGGTCGGCCATCCGCGCAGCGACCTCAACCAAGGCTGGCGCCCGATACGCATGCGCCATCACGGCGTCCAGCACACCAGCCAGCAAGAAGACGGCGCCGATGCCGAACGAGGCACACGCTACGGCTACACGGCAGAGCTCGTGTCCAAACACGCCGAATGGCGGGCCGAGCCCTTGCCCAAACCCAGGATCGACGGGCCGCAGATTGCCACGGTGACCGGGCCCGCCGGCGAGGAAATCTATTGCGACAGCTATGGACGGGTCAAGGTGCAATTTCCCTGGGACCGCCTGGGCAAGCATGACGAGCACAGCTCCTGCTGGATACGCGTGTCGCAGAACTGGGCGGGCGCCACTTGGGGCCACATGGCCATACCTCGGATCGGACAGGAAGTCATCGTGAACTATCTGGACGGCGACGCGGACCAGCCGGTCATCACCGGCAGAACGCACATGGCGCTGCAACTGCCGCCCTATGAACTGCCGCGCCATAAGACACGCATGACCATCAAGAGCCAGACCCACAAGGGCCAGGGCTATAACGAGCTGCGCTTTGAAGACGAACGCGACCAGGAAGAAATCTACGTCCACGCGCAGAAAGATCAGAACATTCACGTCAACCACGACGAAAGCACGTTTGTCGGGCATGACCGCAGTGAAAAAGTAGAAAACGACGAAACCATCGTGATCGGCCACGACCGCGAAGACACCGTGGGCAATGACGAGCGCGTCGACATCGGCCAAGACCGCCACCACCGCATCGGCCAGGACGACCTGCTGGAAATCGTGCGCGACCACACCATCATTACTGGCAAGGACCGCACGGAAGAGGTCGGCAACAACCGTCGCGACAAGACGTTTGCCAATCACTGGGTAGAAACGGGCGGCCACGTCGAGCACCAGGTGCAGGGCCATCACCACATTGAAGCCGGCCAGGCCATTGAACGGAATACCCCCATTTACCGCCTGCGGACCCGCGAACGGATCGTGCTGCAAAGCCCTGGCGGGTCCATCACCCTGGACGAGGGCGGCATCACACTGGATGGCGTGGCGATCAATATCAAGGGGCCGCTCAGTCAGCAGGGTGCCGGCGCCGGCCTGCCCCTGAACATCGACGGCGCGCCAAACCTGGACGAACCCGTTTGCCTGAGCTGCTGGATCAAGGCCGCAAAGGAGCGCACCGCGCTGATGAAGGTAAGCCCATGATTCCGCAGCAACTACAACGTGCGTTGGAGGAAGACATCCACGCCGCGCCGGCCGGACAAACGCGGTACCTGATGGTGCTGATCGATATGGCGGGGTTATCGGATGCCCAGCGCGGCAGGATCCGGAACGACATGACCGGCCGGATGCATTCCCTGCTGTTGCATCCTGATTTTCTGGCCTTGCGACCGCTAGGCCCAATGCTGGTGGGATCGGACGACAGCAGCCCCAAGTCGCGAGATGCCCTGCTGTCGATCGCGGGCGCCTACGATGCCGACATCGTCCAGGCCTGGATCACCAGCGTCCTCAGCCCTGCCGACCTGGCCACCCATTTGAGCCAGGCCTGTTTCGCGCTAGGCAAAGACGGCGAACGTTACTTGCTGCGCTATTACGACTCCTTGATCACACCCGTCCTGTACCGCACGGCGGATGCCGCCTGGGTCGCCAGCGTCTTCGCACCGGTAATTTCATGGTGGTTCGCGGGCGCCAACATCCAGCACCCGCAATGGCACCGCATTCCCGGCAGTGCAAACGCACGCTGCCGGCCACCCAGCCCGCTGGTGCTGACAGAAACGCTGTGGAACGCCTTGGCGGGCGATCCACTTCCCCACCGACTGCTGGACGAACTTGAACAAGTTTCGCCAGACGTTTTCTCCACGCAATGCCGTGGCGTCCGCCTGGCGCAGATCCGGTCTCATCTTGCCTCGGCGAATCAGATTGGACTGAACCGCCACGACGATCTGGTTGCCTACGTATTCACGGCACTGTCGCGGCCGGCGGCCAGCCTGCAAGCCGACCGCGCATGGCAACACGCGCTACAGCAGGCTGTTGCTGGCGAAGCGCCGCTAGCCGTCACCACTCCGATTCCCACGCCACACAACAGGACTGCCCGATGACGACGCCAACCCTTGAGTCCCTGGTGCCGCAAATCCTGCGCATCGCCGACAGAACCCGTTGCGACGCCGGCCCCAGCCCCGTGGTCGCGTGCAAGAGCGAAGTCGCCATCCTGCCCCTGCGCTACGCCGTCCTGACCGACGCCGACCCGGCGCTCGAAGCCTTGGCGCCAGCGTTGCCGCCTCACCTTGCGGCCGGGTTACCGCCACTCCAAGGCGAGCACGCGCGCTATGCCGTGCGCACGATGCGCAGGGGGTATCTCTACCTGTTCACGAAGCGCTTCCAGGACGACTGGTCCTGCGAAAGCGCCTACCGCACCTATGACAGCGGTCTGCTGAAGCGTGTTTTTCCGTATGCCCCCCAGCGCTTCGAACGCGAGCCACTCCATGCACAGCGAGCCAGCGTGCACGATCTATACGGCTCGGCCGAGAGCGGCCCGGGCGGCTGGACCCTTTGCCTGAAAGCCCCTGAAGACATCGAAGAACTTCGCGCCCTGTTCACGCCCGACCCCTTGACGACACGCATGCTGGACTTGATATCCAGCTTCAGTCCGCTGCGCAATCAACTGCAAGCGTTCGATATCCGCAGATTGATGATGTCGTGCTCGCGGGCAGCCGACGTGCTGGATCCCAGCATCATCAATGACACGTTGGCCGACGCCATCGCGCAAGACCAGCCGAACACCGCGCCAGTTCTGGCAAGCCAGTTGTATTCCGATCCTGAAAACCGCTACGCGCGCAACGTTGTCGCCCTGGACCTAAAGGAAAGCGCGCGCCGTGCTCGTGGCTTTGGAATCGTGCTGCATGACGCCATCGGGATCACCCAGCAGCTCAATAGCTGGCGCAACGACGCCTATGAAGCAGTGCAGCGCTATCTGGACAAAAAGGACGACAAAGGCATCGAGAACCAGCGCAAGGTCTTGGTTGCGCAGGCGTTTATCGACGTCAAGCAGCAGTTCGAATCCCGCTCGGCCGCGCTGGAAGCCCAGCACTTCATCGATATCGAGCGCGCTCGAGTCTATGACCCGGGCATGGCGGCGGGCCGCAACTGGATCTTGAACGACGACGAGCGCGAACGCTGGGACAACGAAGCAGACCAGTACATCACTCAGTTCGAAGACACCCTGCGCGCCAAGATGCAGGCGAAGCTGGATAGCGGTGAGTACCGGCGTAGATTCGACAGCAAATACCTGTCGCCTGCAAACCCTGGACAAGCGGTGCGCGTGGCGGACATGGAGGTGGAGTTGAAGACCTTCGACGCCGTGTCGGCGACCGCTGAAGCCGTCGGCGCCAAGCGCGCCAAGAATCACGAACGATGGCTCGCCAGCGAGCAACTGCTGACCGCGCTGGACGTCTACGACGACAGGGATCTGGCCAGCGGCTGGCGCTTCGCGGGCCAGACAGGCTTGTGCGTGCTGGGCGCGGATGGGTGCAAAAGTACGGCGGATCTGATCGAAAAGTGGTGGACCGGCAACCCAACCGAACGCGCCAACTTGGCGATGCGCGGCTTTGCGCTGAATCAAACAGAGATTCAAGCGGAATTGCAGCGGACGCTGGAAGAAGCGCGCGGTCAAGGGCAAACCCAGGCGCAAAGCCAAGCGCACAACCCCGTCCTATCCAACGACAGGATGATCCAGCATGTTCAGGCGGGGTTCGTCGCGGTTCAACACCTGGCCGATCTATTCGACAAAGCGAATGGCTTATTTGAAGCGTTGGCGGCCACCGGCGAAACGAATCTGGCGGGCGGCGCTTTGGCCTGGTATTCCAGCCTGGGCCGCCAATCCCTGCGCTACGGCTCGACCGGCAAGGAATGGTTCATCCACGGCATCACCCGAAGCTGGCTGGCCGCCAGCGTCAGCAAGCGCGCCACGAATATGCGCATCGACGAGCTGACCCAGTTGGGGCGAAGCGTGGATCCGAAACAGTTGCGCGCGCAAATTGGCAGGAACACCCGATTTGCGTTTGCCACTGAACTTGTGGACGCCCATCGCAGTGACTTTTACAAGCTACGCGCCAGCAGTTGGTTGCTGTTCTTTGAAGCGGCCTTGATTGCCTTGCGGGTGCGGGACATGCCGAACGACGAACGCGGCGTGGGGGAGTTGATCGCCCATGGGTTGCTTGCGGGCGCTGCGGGAACGGAGATATTGGCGGCGGGCACGGAGTTGGTACTGGGGCATTACAGCGCGGCCAGCGTGACCGGGCGGGGCGCGACGGTTTTTCAGGGGCAACTGAAGCTGGTCGGCGGCGCGTTGGCGGCGGTGGGTGGGGTGGTGTTGATGGGGTATGACGTCGAGGATGGAATAGCAGCCTCAAAAGAGGCAAAGCATGGTTTAGCTCTCGCGTATTACCTACGATCGGCGGCTGCATTTGCGATAGTTGGCAGCCAATCCAGCATTGCCTTCGCCGCCGCCGGCCCGATGCT
>JALDYL010000274.1:0-5440 GCA_032153965.1 Achromobacter sp. | reverse complement strand
TTGGACGTATCGCCGCCAAAGCCCTGCAGGTACTGGCGCTGGTCCTGGTGCGTCTGGTTCAGTTCGACCAGAGGCTCGCCCAGCGCGACGATATCGAAATCAGCCATGGGCGGCCTCCCGGGTGCGGACGATCTGCGCCACCAGCGCGGCGGTGTCGCGGGCGGCGAAGGCCGCCTTGTCATAGAGGTTGCTGCCGATGCCGACGATGGCGGCGCCGGCGGCGAAGTACGAGCCCATATTGTCCTGGGTGACGCCGCCCGTGGGGCAGAAGATCGTGTCCGGGTACACCGACTTGAGCGCCGCCAGGTGCTTGGGGCCGCCCGTATCCGCCGGGAAGATCTTCACCACGTCCACGCCCGCGCGGCGCGCCGCCAGCACTTCGGTGGGCGTGAACGCGCCCAGCAGGCAGAGCGCGTCGGCCGCATGCGCCAGGTCGACGATGTCGGTGGCCAGCGCCGGCGACACCAGGAAATCCGCGCCCGCGACCAGGGCCTCGCGCGCCTGCTGCTCGTCCAGCACCGTGCCCACGCCCAGCAGCAGCGCGCTGCCGTGCTTGTCGCGCAGCGCCCGCAGCAGGTCGGTGACGCCGGGGATGGTCCAGGTCAGTTCCAGGGTGGTGCAGCCGGCGGCCACCGCGACTTCGGCGGCATAGGCGGCGGTGGCGGCATCCGTGTAGCGCAGCACGGGGACGACGCGGGAGGCCAGCAGGGTGGAGAGCTTGGAGGCGAGAGGGGCAGCGGTTGCGGTCATGACATTCCTTGGAGGCAAGCGGTCAGGCGCCGCCGGGCGATACCGGCAGGACGGCGAGTTTGGCCGCGGCGGCATCGCGCAGCCGCAGCAAGGGTTCGATATAGGCGGCTTGCGGGTCATCGCGGCGCCGGAACAGCAGGGTGCTGACGCTGACGCCGGCAATGGGCCGCCCGGCCGCGTCGCACAGGGCCACGCCGTAGCAGACGATGCCGGCTTCGTTTTCTTCGTCGTCGGTGGCGTAGCCGCGGGCGGCGGCCAGGTCCAGCGCGGCGCGCAGTTCGGGCAGGCTGGTCACGGTGCCCGGCATGCGCGCGGTCAGCGGCAGCTCGCGCAACAGGCGTTCGCGCGAGGCGGGATCCAGCGCCGCCAGGTAAGCCTTGCCGACCGCGCTGGAATGCAGCGCCACGCAGGCCCCGACCCGCGAGGCCATGCGCACCGGCCCGGGGCTTTCCAGCTTGTCGATATAGGTCATCTCGCGCCCGGCGGGCACGGCGAGGTGCACGGTTTCGCCGGTTTCGTCGCGCAAGGCCTGCAGGTCGGGCGCCAGCGCCGCGCGCAGGTCAAACTGCGACCAGGCGCGGCTGGCCAGCGACATCAGGCGTGGCCCCAGGCGGTAGGCGCCGCCGGTTTCGGCCACCATGCCCTGCTCGGCCAGCGCCGCGACGATGCGGTAGACGGTCGGCCGCGGATAGCCGCAGCTGCGCGCCAGCGACGCGGCCGTGGGCGGCTGCGGCGCATCCGCCACCGCCTGCAGCACCGTCATGAACTTGGCGAACGCCGCAGCGCCCGGGACCTTGGTTTCCAGCAACTATGTCTCCAGCTAATGGCGGCATGCCTTTAGCAACGAATCTGCAGAATGCGCAACGCGGACAGCGCGAATTTCAGACGAATCTGCGATACTGTTTATTTGTACAGCTAGTGAGTCCTATTTCTGTCCACATTTTGGACGCGTGACTCACAATATAGTCAATTATTCCATATCGCCGCGCTCGGAACCAGCGATGGGTTGTCGCTCGGGCAGGCCTCTCCCCTCAGGCTACGATACCGTCCATGAGCTCCCAAATTCGCATCGTTGGCGCCCGCCAGAACAATCTCAAGAACCTGGACCTGACCATCGCCACCGGCGAACTGGTCGTCGTAACCGGCGTGTCGGGGTCCGGCAAAAGTTCGCTGGCCTTTGACACCCTCTACGCCGAGGGGCAGCGGCGTTATGTGGAAACCTTCTCGCCCTATGCGCGCCAGTTCCTGGACCGCATGGACAAGCCGCAGGTGGACCGCATCGAAGGCATCCTGCCCGCCATCGCCATCGACCAGACCAATCCGGTGCGCAGCTCGCGCAGCACGGTCGGCACGATGACGGAACTGAACGACCACCTGAAGCTGCTGTTCGCGCGTGGCGCCAAGCTGTATTGCCGCGGCTGCGGCAAGGTGGTGCGGCGCGACACGCCCGATTCCGTCTACCACTCGCTGGCCGAACGCGCCGCCGCCGCCGGCGATCCGCGGCTGGTGGTGACCTTCCCCATCGCGGTTCCCGCCAACTTCACCGAAGAAGAAGTGCGCGGCTTCCTGGAGCAACAGGGCTACACCCGGGTGCACGCCGAGGAAAACGCCGCGCCACGCGCGGTCGCCCCGGCCAAGGGCGCCAAGAAGGCCAAGGCCACGAAAAGCAGCACCGAATCGCGCCGCATCCTGCACGTGGTCCAGGACCGCTTCCGCTTCGCCGGCACCGAACGCGAGCGCGTCATGGAAGCGCTGGACACGGCGCTGCGCATGGGCGCCGGCCATCTGGCCGTGTACGTCATGGACGCCGAGGGCGGCAACGCCCACATCTGGAAGTACAGCGACCGCCTGCATTGCGCGGATTGCGACATCGAATACACCGATCCCCTGCCCAGCAGCTTCTCGTTCAACTCGCCCCTGGGCGCATGCGAAGCCTGCCGCGGCTTCGGCCGCGTGATCGGCATCGATTTCGGCCTGGTCATCCCGGACGAGAACAAGACCTTGCTGGAAGGCGCCATCAAGCCCTGGACCACGCCGTCGTACAAGGAATGCCAGGACGAGCTGCAAAAGTACGCGCCCAAGGCCGGCGTCCCGCTGGGCGTGCCCTGGAAGAGCATGAGCGAAGAGCACAAGCGCTGGGTGCTCTACGGCACGCCCGACTGGAAGGGCGGCAACGACGCCTGGAAGCACCAGTGGTACGGGGTGCAGCGCTTCTTCGACTGGCTCGAAACCAAGGCCTACAAGATGCACGTGCGCGTGCTGCTGTCGAAGTACCGCAGCTACACGCCCTGCCCCACCTGCAACGGCGCGCGCCTCAAGCCCGACGCGCTGCTCTGGCGCCTGGGCACCAAGGAAGAAGGCGACACCGTGCTGCCGCCGGCAGACGGCCGCTACAAGCGCTTCATGCCGGTGAGCGCCAACTGGAGCCGCGAACAGCTCGAAGGCCTGGGCGGCCTGTCCATCCATGACGTGATGCTGCTGCCGATCGAACGGGTGCGGATCTTCTTCGACACGCTGTCGTTCTCCGGCGCGCTGGACGCCGCCACCGACCTGCTCATGACCGAAGTGCGGGCGCGCCTCAAGTTCCTCTGCGACGTGGGCCTGGGCTATCTGACGCTGGACCGCCAGAGCCGCACGCTGTCCGGCGGCGAGGTGCAGCGCATCAACCTGACCACCGCCCTGGGCACCTCGCTGGTGAACACCCTGTTCGTGCTGGACGAGCCGTCCATCGGCCTGCATCCGCGCGACATGCACCGCGTCGTCGAAGTCATGCACCGCCTGCGCAACGCCGGCAACACGCTGGTGGTGGTGGAGCACGACCCGCAGGTCATGGTGGCCGCGGACCGCATCATCGACATCGGCCCCGGCCCCGGCGAGCGCGGCGGCCAGATCGTGTTCGACGGCACGCCGTCGCAATTGCGCGCGGCGCGCACGCTGACGGGCGACTACCTGGGCGGCCGCCAGCGCGTGGAAGCGCCGCGCCCCATGCCGGTGGCGGCGAACACGCCGCGCCTGCTGCTGGAAGGCGTCAGCGCCCACAACCTGAAGAACGTCTCCGTCGAACTGCCGCTGGGCCGCCTGGTGTGCGTGACCGGCGTGTCCGGTTCGGGCAAGTCCACACTGGTGCAGGACGTGCTGTTCCCTGCCCTGCTCAAGCAGAAGGGCAAGCCCTCGGAAGCGCCCGGCGCCTTCGAGCGCCTGCTGGGCGCCGAACAGATCGCCGACGTGGTCATGGTGGACCAGACCCCCATCGGCAAGACCGCGCGTTCCAACCCGGCCAGCTACGTGGGCGCGTTCGACGCGATCCGCAAGCTGTTCGCGCAAGCGCCGCTGGCGCGTGAACGCGCCTACACCGCGGGCACGTTCAGCTTCAACGGCGGCGACGGCCGCTGCCCGACCTGCGGCGGCACGGGCTTCGAGCACGTGGAAATGCAGTTCCTGTCCGACGTCTACCTGCGCTGTCCGGACTGCGACGGCAAGCGCTTCCGCCCCGAAGTGCTGGAAGTGCGCGTCGAGCACCTGGGCAAGAGCGCGTCCATCGATGAAGTGCTGGCGATGACCGTCAGCGAGGCGCTGGACTTCTTCAAGGGCCTGCGCGACGTGCAGACGGGCCTGGCGCCGCTGGCCGACGTGGGCCTGGAATACGTGCGGCTGGGCCAGCCCGTGCCCACCTTGTCGGGCGGCGAGGCGCAGCGCCTGAAGCTGGCCGGCCACCTGGCGGAAGCCGCGCGCAGCGGCATATCCACCGCCAAGGTCGCCAAGAAGGGCAGCCTGTTCCTGTTCGACGAACCCACCACCGGCCTGCACTTCGACGACGTGGCGCGGCTGATGCGCGCGTTCCGCAAGCTGCTGGCCGCCGGCCACACGCTGCTGGTCATCGAACACAACCTGGACGTGATCCGCGCGGCCGACTGGCTGATCGACCTGGGCCCCGAAGGCGGCGACGCCGGCGGCCTGGTCATCGGCACCGGCACGCCGCAGGACCTGATGGACAACCCCAAGTCGCATACCGGCGCGGCGCTGCGCGACTACGAAGTCAGCATCCTGCCGGCCGACGTGGTGGTAAGCACCGACGCCGACGCGCAGGAAGTCGAGCAGGCCGGCCTGACCGCCCGCATCGCCGAGCCCGGCGAAGCCTACGGCGCGGACGTGGGCCGCCCGCTGCAGTCCTTGATGCGCGAACGCCGCCAGGCCAACATGGCGATCGAGATCCGCAACGCCCGCGAGCACAACCTGAAGAACGTCAGCGTGGAAATCCCGCGCGACAAGTTCACCGTCATCACCGGCGTGTCCGGTTCCGGCAAGTCCACGCTGGCCTTCGACATCCTGTTCAACGAGGGCCAGCGCCGCTACCTGGAGTCGCTCAACGCCTACGCCCGCGCCATCGTGCAGCCGGCCGGCAAGCCGGACGTGGATGCCATCTTCGGCATCCCGCCCACGGTCGCCATCGAGCAGCGCACCAGCCGCGGCGGACGCAAGTCCACCGTGGCCACGATGACGGAAATCCACCACTTCCTGCGCCTGCTGTACGTCAAGCTGGGCACGCAATACTGCCCCGACTGCAACGTGGCGGTGGAACCCCAGAACACGGACCAGATCGTGGCGCGGCTGCTGCGCGAACACAAGGGCGTGCATATCGGCCTGCTGGCGCCGCTGGTCACGGCCCGCAAGGGCTATTACACGGACCTGG
>JALDYL010000273.1:0-5444 GCA_032153965.1 Achromobacter sp. | reverse complement strand
GGCCCACCATTTCGGTGGCGTACAGCTTGCAGCAGGCGGCCTGCATGGTGGTGTTTTCGCCGCGGTCGCGCATGCGGGCGGCGTCCAGCACCATGCAGCGCGCGGCGTAGAGTTCGGCCTGACTGTCGGCGATCATGGCCTGGATCAGCTGGAATTCGGCGATGGGCTGGCCGAATTGCTTACGCTCGATGGCGTACTTGACGGCGTCGCTCAGCAGGCGGTCGGCGATACCCACGCACAGCGCGGAAATATGCAGGCGGCCCTTGTCCAGCACCCGCATCGAGGTGCGGAAACCATTGCCTTCTTCTGCCCCCAGCAGCGCGCTGGCCGGGACGCGGCAGTTGTCGAACACCACGTCGCTGGTCAGGGCGCCGGCCTGGCCCATCTTCTTGTCGGGCTTGCCGATGGTCAGGCCCGGCGTGCCGGCTTCGACCAGGAAGCACGAAATGGAATTGGCGCGGCGTTCCGGCGCGGTGCGCGCCATGACCGAGAACAGGCCGGCGATGGGCGCGTTGGTGATGTAGCGCTTGGTGCCATTGAGCACATAGCTATCGCCGTCGCGCACCGCGGACAGGCGCAGCGCCATCGCGTCGGAACCGGCGTCGGGTTCGGTCAGCGCGAACGACCCTATCAGTTCGCCGCTGGCCAGCTTGGGCAGGTAGCGGGTGCGCTGTTCGTCGGTGCCGGCCAGCACGATGGCCTGCGAGCCGATGCCGATATTGGTGCCGGCCAGCGAGCGGAAGGCGGGCGAGGTCTGCCCCAGCTCGAAGACCACGCGCACTTCCTCTTCCATCGTCAGGCCCAGGCCGCCATGGTCGGGCGAGATGGACAGGCCGAACAGGCCCAGCTCGCGCATCTCGTTGACGATATCGGGCGGCACCTGGCCGCTTTCGGCCAGTTCGTCCTCAGCGGGGATCAGGCGTTCGTGCACGAAGCGGCGCACGGCGTCCAGCAGCAGGTTCAGGGTTTCGGTATCGAGGGCCATGATGGAAGTCTCAAGAAAATGCGGGGCAAGCCGGGGACAGCCGCGCCTCAGGCGCGCATGCCTCCGACCAGTAGATCGAAATAGCCGGCGGCGATGGCTTCGGCGCTGTCGCCCTGGTCGGGCTTGTACCAGCGCACCATCCAATTCAGCATGGACAGCACGGCGCGGCCCGCCGCGGCCACGTCCAGCGCGCGGAACTCGCCGGCGGCGACGCCTTGCGCGATCAGCTCGCGCAGGCGCTTCTCGTAGCCATCGCGCAGCCGGGCGGCGTCTTCGCGTTCGGTCAGGGCCATGCCGGAATAGCCGATCAGCATGGTGACGAATTCGGCATGGTGCTGTTCGAAGTAGCGCGCATGGCCCACCATGAAGGCGCGCAGCCGGGCGGTGGCGCCCTCGGCCCGCGCCACGTCCTGGGCCACGGCCTGGGTCAGGCCGCTGAGCACGACCAGGATGATGGCGTCGTAGATGTCCTGCTTGGTGGTGTAGTAGTGGTAGATGGCCGCCTTGGACACGCCGAGCGCGGCGGCCAGGTCGGACACCGAGCTGCCGTCATAGCCGCTGCGGGCGAAAAGCTTGGCGGCTTCTTCCAGGATGCGTTCGCGGGGGGCCGCCACGGTGGGCGGACGGCCGGCGCGGGCGCGCTTCTGGGCGGGAGGGGCGGAGGTCGCCATGGCAGCCTTTGCAAGGGCCGCGCCGCAGCTGCAGGAGGGACTCGCGTACCTCCATTGACAGCGCTTCGGCGCATGCCGTTTAATATGGATTAATTAATTACCGGACGGTCGGTAGGTAATTATAGGCACACCCGCCAACGATGCTCAAGTCCTCTTGTGACCTTTTTTCCGCGACGACGCCATGCCCCACTCTCTCGTGACTGATTTGTACGGCCAGATGTCCCTGCCGGTCATCTGCGCCCCCATGTTCATCGTGTCCAATCCCAAGCTGGTGGTGGCGCAGTGCACCAGCGGCATCGTGGGTTCGTTCCCCGCGCTGAACGCGCGTCCGCAGAGCCTGCTGACCGACTGGCTGGACGAAGTCCAGGCCGGCCTGGCCTCGCACCGCGAGGCCAACCCCGGGGCGACGGTGGCGCCGTTCGCGGTCAACCAGATCATCCACCAGTCCAACGACCGGTTGGAGCAGGACCTGGCCGTGTGCGCCAGCCACCGCGTGCCGCTCATCATCACCAGCCTGCGCGCCCCCGGCGACCTGGTCAAAGGCGTGCATGACTGGGGCGGCAAGGTATTCCATGACGTGACCACGATCCGCCACGCCGAAAAGGCGCTGGAAGCCGGCGTGGACGGCCTGATCCTGGTGTGCGCCGGCGCCGGCGGCCACGCGGGCACGCTCAGCCCCTTTGCGCTGGTGTCCGAAGTGCGCCGCTTCTATGACGGCCCGCTGATCCTGTCGGGCGCGATCACCTCGGGCGCGCACGTCCTGGCCGCGCAGGCCATGGGCGCGGACTTCGCCTACATGGGCACGCGCTTCATCGCCAGCGAGGAAGCCAACGCCAGCGAGGGCTACAAATCCGCCATCGTGGATGCCAGCGCCTCGGACATCCTGTACACCCCGTTCTTCACCGGCATCCCCGGCAACTACCTGAAGGCCAGCATCGCCGCCGCCGGGCTGGATCCGGCCAACCTGCCGCAGCCCGACAGCGGCGCGTCCAATTTCGGCTCGACCCGGGTCAAGCCCTGGAAGGACATCTGGGGCGCTGGCCAGGGCGTGGGCGGCATCGCCAGCGTGCAGCCCACGCGCCAGATCGTGGACACGCTGCGCAGCGAGTACGCGCAGGCCAAGACCCGCCTGGCCAACGGGTTCGGCGCATGAGCGCCGGGTTGCAGGTCAGCCGCGACGGCGCGGTACTTACGCTGACCATCAACCGCCCGGACCGCCGCAACGCGCTGGATACCGCTACTTATGCCGCGCTGACGGAACAGATCGCGCTGGCGTCTGCCGACGCGGCGGTGGCGGCCGTGATCCTGACCGGCGCGGGCGAGCAATTCACGGCAGGCAATGATTTGCGCGACTTCCAGGCGGAACGTGGCGCCGGCGACAGTGCCGGCCTGACTTTCCTGCGCGCGCTGACCATGGCGGACGTGCCCGTGGTTGCGGCCGTCGAAGGCTACGCCATCGGCATCGGCGTGACCCTGTTGCAGCATTGCGATTTCGTCCACATCGGCGAAGGCGCCACCTTGCGCATGCCGTTCGTGGCGCTGGGGCTGTGCCCGGAGGGCGCCTCCAGCCTGCTGATGCCGCGTCTGGCTGGCGCCCGCCGCGCCGCCGAATGGCTGTTGCAGGGCAAGGCCTTTACGGGGCAGGACGCCTGCGACGCCGGGCTGGCCACCTCGGTCACGCCCAAGGGCCAGGCGCTGGCGGCGGCGCAAGCCACCGCCGCCGATCTGGCGCGCCAGCCGCCGGCCGCGCTGCGCCTGACCAAGGCCATGCTGCGCCGCCCGGACCGCCAGGCGATCCAGGACACGCTGGACTACGAAGCGCAGCAGTTCCGCCTTCGCCTGCAATCCGAGGAAGCGCAGGCGGCGTTCGCGAAGTTCTTCAAGAAGTAGGCAAGCCGGATTGCGCGCCCTGCCCCGGCGCGCGCAATCCCTCGCCTCAGAACGGCGAATCCGGACGGAAGTTCGGCGCGCGGCGTTCGCGCAGGGACTGGATCCCTTCGCGCACGTCCGGGCCGCCAAAGCCCATGAATTCCAGCGCCAGCGACGTATCGAAGCTCGGCCCGGCCATGCGCAGCCAGTTGTTCAGCGAATACTTGGTCCAGCGGATGGCGGTCTGGGAGCCCGCGGCCAGCTTGTTGGCGACTTCGAAGGCGCGGCCGATCAGTTCGGCCTCGTCCACGCACAGCGACACCAGACCGATGCGCTCGGCTTCCTCGCCGGTCACGGTTTCGCACAGCATCAGGTAGTACTTGGCGCGCGCCATGCCGCAAAGCAGCGGCCAGACGATGGCGGCATGGTCGCCTGCCGTGACGCCCAGGCGGGTATGGCCGTCGATGATGCGCGCATCGCGCGCCGCGATGGAGATGTCGGCCAGCAGGCCCGCCACCAGCCCCGCGCCCACGGCCGCGCCATGCATGGCGGACACGATGGGCTTGTTGCAGTTGATGATGTTGTAGACCAGGTCGCGGGCTTCGCGCCAGACGCGCGTGCGCACGTCGAAATCGTCGGCCATCTGCTGCACCAGATCCAGGTCGCCCCCGCCCGAAAAGCCCTTGCCCTCGCCGCGGATCACCACCACCCGGGTGTCGGGGTCGGTGTCGATATCGCGCCAGATGTCGGCCAGCTCCCGGTGCATGCGGTCGTCGGCGGTGGACAGCTTGCCCGGCTTGCCGCCCTTGGCGCCCATGATCACCTCCAGCACCCCGCCGGGGTGCCGGCGCAGCTTCAGGGACTCATAGGCGGAATAGTGTTCCAGCGTGATGTCGCTCATGCTCGTCTCCATATTGTCTTTTGGCCAAGCCGGATGCCGGCTGGTTTGGGCGCACTATAGTAGATACGCGCCCTTGCGCCACGCCGCCATCCCCAGGAGCCTCAGCCCATGAACACTACCGCCCCGCCCGCCGGCGGCGCCATCGACCGCGCCGCCCTGCCCGCCCTGTTCGCGCCGCGCGGACAGGACACCCACAAGGGCAGTTTCGGCACGGTGGGCGTGGTGGGCGGCGGTCCGGGCATGACGGGCGCGGCGCTGTTGGCCGCGCGCGCCGCCCTGAAGACCGGCGCCGGCAAGGTGCTGGTCGGCTTTGCCCAGGATGCTGCGCCCCTGGCTTGCGACCCGCTGCAGCCCGAACTGATGCTGCGCGACGCCCGCTCCCTGCTGGAAGAGGACTGGGGCGTCACCGCCTGGGTAGCCGGATGCGGCATAGGCACCGGCGCCCTGGCGGCCAATGCGCTGTCCGAGCTATTCGTGCTGCGCCGCGGGGCGCCGCTGGTGCTGGACGCGGATGGACTGAACCTGCTGGCTCGCGGCGAGATCCAGCCCAACTGGGGCGAGGGCCCAGTGGTGCTGACCCCCCATCCGGCCGAAGCCGGCCGGCTGCTGGGCATGGCCACGGCCGAGGTACAGGCCGACCGCCCGGGCGCGGCCTGGAAACTGGCGCAGCGCTACCGGGCCTGGGTGGTGCTGAAGGGCGCGGGCACCATGGTCTGCGCCCCCGACGGCGGCTTGCGGGTCAATACCAGCGGCAATCCAGGGCTTGCCACCGCCGGAACCGGGGACGTATTGGCCGGCATGCTGGGCTCGCTGATCGCCCAGAAGTTGCCCCTGGACCAGGCCGTGGCCGGAGCGGTCTGGCTGCACGGCGCGGCAGCGGACGCGCTGGTCGCCCAGGGTGTCGGCCCCATCGGACTGACCGCCGGAGAGCTGGCGGATGCCGCCCGCGCCCTGCGAAACGCTGGCTAAGTCCCTGGGGAATAAACATTTTTACAACATATAGGGGTTTACCCTAAAA
>JALDYL010000272.1:0-5452 GCA_032153965.1 Achromobacter sp. | reverse complement strand
AAGCGCCGCTCCAGCTGGCGGATCTGCAGGCTGACGGCGGGCTGGGTCACGCCGCTCCGTTCCGCGGCGGCGGAAAAGCTGCCCAGTTCAATCACCTGCGCAAAGGTGCGCAGGTGATCCAGGTTGAGGCCGCGCATCGCTGAATCCAAAGTTTTACTTATACAAATAATAATGGACCAAAGCTTTATTAATAAATAGGCTTGCGCGACACTGACGGCTTCAGCCCTTACTCATCTCTCACGGCCCTCCCATGTCGTCCCCCGCCCCCGTCATCCTCATCCGCGACAGCGCGCCAGCCGATCTTCCCGCCATCAAAACCCTCTACGCCCACCATGTGGAGCACGGCACGGCCTCGTTCGAGCTGGAGCCGCCGTCCATCCAGGAAATGCGCCAGCGCCGCGCCGCCGTGCTGGAAAAGGAAATGCCTTACCTGGTGGCCGAGATCGACGGCGAAGTCGTGGGCTACGCCTACGTCACCCCTTATCGTCCGCGTCCGGCCTATCGGCACACGGTGGAAGACTCGGTGTATGTGAAGGCGGGCCGCTCCGGCCTGGGCATAGGCGGCAAGCTGCTGGCCGCGCTGATCGAGCGCTGCACCGCCGCCGGCTGGCGCCAGATGCTGGCCGTGGTGGGCGACAGCCGCAACGCCGCTTCGCTGGCGCTGCACGCCAGCCAGGGCTTCCATCCCGCCGGCACCTTGCGCTCGGTGGGACACAAGCATGGCGAATGGCGCGATACCGTGCTGATGCAGCGCGCGCTGGGCGAAGGCGACGCCACGCCGCCACTGCGGCCGTGATCGCTGCGCGCGCCATCGTCTGTCTGGGCCTGACGCAACTGATAGGCTGGGGCGTGACGTACTACCTGATCGGCGTCCTGGGTCCGGCCATGGCGGCCGATCTGGGCTGGAACGCGGCCGCCGTCTATGGCGGCTTTTCGGCGGCCATCGTGGTGATGGCCATGGTGTCGCCGCTGGCCGGCATGGCCGTGGACCGCTGGGGCGGGCACCGCGTCATGCCCGCGGGCGCGCTGCTCTCGGCGCTAGGTTGCGCGGTCCTGTCCACGGCGCACGCCATTCCCCTGTACTTCCTGGCTTGGGCCGTGCTGGGCGTGGGCATGCGGCTGTGCCTGTACGACGCGGCCTTCGCGTCCCTGGCGCGCGCAGCCGGCCCCTTGGCGCGCCGGCCCATGTCGCAGATCACGCTGTTCGGCGGACTGGCGTCCACCGTAATGTGGCCGGTAGGCCATGCGCTGTCGGGCTGGCTGGGCTGGCGCGGCGCGGTGCTGGCCTACGCCGGCCTGGCGCTGGCCACGGTGCCGCTATATCTGGCGCTGCCGCGCGAACGCTACGCCGCGGCCCCCGGCGGCAAGGACACAACATCGGCCGGCCTCACCCGCAACGCGGCCGAACGCCGGCTGGCGGGCGTGCTGTACGCGCTGATCGCGATGCTGACCAACTTCCTGGCGGCAGGCAACGCGGCCCATCTGATTTCGCTGCTGTCGGGCCTGGGCCTGGCCGCGGCCGCCGCGGTCAGCGTGGCGGCCCTGTGGGGCGTCGGCCAGTTCGCGGCCCGGCTCGCGGACGTGGCGCTGGGATCGCGCCTGCATCCGCTGACGCTGACGCTGGCGGTCGGCGCGATCCTGCCCCTGTGCTTCCTGCTGGCGGTGTTGTCCGGCGGCAACCTCTATGCCACCGCCGCCTATGCGCTGCTTTACGGCGCCTGCAACGGCCTCCTGACCATCACGCGCGGCACCTTGCCGCTGGCGCTGTTCGACTTCCGCAGCTATGGCGCGCTGGTGGGCGCCCTGCTGGTTCCCAGCTTCCTGCTGACAGCGGCCTCGCCGATCGCTTATGCCTACGTTGCCGAAAACCACGGCGCGCGCGGCGCGATGATGCTGTCGCTGGGCCTGGCCGCGGTGATCTGCGCGGCGGCGTTCGCCCTAAGATGCAAGTTCATTGCGCGCTGCTGACCCGCGGCCGCCGATGATGCGTTCGACCAAGGCAAGCTGGCCGCCATCGAGCGCGCGCAAGGGCAGGATCAGCGGTTCGCTTTCGCGCCGCAGCAGGATCAGATGCTCGCCCTGGCGCTCGATGCCCGCAAAGCTGGCCGCGTCGAAGCTGTTGCACCAGTCATCCTGCCAAACCTCGAACCTGTCATCGTGGAGCCGTACCTCGTACTCTTCGGCCGGCATCCGCTGGTGCAGCCGCCGGGCGAGCGCTTGCGCCTGCCGACGCCGCGCCCAGGGCTGCAGGACGATGATGGCCGCGACCAGCGCCCAGAGGCCGAGCACATACTGCCAGATGGTGCCCGCGGACATCTCGACGAAAAGCGGCAATGCATGACGGAAGGGGACCCGCTCGGAATCCAGCAGCCAGAGCACGATAAGGCACAACGGCACGAGGAGCGCGGTGATCAGGAAGGCCAGCATGTAGCCGCGGCGGCGGCGGCGCTGCATGCCGGGACGCTCCATCTGCCAACGCAGCGCGACGACGCGCTCTGCCTCGGCGTAGGTGAAGCGGGATACCAGCAGCGGCGGCGGATCGGAAGCCGTGCCCGGTTCCAACGGCAGGCGGGCCGCCCCGCTGGCACCGGCATGGCAGGTTGCGGCCCATGCCTTGATTTGCTCGACCTGCCCGGCAGACAGCGCGCTCAACGGCAGGGCGTAGACATCCTCGATGTTCCTGAGCCGGACGATGAGATGCGCGTGGACTTGCGCCACGCCATCGATGCGCGAGCAGGCGAGAACGGTCTTGCGTCCAGGCTGGGTCACGTCCAGTCCGTCCGGCCCGAAACGATAAGTCACGGCAATGGGCTGGTCCAGATGCTCGTCGCGGCACCAGCGCTTCAAGCGGCCGCGCACGATCGCGGGCTGGACCGCGTAATAGGCCAGGACCGGTATGGCAACAAACAGAATGGCCAGGCCGCCCAAACCGAACAGGTCGTGGAAGAAGGTGGAGGCAAGGCGGCCCGCGCCCTCTCCCTCCCTTTTCTGCCAGGTGGGGATCCCCATCGCCAGCAGCATCAGCAGCACCACCCACCCGAGCAGATGCAGCAGGCGCCGCCGCGCCGCCGCAAACATGTCGGCAAAGGTGTAGAGCGCCGCCGCTGTCCGCGCCTCCAAGTCGATCGGAGCCACGATCCTGAAGGCGCCTGCCGGCTCCCCGGTGGTGTTCCCATGCGGAATTCCGTCACGCAATGCGTGCCTCGCATGGCGGACAGCCTCGTGTTCAAGCATGGGGATTCCGTCGCCGTCGGCAGTGACTCGCCGGATCATCTCAGCCTTCGGCGGCCGACGCCACCACCCACTTTTCCCAGCCGATCTTCCTGAGCTTGCAGGCGGGGCATTCGCCGCAGCCGTAGCCCCAGTCATGGCGCGCGCCGCGTTCGCCCAGGTAGCAGGTATGGCTTTCCTCGACGATGGTTTCCACCAGCGCGTCGCCGCCCAATTGATGCGCCAGCGCCCAGGTTTCGGACTTGTCGATCCACATCAGCGGCGTCTCGATCGTGACCCTGGACCCCAGGCCCAGCCCCAGCGCCACCTGCTGCGCCTTGATGGTGTCGTCGCGGCAATCGGGATAGCCGGAGAAATCGGTTTCGCACATGCCGCCCACCAGCACGTCCAGCTGGCGGCGGTAGCCCAGCGCGGCGGCCAGGGTCAGGAACAGCAGGTTGCGGCCGGGCACGAAGGTGTTGGGCAGGCCGTTGGCCTGCATTTCGATGGCGCGGTCGCTGGTCATGGCGGTATCGCCCACCTGACCCAGCACCTTCAGGTCCAGCAGATGGTCTTCGCCCAGCCGCGGCGCCCAGTCGGGAAAGTTGGCGCGGATCTCGCGCAGCACGTTCAGACGCGCGGTCAGTTCAATGTGGTGGCGCTGTCCGTAATCGAACGCCACGGTTTCCACATGGGCATAGCGCTCCAGCGCCCAGGCCAGGCAAGTGGTGGAATCCTGGCCGCCCGAAAACAGCACGAGCGCGCGACGTTGATGATTTTGCATAAAAGGGGGCTTCTGGAAAGACGAAGGGACGGCAGGCTTGTACGCACAGGGGGCAGCCAGCCTTTAGTGTAAACATGCTGCTGGCGGACTTTAAAGCGCCCGCGGCGGTTGCCGTTAAAAGTCTGCGTAAAATCTTCCTGATTCTTTTTCCCGGTTTACCTGCAACGCCTCTTCTTACCTGCCTTTTCCCCTTTTCTCAGCAGCCTCGACGGATCCCCGCCAGATGAATGCCATGCGCCCGCAGTCCGATTCAGCAGAACCCTTGCGTCACGATATCCGGCTGTTAGGCCGATTACTGGGCACCGTCATCGAGGAATGCGAGGGTAAACGCGTCTTCGACACCATCGAGACCCTGCGCCGCACGGCCGTGAAGTTCCGCCGCGAAGGCAACGACGCCGACGGCAAATTGCTGGAACAGCGCGTCAAGCGCCTGCAAGGCAGCGATCCCAACTCGGTGGCGCGCGCCTTCAGCTACTTCCTGCACCTTTCCAACATCGCCGAAGACCGCGACCAGAACCGCCGCCAGCGCGCCCGCGCCATCGCCAGCGGCGCGCCGGAGCGCGGCAGCCTGCGCGACGCCATTCAGACCCTGGGCCGCCAGGGCGTGGGCGTGGCGCGCATCCGCCGCCTGCTGGCCGAAGCCTGCGTGATGCCGGTGCTGACCGCCCACCCCACCGAAGTGCAGCGCAAGAGCACGCTGGACGTGCACCGCGAGATCGCCAGCGCGCTGACCCAGCGCGAAGGCACGCTGACGCCCGAAGAACTGGCCGACCTGGACGCCTCCCTGCTCGGCCGCGTGGCCACGCTGTGGCAGACCCGCATGCTGCGCTACACGCGCTTGACGGTGGCCGACGAAATCGAGAACGCGCTGTCGTACTACCGCAGCACCTTCCTGCAAGTCATTCCGCGCGTGTACGGCGACCTGTCCAAGCTGCTGAGCCGCGAATCCGCCAAGCCCTTCGCCGCCCCGCCCGCGCCGCTGGAGCCCTTCCTGCGCATGGGCAGCTGGATCGGCGGCGACCGCGACGGCAACCCCAACGTCGACGCCGGCACGCTGGAACGCGCGCTGCTGCGCCAGGCCACCGTGCTGTTCGAACACTATCTGCAAGAGGTCCACGCGCTGGGCGCGGAACTGTCGGTCACCACCTTGCTGATCGGCGTGGACGCCGAACTGCTGGCGTTGGCCGACGCCAGCGGCGACGATTCGCCCCACCGCCGCGATGAGCCCTACCGCCGCGCGCTGGTCGGCGTATACGCGCGCCTGGCCGCCACCGCGCAGCGCCTGACGGGCCAGGACCTGGCGCGGCGCAGCACCGTCGCGGCCGCCGCCTACGAGGGCCCGGAAGAACTCTCCGCCGATCTGGCCGTGATCGCCGCGTCGCTGGCTGCCCACCATGGCGCCCCCATCGGCAAGCTGCGCCTGGCCGGCTTGCAGCAGGCCGTGGAAGTCTTCGGTTT
>JALDYL010000271.1:0-5460 GCA_032153965.1 Achromobacter sp. | reverse complement strand
CCTTCGGCCATTCCGACTACCAGACCATCGTCGCCAACATCAAGAAGTTCGCCACGGGCGGCAAGACGGCCGTCATCTCCACCATCAACGGCGACTCCAACGTGCCCTTCTACAAGGAACTGGGCAATGCCGGCCTGAAGGCCACCGACGTGCCGGTGGTGGCCTTCTCGGTGGGCGAAGAGGAATTGCGCGGCGTGGACGCCAAGCCGCTGGTGGGCCACCTGGCCGCCTGGAACTACTTCCAGTCGGTCAAGAACCCGGTCAACGACGCCTTCATCCAGAAGTGGAAGGCCTATGCCAAGGCCAAGAACCTGCCCAACGCGAACACGGTGGTGACCAACGATCCGATGGAAGCCACCTACATCGGCATCCACATGTGGAAGCAGGCGGTGGAACAGGCCAAGACCACGGACGTGGACAAGGTGATCGCGGCCATGGGCGGCCAGAAGTTCAACGCGCCCGACGGCTACACCATCGAAATGGACCAGACCAACCACCACCTGCACAAGCCGGTCTACATCGGCGAGATCAAGGCCGACGGCCAGTTCAGCGTGGTGTGGAAGAGCAAGGGGCCGATCCGCGCCCAGCCCTGGAGCCCGTACATCCCGGGCAACGAAGGCAAGCAAGGTCTCTAACGCACTGGGAACAAGCAGCCATGCGCATCGCGGCAATCGCACTCTACTTGCGTCGTTTCCTGCTGGCATGGCTGGTGTCCCTGCCGCTCTCGGCCGCCCCGGCGGGGGCCGGCGGCGTGGACCCAGCCTTGCTGGCGCCGCTGGCCGGCGACGACACGGACGCCAAGCTCCAGGCGATTGCCGCGCTGGGCCAGTTGCCCGAACCCGAGGCGGCAGCGGTGCTGCAGGCGTTGGGCGAGGACCGGCTCTATGCCGCCCATGATGGCCGCGTGCTGATCGGCAACGGCGGCGCGCGCGCCACCGACGCAGCCACCGGCGCCGCCGCCGAGCTGCCCGCGGACGCGGGCGCCATAGGCATCAACAACCGCCTGCGCCGCGCCATCGAGGCCGCGCTGGCCGGCTCGCGCCTGTACTCCGAACAGCCCGCCGAACGTCTGGCGGCGGCCCGCCGCCTGCAACAGACCGGCGACCCGGCGCGCCTGCCCATGCTGGAGAAGGCCCTGGCCGCGGAAAGGAGCGAGGCCGTGCGCGAAGCGCTGCTGATCGCGCAGGCCAACCTGGAATTGAAAAGCAGCGATCCCGCCAAGCGGCGCCATGCGGTGGAGCTGCTGGGCGCGACCCGCAATGCCGCCTTCCGCCCCACCCTGGCCGCGCTGGCCGAGGAACACGACGGCGCTTACGCCGAACCCGACGCCGGCGTGCGTGAGGCCGCCGGCCGTGCGCTCAAGCAGATCGACCGCCACCTGGCCACCATCGAATGGGCCGGCAACCTGTTCTACGGCATCAGCCTGGGCAGCGTGCTGCTGTTGGCCGCGCTGGGCCTGGCCATCACCTTCGGCCTGATGGGCGTGATCAACATGGCGCACGGCGAGCTGCTGATGATAGGCGCCTACGTGACCTATGTGGTGCAGACGGCGTTCCGCGCCTGGCTGCCGGGCTGGCTGGACTGGTACGTGCTGGCCGCGTTGCCGCTGGCCTTTGCGGTGACCGCGCTGGTGGGCATGGCGCTGGAGCGCACCGTCATACGCTGGCTCTATGGCCGGCCGCTGGAAACGCTGCTGGCCACCTGGGGCATCAGCCTGATGCTGATGCAGGGCGTGCGCACGCTGTTCGGCGCGCAGAACGTGGAGGTGGGCAATCCCAGCTGGATGTCCGGTGGCGTCACGGTGCTGGGCGGACTGGTGCTGAGCTACAACCGCCTGGTCATCATCGGCTTCGCGTTCTTCGTGGTGTTCCTGGTCTGGGCGCTGCTGAACCATACCCGCCTGGGCCTGTTCGTGCGCGCCATCACGCAGAACCGCCGCATGGCCGACTGCGTGGGCGTGCCCACCGGCCGCGTCGACATGCTGGCCTTCGGCCTGGGCTCCGGCATCGCCGGACTGGCGGGGGTGGCGCTGTCCCAGCTGGGCAATGTGGGACCGGACCTGGGCCGCGGCTACATCGTCGATTCGTTCATGGTGGTGGTGCTGGGCGGCGTGGGCCAGCTCGCCGGCACCGTCATCGCCGCGCTGGGCCTGGGCGGCGTCAACAAATTCCTGGAGCCTTACGCGGGAGCCGTCATGGCCAAGATCACCATCCTCGTGCTGATCGTGCTGTTCGTCCAAAAGCGGCCGCAAGGCCTGTTCGCCCCCCGCGGCCGGAGCGTCGAATGAAACAGAACGCGCTGACTGACCTGAATCTGCTGACCCGCCGCCCGCTGTACTCGGGCCGGGTGTGGGCGGCCCTGGCCGCGGCCGTGGCGCTGCTGGCGCTGCTGCCCTTGCTGAATCTCGTTTTCCCGCCTGGCCATGCGCTGCATGTGTCGGCCTATGCCGTGGCGCTGCTGGGCAAGTTCATGTGCTACGCCATGGCGGCGCTGGCGCTGGACCTGGTGTGGGGCTATGCCGGCATCCTGTCGCTGGGACACGGCCTGTTCTTCGCCCTGGGCGGCTATGCGCACGGCATGTATCTGATGCGCGCCATCGGCCGCGACGGCGTCTACCAGAGCGACCTGCCCGACTTCATGGTGTTCCTGGACTGGAAGAGCTACCCCTGGTACTGGTCCTTTACCGAGCACTTCTGGTACGCCATGCTGCTGGTGGTGCTGGTGCCCGGCGCGCTGGCCTTCGTGTTCGGCTACTTCGCCTTCCGCTCGCGCATCAAGGGCGTTTACTTTTCCATCATCACGCAGGCGCTGACCTTCGCCGCGATGCTGCTGTTCTTCCGCAACGACACCGGCTTCGGCGGCAACAACGGCTTCACCGACTTCAAGCGCATCCTGGGCTTCGACATCACCGCGCCCGGCACGCGCGCGGCGCTGTACTGGATCACGCTGGCCGCGCTGGCGGGCGCGCTGGTCCTGGCGCGCGCGGTCACGCAGAGCAAGCTGGGCCGCGTGCTCACCGCCGTGCGCGACGCCGAAAGCCGCCTGCGCTTCATCGGCTACGACCCGCTGGGCTTCAAGCTCTTCGTCTGGACCCTGTCCGCGGTGCTCTGCGGCATCGCCGGCGCGCTCTACGTGCCGCAGGTCGGCATCATCAACCCCAGCGAGATGTCCACCGAGACCTCGATTGAAATGGTGATCTGGGTCGCCACCGGCGGGCGCGGCACGCTGGTCGGCCCCATCATCGGCGCGGGCGCCGTCAACGGCCTGAAGACCTGGTTCACCAGCGTGCTGCCGGAGTTCTGGCTGTACGCGCTGGGCCTCATCTTCGTGCTGGTGACGCTGTTCCTGCCCACCGGCATCGTCGGCCTGGCGCGCCGCATCTCCGCCCGCATCCAGGGGAACAAGGCATGAGCAGCACGCATATCGAATCCGCCGCGCTCGACGGCGGCCCCAGCGGCGACGCCGGCTACGGCCGCGTCAGCCCCAAGGGCCTGGACACCAGCCATGGCGCCATCCTCTACCTGGAGGGCATCACGGTCAGCTTCGACGGCTTCAAGGCCCTGAACGACCTGACGCTGGACATAGGCGTGGGCGAACTGCGCTGCATCATCGGCCCCAACGGCGCGGGCAAGACCACCATGATGGACGTCATCACCGGCAAGACCCGGCCCACTTCCGGCACGGCCTATTTCGGCCAGAGCATAGACCTGGCCACGCTGAACGAAGCGCAGATCGCGCATGCCGGCATCGGCCGCAAGTTCCAGCGGCCCACGGTGTTCGAGCAGCACAGCGTGTTCGAAAACCTGGAGCTGGCGATGAAGACCGACAAGCGCGTGCGCCCCACGCTGTTCGCCCGGTTGAGCGGCGAACAAGCCGACAAGATCGGCGAGACGCTGGACCTGATCCGGCTGCGGCCCGAGGCGGCGTTGCCCGCCGGGCTGCTGTCGCACGGCCAGAAGCAGTGGCTGGAGATCGGCATGCTGCTGATGCAGGAGCCGCAATTGCTGCTGCTGGACGAGCCGGTGGCGGGCATGACCGATGCCGAGACCGAACGCACCGGCGAGCTGCTCAACGAATTGCGCGGACGCCATTCGCTGATGGTGGTGGAGCACGACATGGATTTCGTCAACCAGATCGCGGGCGACGGCAAGGTCACGGTGCTGCACGAAGGCTCGGTGCTGGCCGAAGGGCCGATGAGCAAGGTGCAGACCGATCCGCGTGTGATCGAAGTCTATCTGGGGCGCTGAGATGCTGGACGTGAACGCGATCGACCAATACTACGGCGGCAGCCACACGCTGCGCGGCGTGTCGCTGTCGTTGCGGCAAGGCGAATGCCTGGCGCTGCTGGGGCGCAACGGCGTGGGCAAGACCACATTGCTCAAATGCGTGATGGGCGTGCTGCCGGTGGCGCGCGGCGACATCGCCTTCGACGGTGCGGACGTCACGCGCCTGGCGCCGCACCAGCGCGCCGCGCGCGGCATGGCCTATGTGCCGCAGGGCCGCGACATCTTCGCCCGGCTGACGGTGGAAGAGAACATCCTGATGGGCATGGCAACCAAGCCGGCGGCGCGCGCCCGCCGCATCAAGGACGAGGTATACGAACTGTTCCCGGTGCTGCGGACCATGCTGTCGCGCCGCGGCGGCGACCTGTCCGGCGGACAGCAGCAACAGCTGGCCATCGCCCGCGCCCTGGTGGCCGAGCCCAAGCTCATCATCCTGGACGAGCCCACCGAAGGCATACAGCCGTCCATCATCAAGGACATCGCCCGCGTCATCCACCTGCTGCGCCAGCGCGGCGACATCGCCATCCTGCTGTGCGAACAGTACTTCGACTTCGCCCGCGAGCTGGCGGACCAGTTCGTGGTGCTGTCGCGCGGCGAAGTGGTGGCGCGCGGCGACCGCGGCGCCATCGACGGCGAGGACGTGCGGCGGCACCTGTCGGTCTAGGACAATTGCGAAATCGCATTTTTCTGCTGACAGTCTCTGGACGGCAGCCCCATCTGCTCCGATATAATCGGGCGCCATGTGCTCCGCTGCCTACCTGACCCGCCCCGCCGTGTGGATTGCGCTCGTCGCGATCCTGTGGGCGTCGTTGGCGCCGTCGCTGGCGCATGCGCTGAGCCTGTCTCCGGCCAGCCACAACGCCCATCGCATCAGCGTCGACTTCTGCACCAGCGAAGGCGCGGGGCAGGCGTCCCTGACCCTGGAGGTGCCGGGCGGCAGCAATGACGGCACCCAGGCCGACGATCATGGCGACAGCCATCATTGCCCGCTTTGCCGCAACCCCAACGCCGACGTGGGCATTCTGCCCGCGCCCATTCCCGTGGTGCCCGCTCCGCTTGGGCGCGCCATCACGTATCCGCCGCTGTTCTTCCTCGCGGCGCATCCTCTTCATGCCTGGAGCGCGGCCCAGCCGCGCGCACCGCCGGCGGTCTGAGCCGGCGCGCCCCGCCCCCAGAC
>JALDYL010000270.1:0-5500 GCA_032153965.1 Achromobacter sp. | reverse complement strand
GAACCCAGCAACCACTTGGACGTGGAAACCCGTGAGGCCCTGGCCGCCGCGCTGGCCGACTTCGGCGGCAGCATGCTGCTGGTGTCACACGACCGGCACCTGCTGCGCACCACCGTGGACAGCTTCTGGATCGTCGCGGACGGCGCGGTGCGCGAGTTCGACGGCGACCTTGAAGACTATCGGGATTGGCTGGCTGCCCGCAATGCCGGCGAACGCGCGGAAGCCGCGCGCGAAAGCGCTGAAGGCAGCGAACCCGTCGTGGACCGCAAGGCGCAACGCCGGGCCGAGGCCGAACAGCGCCAACGCCTGTCGGCGCTGCGCAAGCCGCTGGAATCGAAGCTGGCCAAGGTCGAGGCCGAGATGGAAAAACTGCGCACCAAGCTGCACGCGCTGGACGCCATCATCGCCGACGCGGACCTGTATTCCGATGCGCGCCGCGCGGAACGCCAGAAGGTCATGGCCGAGCACGGTGAACACGCCAAGCGCATGGACGATCTTGAAGAGCAATGGCTGGAAATCCAGGGTTCCCTGGAAGAAATCGACCAAAGCGAAGCCTGACGAGGGGCATGGAAGGGGCATGTGGGTGGCGACTCTGCACGCCGTCCAAGCCCTTTTCCCTCAACTATTAATAATAAGCATTATCATTTATACTTCGTCCCGAATTTGACTCCTACTGGCGCCGGACGCCAGCAACATGTCGACCCTTACGGACGTATTTCTCCGCCACTACCGCGAACTGCTGGGCTTTCTGTCGATGCGCACAGGCTCGCGCGATGTGGCCCAGGACTGCGCCCAAGACACCTGGATCAAGCTGGCGGAATTCAACGACCGCACCCGCCCGGACAATGACCGCGCGTACGTATTCCGGGTCGCCGCCAACATCGCCACCGACTGGCACCGCCGCCGCACACGTGAAATGACGGCCACCGCGGACTACGCCGCCGCCCTGCCCGTGGCGTATGCCGCCGACACCTTCGACGTTGCCTCTGCCCATCAGATCTTGCGGCGCCTGGAAGCCGCCCTGCTCACCCAGCCGCGCCGCAGCCTGGACGTCTTCGTTCTGCATCGCCACGAAGGGCTGACTTATCGCGCCATTGCAGAGCGTTTCGGCATTTCCATCAGCGCGGTTGAAAAGCACATGATGCGCATCCTGCTGGCCTGCGACGTGGCGTTGGCCAACGGATGATGGCCGACTGATGGCGACCTCCCGCATCCGTCCCGGCGACCCCGTGGAAGAAGCGTCGCGCTGGGTCATCCGGCAAAGCGGCCAGCGTCTGGACGATGCCGAGCATGCGGCGTTTGAAGCCTGGTATCGCGCGGATGTCCGGCACGCGGCCGCCTATGACCGCTTGTCGCGACTGTGGCGGCGCATGGGTGAAATTGATCGGGGCAAGCTCAGCAAGCGCCCCGCGCGCAAGCTGCGGGCAACCGCGATGCTGGCGCTGCTGACGGCCGCGTTCTCGGGCTGGTTCGGGTCAAGCAGCCCGACGCAGCAGGCCGATTATGTGGCCGGCGCCGGCATCTTGGCGCTGACGCTGCCTGATGGCTCAAGCGTCGTGCTGGACGCGCACAGCGCACTGGCGCTGGACTACATCGATGGCCGGCGTCAGGTTCGCTTGCTGGCGGGCCGCGCGCAGTTCGAGCCCGCGCCTCGGCAAGACGGCATGGCCCCGTTCTCGGTCCTTACCCGCGACGCCTCCGCCACGGCGCTTGGCACGCGGTTCACGGTGGACCTGCAAGACGACGGCACCCGCATTGCGGTGCAAGCGCATCAGGTGGCGGTGCATTGCCTGCCTTGCTTTGAAGACCAAAGCGTGACCTTGTCGGCGGGCGAAGCCGTTGACGTATCCGATGCGGGTATCAAGCGCAGCGCCGAAGCGGGTACGGCATCGCCCGGCTGGACGCGCGGGCTGTTGAGCTTTGACGACGTGCCCTTGCAGACCGCGGCGCAGGCGCTGGCCCGCTATAGCGGCAAACACATCATGGTGATGGGCGATGCCGCCCGGGCACAGCGCGTGTCGGGCACCGCCAATGTGGCTGACGCCCGCCGCGCGCTGGAATTGCTGTTGGCGCAGACGCCGGTGCGCGTGACGGACTTGCCGGGTTTGCTGATCTTGCGTTGAGGGCGCCCCGGCCGCGCGCGCGAAGCCGAAGCCGCACCAGCCCCAAGATCGGCGTCCATGTCCACATCCGTACTCAATCGGTAAATGAGAATCGATATAAATTATTCATCACGATTTTGATGAGGGGTTTGGGCAGTGCCGACGTCCTACGGCTGACATTACTGCTTAGGACTTACGCATGGCTTCCCGCTTTTTCTTCCGCCGCCTGCCTTCCGGCGCGGCCGCCGCGGCCACCTTGAGCATGGCGCTGACCTTGGTGAACCCGGCGCTGGCGCAGACGCGCGCCACCGCTGTCGCGTTCGACATTCCGGCCCAGGCCTTGGGTTCCGCCCTGCTCGCGTTGGGCCAGCAAGCCAATCTGGAAGTGTCCTTCGTGCCGGCGGCGGTCGTGGGCAAATCGGCGCCTGCATTGCACGGCACCTTGTCGCCGCTGGACGCGCTGGACCAGTTGCTGCGCGGTTCGGGACTTGCCCTGCGCAATGACGGCCCGGGCCGCTACGTGATCTACGTCGACAAGACCAACCAGTTTTCAGCGCTGCGGCTGGACGCGGTGAAGGTCTATGGCGAACACAGCGACGAGCGCGTCTACACGCAGGAAGAAATCGCCACCACGCCTACGGCTAACCAGGACTTGACCTCGCTTGTGGCCACCCACCCCGCCGTGCGAACGAACGCGACGGCCAATGGCTCAACGAACCGCGGCTCGATGAATGTGGAAGACATTTCTTTCCACGGCTCCAGCCCATATCAAAACCTGTTCCAGATCGACGGCATGGATGCGACCAACCGCGTTGATCCCGCCAGTAAAAACCTGAACCTGCAGATCGGCAATATTCCCAGCAATTCGCAGTCGTACTTCGTGGACACAAACCTGCTGGGCGAAGTGCGCGTGATGGACAGCTTTGTGCCCGTGGAATACGGCCGCTTCACGGGCGGTGTGGTCGATGCGCGGCTGCGCCGGCCGTCCGGTGAAAACCATCTGCAACTGGACTACCGTTGGAACACGTCAAAAATGACCCAGCAGAAGATCGCCGAAGGGGATGAAAAAGGTTGGGGCCAAGGCAAGCCGGGCTTTTCGCCGGAATGGAAGAAGCGCTTCTACACCGCCATTGGCGACATCGCCATCAACGACAAGACCGGCGCGGTACTCAGCATGTCGCGGCGCGAATCCAGCATCCGCCGCTGGAACATGGGGGTGGACGCCGACCAGCCCATGCAAGGCGAAGACAACTACACCGACCGCATCGACAACTTCCTGGGCAAGTTCACCGTGCGCGCCACGGCGGACACCATTTCCGACCTGACCCTGAAGTTCAGCGACCGCCGCGAAACGCTGGCAAGCGACACGTTCCGCAACACGGAATGGGACAACACGCACGCCGCGCGCGGCGTCGGCTGGAACCTGGATCACGCTTTCCAGGGTGGGCGCGCGTCGGTGCAGGCGGGTTGGGACAATGCGCTTAGCAACCGCTCATCAGATGCCACCGAGCTGGTCACGCACAAGTTTCCCTCCATTCCCCAATTCACCACGGGCGGCTACGGCAAGGAACAAAAGGAACAGGACACCTGGACATTGAAAGGCCGGATAGACCTGGACCCGATACGCACGGGGCCCTTCATGCACACGCCCTATGTGGGTGTGGACATGCAGCGCGTGGCGGTGAATTTCGAGCGATTCAGCGATTCGTATTCGTACATTGCAAACCATCTGGCCAACGGCGGCGAACGTCAAACCAGCAAGGTGCATAACCTGCAAGGCACCGTCGCAACGAAGTACAACACCGCGTCCGTCTACGTGTCGGACCGTGTGGAGTTGGGCCGCGTCGCCTTCACTGGCGCGCTGCGTGCCGACCGCGAGACGTTCCTGGACAACACCAATGTGTCGCCGCGCACACGGCTGGACTGGGACGCTTTCGGCGACGGCAATACGGTGATCAGCGGCGGCTGGGCCCGCTATTACGGTTCCGACGTGCTGAACATTGCGTTGGAAGAACGGATCAACACGCTGCGGCGTCAGGTGCTGGACCGCAACGGCAACCCCGTGGCCGATGGCTCCAAGCCCTACTACGTGTCTTATGAGGGATTGCGCACACCGTATGACGACGAATGGGCCCTGTCGGTCAGGCAGCGCATGGGCGGCATGGAAGGCGTGGCCGCCTACGTACACCGCAACGGACGCGACCAGGTCAGCAAGTCTGGCGACAGCATCCAGGGCTATCGCTACCTGAACGACGGCAAGTCCACCACCGACACCATCAGCCTGACGCTGCGCACGCTGGAACCATGGCGCCTCATGGACACGCGCTGGACGGCGCGCGCCGACTGGAGCTATCAGAAGCGCCGGGTCAACGCCGATCTGGTCGAGGGCTATGAGGGCGGCGCGCGAGACCCGGATGAATACATTCTTTACGACGGCGAGCGCATGCGCGCCATCGACCTGCCACCGACGACATTCCATCAGCCGCAGAAGGCCTCGTTGAGCCTGACCGGCATCTGGCCCAAGGCCGGGCTCACGTGGGACAACAGCGTCCAGTGGCGCAGCTCGCGGATGTCATCGATTTACGTGGGCTTTGGCCCGCGCCCGGAATCGCTACAAAGCTACCGCAGCGCCCGGTTGGCCTCGTACTGGACCTGGGACACCCGCCTGATTTGGGAACCCACGTTCGCGCGCAACGTCGCCTTTACCGTGGACGTTCTGAACGTCTTGAACAAAACGCCGGCCATTACCGCCAGCAACCCGAATCTGTCGACCAACCGCAGCACGTACCAGGTTGGCCGCGAGATCTGGGTACAAGCGAGTTACCGCTTCTGATGCGCGGTGTGCCTATTCGCCGTGGCCTTGCGGGCGCGGCGCTCGTTATCGTCATGGCTTGCGGCGCGGCCGCGCGGGCGGAGCCGGCTGCGGCTTGCTTCAGCGGTGGCGAATGGGACGGTGCCTGCCTGCGCGCGCAATACGCCGGCCCGCCCAGCGATTGGCCCGCGCCGGACATTGATGCCGGCATCACGTGGACCGAATGGGCCATCGTGCCGCCCCCCAGCGCACCGCCCACATCATGGCTGGCAGCCAACGCCGGCCAAGCGCAGCTGGCGCAAGACATTGAGAAGCCTGATGTCGTGGCCTTGGGGCAGATGCTGTTCTTCGACGCGCACCTGTCACGCAAGGGCCAGGTGTCTTGTGCTTCCTGCCATCAACCGCAACGCGCCTTCTCGGATGGGCGTCCGCTGGCAATCGGTGAAGACCGCCTGATGGGTCGGCGGCGTTCAACGCCCTTGTTGGCGGCGCCTTTCGCGCCCAGCCTCTTCTGGGATGGGCGAGCCGGGTCGCTGAAAACGCAGGTGCTGGGACCGGTGCAGGACAGCCGCGAGATGAATCATGA
>JALDYL010000269.1:0-5502 GCA_032153965.1 Achromobacter sp. | reverse complement strand
GCCAGGTGCAGGCCGTCAGCGCCGACATCGCCAACGAAGCCTCGGTGCGGGCGGCCTTCGCCCAGGCCGAGGCCGAGTTCGGCCCGGTGCTGGTGCTGGTGAACAACGCCGGCCAGGCCGTCAGCCAGCGCTTTGACCGCACCGACGCGGCGCTGTGGCAGTCCATGCTGGACGTCAACCTGACCGGCACTTTCCACTGCATCCAGGCCGCCTTGCCGGGCATGCTGCAGGAAAAATGGGGGCGGGTAATCAACGTGGCCAGCACCGCCGGCCTGATCGGCTACGGCTATGTCAGCGCCTACTGCGCCGCCAAGCACGGCGTGATCGGACTGACCCGCTCGCTGGCGCTGGAAACCGCGCAGAAGGGCGTCACGGTCAATGCCGTGTGCCCCGGCTATACCGAAACCGACATCGTGCGCGGCGCGGTGTCGAACATCGTCGACAAGACCGGCATGACGCCGGACGCCGCCCGCGCCAAGCTGGCCGAACGCAATCCCCAGGGCCGCCTGGTGCAGCCCGAGGAAGTGGCCGAGACGGTCGCCTGGCTGGCGCTGCCGGCCTCGGCCTCGGTCAACGGCCAGGCCATCGCCGTAGACGGCGGCGAAGTGATGACCGGCTGAAGCCGGCGCCCCATCCACCCTCGAATTCACGAACGGAGACACCATGAGCACCCAGCCCGAAGAACACACCATGAAACACCACAAGCGTCCGTTTGCCGGCTATCAGGCCAAGACGTTCCTGTGGCAGGTGTCGGCCGACGGCAAGATCGGCACGGTGACGTTGAACCGCCCCGAGCGCAAGAATCCGCTGACGTTCGATTCCTACGCCGAACTGCGCGATCTGTTCCGCGCGCTGGTGTATGCCACCGACATCAAGGTCGTGGTGGTGACGGGCGCGGGCGGCAACTTCTGCTCGGGCGGCGACGTGCACGAGATCATCGGGCCGCTGACCAAGATGAGCATGCCGGAGCTGCTGGACTTCACCCGCATGACGGGCGACCTGGTCAAGGCCATGCGCGCCTGCCCGCAACCCATCGTGGCGGCGGTCGACGGCATTTGCGCTGGCGCCGGCGCCATGGTGGCGTTGGCGTCCGACATGCGCCTGGGCACGCCCGTGGCGCGCACCGCCTTCCTGTTCACGCGCGTCGGCCTGGCCGGCGCCGACATGGGCGCCTGCACCCTGCTGCCGCGCATGATCGGCCAGGGCCGCGCTTCCGAATTGCTCTACACGGGCCGCGCCATGACGGCGCAAGAGGGCGCGAGCTGGGGCTTTTTCAACGCCCTGCATGAGCCGGGCGCGCTGGCCGACGCCGCGCAGACGCTGGCCGCGCAACTGGCCGCAGGCCCGACCTTCGCCCACGGCGTGACCAAGAAGCTGCTGCACCAGGAATGGAACATGGGCGTGGACGAGGCCATCGAGGCCGAAGCCGAGGCCCAGGCCATCTGCATGCAGACGCGCGATTTCCGCCGCGCCTACGACGCCTTCGTGGCCAAGCAAAAACCGGTGTTCCAAGGGGACTGAGCATGCGCGACGCAAGCTGGCTGGATTGGCCGTTTTTCGACGATGCGCACCGCAAGCTGGCGCACGAGGTCGACGCCTGGTGCGAGGCGTCCCTGGGGGACGTGGATCACCATGACGCCGATGGCGCCTGCAAGAAGCTGGTGCGCGCCATGGGCGAGGCCGGCTGGCTGCGCTATGCGGTCGCGGGCGGCCCCGGCGGCGCCTGGGGCGGCGCGCTGCCGGAAGTGGATTCGCGCGCCGTCTGCATCCTGCGCGAAACGCTGGCGCGCCATGAAGGGCTGGCCGATTTCGCCTTCGCGATGCAGGGCCTGGGCAGCGGCGCCATTTCGCTGATGGGCTCGGACGAGCTGCGCCAGCGCTACCTGCCGCGCGTGGCGCGCGGCGAAGCCATCGCCGCCTTTGCGCTGTCCGAACCCGACGCCGGCTCGGACGTGGCCGCGCTGGCCTGCGAGGCCAGGCTGGACGGCGACCACTATGTGCTGAACGGCGCCAAGACCTGGATCTCCAACGGCGGCATCGCGGACTTCTATTGCGTGTTCGCGCGCACCGGCGAAGCGCCCGGCGCGCGCGGCATCAGCGCCTTCGTGGTGGATGCCGATACGCCGGGCTTCGAGGTCAGCGAACGCATCGAGCTGATCGCACCGCACCCGCTGGCGACCATTACGTTCGACAACTGCCGCATTCCGGTGTCGCACCGGCTGGGCGACGCGGGCCAGGGCTTCAAGCTGGCCATGATGACGCTGGACATCTTCCGCGCCTCGGTGGCGGCGGCGGCCTTGGGCTTTGCGCGCCGCGCGCTGGACGAGGGCCTGGCGCGTTCCAAGTCGCGCCGCATGTTCGGCCAGACGCTGGCCGACCTGCAGCTGACGCAGGCGGCGCTGGGCGACATGGCGACGGCGATTGACGCCTCGGCGCTGTTGACCTACCGCGCGGCCTGGATGCGCGACGTGCTGAAGCAGCGCACCACGCGTGAAGCGGCCATGGCCAAGATGACGGCCACGGAATCGGCGCAGACCGTGATCGACCGTGCGTTGCAGATGTTCGGCGGCGCGGGCGTGGTGTCGGGGATGCCGGTGGAGAAGCTTTACAGGGAAATACGCGCGCTGCGGATTTACGAAGGCGCGACAGAAGTGCAGAAGTTGATCATTGCCCGTGAACTGCTGAAGGCGTAAGGCAGCCATCGAGCTCCGTCGTCCCGGCACAGCAAAAACACCGCAATAGCAAGGGGAATTCCATGGAAGCATCCGCCCACATCGACACTTTCGCCCGGGACAATCTGCCCCCGGGCGAACAATGGCCAGAGTTTCTGCTCGACGGTCCCGACGTGGCCTATCCGAAACGTTTCAACTGCGCGGTCGAACTGGTGGACGCCATGGTCGAGCGCGGCCACGGCGAGCGTGTCGCGTTGCGCTGGAGCCAGGACGGCAAGCCGGCCACGATGACCTATCGTGAACTGGCCGCGCTGACCAATCGCATCGCCCGCGTGCTGGCCGAGGACATGGGGCTGGTGCCGGGCAACCGCCTGCTGCTGCGCGGGCCGAACAATCCGATGATGGCGGCGTCGTGGCTGGCGGCGATCAAGGCGGGTCTGGTGACGGTGCCGACGATGCCGCTGTTGCGCGCCAAGGAACTCAAGCAGATCATCGACAAGGCGCAGATCCAGGCGGTGTTGTGCGATGTCCGTTTGAAGGACGAGGCGGAGTTCTGCACGCAGCCCAGCCATGAGCATCATTGCCCCGGCCTGACGAAAGTCATGTACTTCAACGATACGGCGCCTGCTGCGCTGGATGCGCTGGCCGCGGCCAAGCCGGATACCTTTGATGTGTGCGATACGGCGGCCGACGACGTCTGCCTGATCGCCTTCACCAGCGGCACCACCGGCGCGCCCAAGGGCTGCATGCACTTCCACCGCGATGTGCTGGCGATGTGCGACCTGTTCCCCAAGCATGTCATCAAGCCGGGCCCGGACGACATTTTCTGCGGCACGCCTCCGCTGGCGTTCACGTTCGGTCTTGGCGGTCTGCTGTGCTTCCCGCTGCGCGTGGGCGCGAGCACGGTGCTGGCCGAGAAGCTGTCGCCGGAAAGCCTGTTGCAGCTGATCCAGGATTTCCGCGCCACCGTAGTGTTCACGGCGCCGACGTTCTACCGCCAGATGTCGGCGCTGGTGGGCAAGTTCGATCTGTCTTCGCTGAAGAAGAGCGTGTCGGCGGGCGAGGCGCTGCCGGACGCGACGCGCCAGCTCTGGAAGAAGGCCAGCGGCCTCGAGATGATCGATGGCATCGGCGGCACGGAAATGATCCACGTGTTCGTGTCCAGCCCGCCGGAGTCGGTCAAGGCCGGCGCGATCGGCCGGGTGGTGCCGGGCTATGTGGCGCAGATTGTCGATGACGATATGAAGCCGGTGCCCAACGGCACGGTGGGTCGGCTGGCGATCAAGGGTCCTACCGGCTGCCGCTATTTGGCGGACGAGCGCCAGCGGCGCTTCGTGCAGGACGGCTGGAACCTGCCGGGCGATACGTTCCTGCAGGATGACGACGGCTATTTCTTCTATCAGGCGCGCAATGACGACATGATCGTGTCGGCGGGCTACAACATCGCGGGTCCCGAGGTCGAGGACGCGCTGCTGCGCCACGAGGCCGTGGCGGAGTGCGGCGTGGTGGGCGCGGCGGACGACGAGCGCGGCCAGGTGGTCAAGGCGTTCGTGGTGCTCAAGCCAGGCTTTGAGGCGAGCAATGAGCTGGTGGCGGCGCTGCAGCAGTTCGTGAAGGCCAATATCGCGCCCTACAAGTATCCCCGTGCCATCGAGTTTGTCGAGGCGCTGCCGCGCACCGAAACCGGCAAGCTGCAGCGTTTCGCGCTGCGCAAGATGGCCTGAACCGGCAACAAGGAAATTCCATGGCAGCCCCTTTCATCAGCCAGGTCGAAGTCCGCTTCCGTCATTGCGATCCGGCGGGCATTGTTTTCTATCCTCGCTATTTCGAGATGATCAATGACTTTGTCGAGGAGTGGTTCGACAAGGGCATGGGGTTGCCGTTTCATGCGCTGCATGTGGAGCGGCACATCGGTACGCCGATGGCGTCGGTGCAGTGCGATTTCAGCGCGCCCAGCCGCTGGCACGAGCGTTTGCGTCAGGTGCTGGAGGTACAGCGCATTGGCGGCGCGTCGTTCAAGGCGCTGGTGCGTTTCGAGGGGCCGGATGGCCAGTTGCGGTTGTCGGCGACGCTGACGATCGTGACGGTGGATTTGCGGACGATGAAGTCCATGCCGCTGCCTGCGGATCTGCGGGAACGCATGCAGGCTTATCTGGTTCCCGCGGCGTAAGCGGCGGGGATCGTTTGCTTTTCTTAAATATAGGATGACGTTATGAAGATTCTGCAACCGCCGGATTGGATGGCGCCCCGGGGCTATTCGAATGGCGTGCTCACCGAGATGCAGGTGGGCAGCAAGCTCGTGTTCGTGGGCGGGCAGGTGGGGTGGAATGGCCAGCAGCAGTTCGAATCGGACGATCTGGCGGAGCAGGTGCGCCAGACGTTGGCGAACATTGTTGCGATTCTGGCCGAAGGAGGCGCCAAGCCTGAGCATATCGTCCGGATGACGTGGTACGTGACGGACAAGGACGAGTACGTGGCGGCTTATCCGGCCATCGGCAAGCACTACCGGGAGTACATCGGCCGGCATTTCCCGGCGATGACGGCGGTGGAAGTGGCGGATCTGGTCGAGGATCGGGCCAAGGTGGAGATTGAGGTTACTGCTGTGGTGCCGGCGCAGTAACTGCCGGTTGCTCCTGGGCGCCGAGGGTTGGTTGATTGCCGACCTTCGGTGCTTTTTTTGTGGGCTTTGGGTTCTTCAGGCGTTTGGCCTGGGGGCGGAGGTTCACGATGCTGTTGCGCTGGGCGGTTGCTGGTTCTTGAGACGCCCGGCACGGCGGCGGCCCGGCGTGCGCGGGGCTGCGATTGCGGTCCGGAGCGTTCGCTCCGGACT
>JALDYL010000268.1:0-5573 GCA_032153965.1 Achromobacter sp. | reverse complement strand
GCCTTGCCGCGTCGTACCGAGATGAATACGCGTTTTGTCGAAGCCTTTCTGTGGTCGGCGCGCCTGGGCAGTTTCCGGGCGGCGAGCGACCGCCTGCACATCACCCAGGCCGCCGTGGCCAACCGCATCGCCTCGCTCGAAGAGGACATAGGCGCGCGCCTGTTCGAACGCGACGCCAAGGAACTCAGGCTGACCGCCACCGGCACTCGGCTGCTGGACTACGGCGAACGGCTGCTGGAGATCCGCCAGCAGATCCTGTCGCTGGGCAAGGGCGGCGACGAAGTCTTCGGCCTGGTGCGCATCGGCGCCATCGAAACCGTGGTGCATACCTGGCTGATCGGCTTCCTGACCAATCTGCGCTCCACCTATCCGGGCATCGAGGTCCAGCTCACGTCCGAAACCACGCGCGCGTTGCACCGGGGCCTGCGCGAAGGCGCGCTGGACATCGCGCTGCAGACGGACCTGCTGAACGACAGCGGCATCATCAGCAACGCCTGCCTGCCCATGGAGATGGGCTGGGTCGGGCCGGCCGGCGACGAGGACGCGCTGAGCGCGCAGCAACTGCTGAGCGAGCCGGTGTTGACCATGAGCCCGGGATCGCAGCCGCACGAAGCGCTCAAGGCCCTGTACCGCGAAGTCGGCATGCCGCAGGGCAAGGTGCACTGCGTGAGTTCGATCTCCGCGCTGGCGCGCCTGGTGCGCAGCGGCTTCGGCCGGGCGCTGGTGCCGTTGCCGCCCATCTACGAATACGTGGCGCGCGGCGAGGTGCAGATCATCCGCTGCGACATCCCCGTGCCGCCCCAGCTGCTGGTGGTGAGCTATCTGGAAAGCGCCGGGTCGGACGCGATCCGGCTGGTGGCCGAACTCGCCAGCCGCGCTTCGGACCAGTTCACGTCCTCGGTCGCGGCGCCGCGATTGGGTTCGGCGCAATAGTGTTATCCCTAGGGCGTCTTTCAGTAATTTTATTGCCGCGCAGAAGAATTACTCGTTTGTCCGCTGCCAGCCGGCAGCCTGAAGATGGAGCCTTCCGCAATCGAAGGAATTTCCTGTCTTCCGCCCATGAGCACGCACACCGAATCCTCCCTCCCGCCCCACGGCCTGCTGTTCGTCGCCACTGACGCCGACCCGGTCCACGAGGCCGATTTCAACCGCTGGTACGACCGCGAGCACGTGGAAGAGCGGGTGCGCATCCCCGGCTTTCTCTCGGGCGCGCGCTATCTGTCGCGCGAAGGCGGACGCCAGTATCTGGGCCTGTACCGTACCGAATCGCTGGCGGCGTTCACCACGGCCGACTACCGGGCCGCATTCGAGCGCCAGACCGCGTGGTCGGTGACCAACCTGGACCGGATGCGTGATCCGATGCGCCGCGTCTGCGCGGTGCGGGCCGTGACCGGGTTCGGTTCCGGCAGCGAACTGGTGGTCCTGCCGCTGCCGGCGACCGATGACAGCGAAGCGCTGGCGGCCCGGGCGCAAGCGCTGGGCGCCGAACTGGCGCAGGCGGACGGCTTTGTTCAGTCCTATCTGCTGGTGCCGGATGCGGCGCTCAGCACGCCGCTGCCGCGCGAATCCAATGAAAACCGCGTGCTGGCGCCGCTATTCGTGGCGGAGGCGAGTTCCGCCGCCGCCGCGCGCGCGCTGCGCGACCAGGCTTGCCGCGCCTTCGATGCCGATCGGGCCAGCGCCTGGCTGCTGCAACTGGGTTGGAAGCTGGCGGCTGCCGACCTGCGCTGAGCCCGCCGCGGCTCGTCACTACACATGCAATTCAAGGGGAATCCCATGGCTGAAGACACGCTGTACGGCGCCGCGGCCGTCAAGACCGCGGCCGCGCCCAACAAGATGCGCAGGCTGGCCCTGGCCAGTTCGGTCGGCACCACGCTGGAGTGGTACGACTTCACCATCTACAACCTGATGGCGGCGCTGGTATTCAACGCCATCTTCTTTCCATCGTTCGATCCGCTCACGGGCACCATCCTGGCCTTCTCCACCTATGCCGTGGGCTATGTGTCGCGGCCGCTGGGCGGCTTCGTCTTCGGCCATCTGGGCGATCGGCTGGGGCGCAAGTTCGTCCTCGTCGCCACGCTCGTCATCATGGGCGTGTCCACCGGCCTGATGGGGCTGTTGCCGACCTACGCGTCCTGGGGCGTGTGGGCGCCGGTGGCGCTGGTGGCCTTGCGCTTCGTGCAGGGCGTGGCCCTGGGCGGAGAATGGGCCGGCGCGGTGTTGCTGTCGATGGAACACGGCAAACCGGATCAGCGCGGGCGCAACGCCTCCTTTACGCAGATCGGTCCGTCCTGCGGCACGCTGATAGGCACGGGCTTCATCGCCGCGGTCTCGGCCTTCCTGAGCCCCGAGGACTTCCAGGCCTGGGGCTGGCGCCTGCCCTTCGTCTCCAGCGTGGCGCTGGTGCTGTTCGGCCTGTGGCTGCGCCGCGGCGTGGAGGAAACGCCCGTATTCCTGGAAATGGAACAGAAGCGCGAAACCGCCGCCACGCCCATCAAGGAAGTGCTGGGCCAATACTGGCGGCAGCTGCTGATCGCGGGCGGCTCGCGCATCGGCTCCGACGTGCTCTACGCGCTGGTGGTCGTGTTCACCCTGACCTATGTGACCACGGTGCTGCACCTGTCGCGGCCCATGGCCCTGACCGCCACCATGCTGGGCGCCGCCCTGAACGCGATCGCGGTGCCCTTGTGCGGACATTTGTCCGACAAAATCGGCCGCCGTCCGGTGTACCTGGCCGGCGCGGTGCTGGGCATGATCTGGGCCTTCGTCTTCTTCGTGCTGATGGACACCGCGCATCCGATCGCCATCTGCGCGGCGGTGGTGGTGGGCCTGTTGATCCATGCGCTGATGTATGGCCCGCAGGCCGCCTTCGTCACCGAGCAGTTCCCGGGCCGGGTGCGCTATGCCGGTTCTTCCCTGGCCTACACGCTGGCCGGCATCGTCGGCGGCGGGTTCGCGCCGCTGATCATCGCCAGCCTGTTCAAGTCCTGGAATTCGACCTTCGCGATTTCGCTGTACGTGGCGGCGGCGCTGGTGGTGACGGCGGTGGCCGTGCTGGCAGCAAGGGAAACGGCCAAGGCTCCATTGCAGCGCTGAGGCGCGGCGGGGCTGTTCATCGCCGCCTGGACCTGGCGCCGGGCGGCGACGCGCCGTTTCAGGCGATGCTGCGATGGGCCAGTGGCTCGCCCGCCAGCCAGCGCATCAGGTTGTCGACGAACAGGTCGCGCACGCGCGCGGCGTTGCCGTCCGAGAACCCAGCGCTATGAGGCGTGACGATGACGTTGGGTAGGTCCCAGAGCGCGGAATCCGGCGGCAGCGGTTCCTGCTGGAACACGTCCAGGAAGGCGCCGCCCAGGCGGCCTGCGGCCAGCGCCGCGATCAATTCGGGTTCGTCGATGACGTGGCCGCGGGCCACGTTGACCACCATCGCATGGGCGGGCAGCGCGGCGAGCGCGTCGCGGTTGATCAGGTTGCGCGTGGCGGACGTGAGCGGGCACGCCAGCACCAACCAATCGGCAGCGGGCAGCAGGGACCGCAGCGCGCCGTAACCCAGGCTGTGGCGGGCTTGCGGCACGGGCGCGCCGCTATGGCGCGCGACCGATACCTCCAGGCCGAGCGCGCCCAACAGCGCGCCGATGCGTTGGCCGATGCCGCCCCATCCCACCACCACGGCATGCTGGCCCGCCAGGTCCCTGGGCGTGCGCTCGTCCAGCAGCGGACGCCAGGCGCGGTCGCGCTGGTCGGCGGCCAGCAGCGGCAGGCGGCGCGCCAGCGCCAGCACGCCGGCGATGGCGCTCTGCGCGACCACGGGGTCGCTGGCGCCTTGCGAGGTCGTGACGGCCACACCGCGCGCGTGCAGGCTTTGGTAGATCTCGCGGTCGGCCCCGGCCGAGTGCACATGCACCCAGCGCAGCGCCGGCGCGTCCCGCATGGCCTCGTAGTACAGCGCGGTGGCGGGCTGGATCTCGAACTTGGTCGAATGGCCCGTGATGTCGCGCGACACGAATGCGGCCTCGGCCATCATGGGCCGGCCCGCCACGGGATGGACCAGAGCATAGCGTCCCGCGGCCGCGCTGCGGTCCAGCGCCAGGCGCAAGGGCGCCGCTTCGGCGGGCGAGCACAGGATGCGGATGTCGGAACCTTGCGTCATGGCGGCGGGGTCAATGGGCTTCGGGGGCGAACTTGCGTACCAGCAGCGCCCACTTGTCATGTTCGCGCTTGATGAAGTCGCCGAATTGGGCGGGCGTGCCGCCCACCGGTTCGGCGCCTTCGCGCAGCATTTGTTCATTGAGACCCGGCAACGCGGCGTTGACCTCGCGGTTGACGACGTCCACCACCTGCTGCGGCGTGCCCTTGGGCGCGAAGAAGCCGAACCAGGATCCGGCGTCAAAGCCCGGGTAGCCGGATTCCGCGATGGTGGGCAGTTCGGGCAGGGTGGCGGAACGCTGCTTGGTGCTGACCGCCAGCGCGCGCAGCTTGCCGGAGCGGATATGTCCGATCACGGAGGGAATGGTGGCGAACATGAAGTCGATGCGCCCGGCCAGCAGGTCGTTGACCGCGTCCGCGCCCTTGTAGGGCACATGCGTGGCGTTGACGCCGAGTTCGTCCATCAGCATGTAGCTCGACAGGTGCGAAGACGTGCCCACGCCGGTGGAACTGTAGTTGAGCTGGCTTGCGGTCTTGACGTACTTCAGGAAGCCCTGGATGTCCCTGGCGGGGGAGGAGGGCGGAACCACCAGCACATTGGGCACCGTGGCGATCTGCACCATGGGCACCAGATCGGTCAGCGGGCTGTAGGGCAGCTTGTTCAGCGAGGGGTTGACGGCGATGGGGCCCACGGAGTTGACGATGAGCGTATGGCCGTCGGCCGCCGCGCGCACGACATATTCCGTGCCGATGTTGCCGCCCGCGCCCGGCTTGTTCTCGACCACGAAGGGCTGGCCCAGCTTCTGCGTCAGGGTATTGGTCACGCTGCGGGTGAGGGTGTCGGTGGTGCCGCCGGCCGAGAATGCCACGATGACCTTTACCGGCCGGTCGGGATAGTCCGCAGCCGCGGGCGGCGCCAACGTACAGGCGCCAGCCAGCGCGGCGCAAGCGAGCAGGGCTCGTGCTGTGTTCATGATGTCTCCTCGCGTGGGCGTAGTGGTGTTTTCGATGGCGCCGTGCCGCCACGCCGGCCGGCGCCTGCTGAAGCGAAAAACTCAGTCGCGGTAGCCCGGGTCCTGCCGGTCCAGCTTGCGCAGCAGGGCGGGCCACTCCATCACCCCGTAAGGCCGGCGCGTGCCGGGCTGGTAGTTGTTCCAGGTTTCCTGCAGCACCGGCGCGGCCACGGCCTGCAGCGGGGAGCCCGTGGCCATGGCCGCAAGCTGCGAGCGGCAGGCCAGTTCCAGGCGGTGCATCCAGTTGAAGGCTTCGCCCACGCTGCGGCCCACGGTCAGGGCGCCGTGGTTGCGCAGGATGAGGGCTTCGCCCTGGCCCAGGTCGGCCAGCAGCGAAGCCTGTTCCTCGAGGCCGAGCACCACGCCCTGGTAGTCGTGATAGCCGATCTTCAGGAAGCGCATGGCGGTCTGGGT
>JALDYL010000267.1:0-5578 GCA_032153965.1 Achromobacter sp. | reverse complement strand
GGGTCCGGCACCACGCCGTCCACCGGCATGGCCTGGTCCGGGCTGGTGCCCCAGGTGACGAAGGGCGCGATCGCGGCGGCATCCAGCACGTGTTCAGCGTCGAATACGGCGTCCGCATCCGAGCGCAGCGTGGCCCAATGGGCGCGCGCCTGCGCCAGCGTCTCGCCTTGCAGTTCGGGCGCATGCGCGGCGACGTAGGCCTCGGTGATGGCGTCGGGTGCGATCAGCGCCGCGCGGGCGCCGGCCTCCACCGTCATGTTGCACAAGGTCATGCGGGCCTCGGCGGACAGCGCGGCGATGGCCTCGCCACAGAACTCCACCGCATGCCCGCGCGCGCCCTGCGCGCCGATGCGGTGCACGATGCAGATCACCAGGTCCTTGGCGGTGACGCCGGCGGGCAGCGCGCCGTCGACGCGGATGCGCATGTTGCGCGCCACCCGGTACGCCAGCGTCTGCGTGGTCAGCACATGCTCGACTTCGGACGTGCCGATGCCAAAGCCCAGCGCGCCCAGCGCGCCATAGGTGGTGGTGTGGCTGTCGCCGCACAGCACCACCATGCCCGGCAGCACCATGCCATGCTCGGGCGCGATCACGTGTTCGATGCCTTGCAGCGGATCGGTGGTGTCGAACAGCGCGATGCCCTGCTCGTCGCAGTTGCGCTTGAGGTTGAGCGCCTGGCGCGACGAGGCGTCATCGGCGATCACGCGCAGCGCCGCCGGCACCGGATGCGTCGGAATGATGTGGTCCACCACCGCCATCTGCTGCCCGGGACGCAGCACCCCGCGCCCGCGCGCGGCCAGGCCGCTGAAGGCCTGCGGGCTGGTGTATTCGTTCATGATGTGCAGGTCGACGTAGAGCAGGATGTGCTCGTCGTCGATCCGGGCCACCTCATGGCTGGCCACCAGTTTGTCGTACAGCGTCATGCCGGGCATGTCTTGCGTCCTTCGAAGTTGGGGTCTTGCGGCCCGGTCAGTTGGCCTGGATGCCGGCGTCCTTGACGATGCCGGCCCAGCGCGTCATCTCGGCGGCCACCATGGCGTCGGTCTTGGCGGGCGAAGAAATCAGCGGATCGAAACCCTCGCGGCCCATGCGCTGCGCCAGCTCCGGCGAACGCAGGGCCTGTTCGAGCTTGGCGTTCAGCGTGTCGATCACGGCTTGCGGCGTGCCGGCGGGCGCGCTGATGACGAACCAGGTGTTGAACTCGTAGCCCGGCAGGCCGGACTCGGCGATGGTGGGCACGTCGGGCAAGAGCGGCGAACGCGTGGTGCCGGTCACGCCCAGCGCCTTGAGCTTCTTGCCGTCGACCTGCGGCTTGGCCGCGGACAGCACCGGAAAGCTCATCTGCACCTGGCCGCTGATGGTGTCCACCATGGCCGGGCCGCCGCCCTTGTAGGGCACGTGCAGGATCTGGGTCTTGGAGACCGACTTGAACAGTTCCGCGGCCATGTGGAAGGTGCTGCCCGTGCCCGCCGAGCCGAAGCTCAGGTCGTTGGCGGGACGCTCGCGCACGTAAGCCAGCAGCTCGCTCACGTTGGCCACCGGCAACTGGTTTGTCACCGTCAGCACATGCTGCGACGTGCCTATCGTGCCGACCGAACGCAGGTCCTTTTCCGTGTCGAACGGCATGCTCTGGAACAGCGCCGGGTTGATCGCCAGCGACATGGTATTGACGGCCAGCGTGTAGCCGTTGGGCTCGGCGCGCGCCACCGCGGCCATGCCGATGTTGCCGGAGGCGCCGGCGCGGTTCTCCACCACCACGCTCTGCCCCAGGGCGCGGCCCCAGGCGTCCGAAATCAGGCGCGCGGCGATGTCCACGCTGCCGCCGGGCGCGAAGGGCACGATCAGCGTCACGGCGCGCTGGGGAAAGGCGTCGGCGGCGGCCGGCTGGGTCCAACAGGATGCGGCGATGGCCGCGCACAAGGCGCCGGCCGCTTTGTTGATCTTCATTCCTGGTCTCCTCGTTTGGCCGCGCCAGGCGGCTCTTTAGTGGTGAACCCAGTGTATATGCCGGTCCGCTTCTTATAATTAATGATCCAAATAAAGCTTTATTAAATCTAGTTTATAAATAAGCGCATGGACGCCCTCTCCGATCTCGCCTTCTTCTCGCTGGTGGTCAAGCACGGCAATCTGTCCGCCGCCGCCCGCGAACTGGGCCTGACCCCGCCCGCGGTCAGCACGCGCCTGGCCAAGCTGGAGCAGCGCCTGGGCGTGCGGCTGCTGAACCGCACCACCCGCCGGGTCAGCGTCACGCAGGAAGGCGAGCTGTATCTGGCCGAAGGCGGACGCATCCTGACGGACCTGGAAGCGCTGGAACGTTCCGTATCGAGCGCCCGCGCGCGGCCGCAAGGCTTGCTGCGACTGAACGCGACCTTCGGTTTCGGCCGCGCCCACATCGTGCCCGCGGTGTCGGACTTCGCGCGCCAGTACCCAGAAGTGGAAGTGCAGATGCGCCTGACCGACAGGCCGCTTAACCTGATCGAGGAAGGCTTCGACGTGGCGGTGCGCTTTGGCGACCTGCCCGACGCGCGCGTGACCGCCCGCAAGATCGCCTCCAACCGCCGGCTGCTGTGCGCGTCGCCGCGCTACCTGCAAACCCATGGCGAACCGCGCGCGCCGGGCGACCTGCAGCGCCATCGTTGCATCGTGGTGCGGGAGAACGACGTGGCCTATGGGACCTGGCGCCTGGAATCGGGCCTGCGCGCGGAGACCGTGAAGGTGCGCGGTCCGCTCAGCTCCAACGACGGACAAAGCGCCCTGGAATGGGCGCTGGACGGCCACGGCATCGTCATGCGTTCGGAATGGGAAACGGCCGAGCACTTGCGCGCCGGCCGCCTGCGGGCGGTGCTGGCCGACTGGCGCACGCCGCCTGCAGACATCCACGCGCTGTATCCCGAACGCCTGAACCTGCCGGCCAAGACCATTGCTTTCGTGGAGTTCCTGTCGCAGCGCTTTGCCCGGCATCTGCGGGCGCCGGGCTCGGACGACGCGGTCTGGTGAACGGGCGCTCGCGCGCCGCCCCGCGCTGACGGAAGGTTAAGCGTCCGCCCCCAGCCGCGCGCCGGCGCGCACGATGCCGCAGCGCTTGTGCGCCCGCATCACCACGCCGACTTCACTGTTCAGCACGCCGTCCAGCTCGCCCAGGCGGCGCGTCACCACGTCCCACAAATGCAGGCTGTCGCGGCACAGCACGTGCCAGAACAGCTGCGATGCGCCGCTGGTGCCGAACAGGCAGCGAGTGTTCGGATCCAGCGCCAGGTGCGCGGCCAGCGCGTCCACGGCTTGCGGGCGCACTTGTACCGAAATCACCGCCTCCACCGGAAAGCCGACCAGCGCCGGCTCCACTTCCACGCGGAAGCTCAGCGCGCGGCGCTCCACCATGTTGTGCAAGAGGCGTTGCGCGGTGGGTTCGCTGACGCCGGCCTGCTCGGCCAATTCGGCCAGGCTGGCGCGGCCGTCGCGCATCAGGTGGGTCACGATGCGCTGCTCGGCGTCCGTCAACGCGGCGGGCGGCTGCGCCGCAGCGGCCTCGGCTGCGGCCCCGCCTGTCTGGGCCTGGATGCGCCACTGGCCAGCGCGGCGGAACGGCCGCAACACCAGCCGCGCCTCAACATGTTCCACCCCGTCGATGGAAGGCAGCACCCGCGTCACCACGTCCGGCATGTCGGCCGCGTCCGCCAGCGTCAGCTCGGCCATCAGGTCGGCCGAGCCGGCCAAGGTGACCACGAGCTGGCTGATGTCCAGCCGCGCCAGCTGGTCCGCCACCTCCGGCACCCGGCCCGAACGGCAGCGCACCCAGGCGTGCAGCACCACGCCGCGGCCGGCGGCCAACGGATCAAGTTCGGCGATGACACGCAAGGCATCGGCATCCATCAGGCGCTTGATGCGGCGCGCGACGGTGCGCTCGGCGATGCCGGTGGCCGCGCCCAGCTCGCGCCAGGACGCGCGCGGGTCCGCCTGCAGCGCGATCAGGCAGGCGATGTCGGTGTCGTCCAGCCCCGGAGCTAGGGGCTTACCCTTACTTGACGTGTCCATATTCATTAAATTAACGTTCGCGCATTGATAAAAACACAAAATTAAACGGTCTTTTTGACCAAAAATAAATTCTTATTTGAGGTTTTCATGAGCAGCACATCAGCATCCCTGCGCAAGCCGCAGGGGGCAGCCGCCTCGGCCGGCCCCGCGCCCGTCTCCCGCGCGCGCACCATCCTGGCCGGTAGTGTAGGCAATGCGGTCGAATGGTTCGACTGGACCATCTACGCGTCCTTCGCCATCTTCTTCTCCAGCCAGTTCTTTCCCGAAGGCAACGAAACCACCGCCCTGCTGGCGACCTTCGGCATTTTCGCCGTGGGCTTCTTCATGCGCCCGGTGGGCGGCTGGCTGCTGGGCATCTTCTCCGACCGCTATGGCCGCAAGGCAGCGCTGGGCCTGACCATCCTGATGATGGCCGGCGGCTCGCTGATCATCGCCGTCACCCCCACCTACGCCGCGATCGGCCTGGCTGCCCCGCTGCTGCTGACCGCCGCGCGCCTCCTGCAAGGCCTGTCGCTGGGCGGAGAGTATGCCTCGGCCACGACCTTCCTGGCGGAAATGGCGCCGCCCAACAAGCGCGGCTTCTATTCCAGCTTCGTATTCTTCAGCGCGGCCGTCGGCATCCTGGCCGCTTCGGCCATCGGCTGGGTGCTGACCTCGACCTTGACCAAGGCCGACATGGCGGCCTGGGGCTGGCGCATTCCGTTCTTCCTGGGCGCGCTGGGCGGCCTGGCCGGCATGTGGATCCGCCGCTCCATCCCGGAAACCGAAGCGTTCTCGCACGCCAAGAAGGCCGGCGTCGAAAAGCAGCCGCTGCGCACCCTGCTGCGCGACCACCCGCGCGAAGTGCTGCGCATCGTGGGCTTTTCCATCCTGACCACGTTCGCGTTCTACATCTTCGTGGCCTACGTGCCCACCTACGCCATCCGCCAGGTGCATGCCGACCCGAAGACCGCCTTCGCCGCCAACACCGTCGCGCTGATCGTGTTCATGCTGGTGCAGCCGCTGTTCGGCATCCTGTCCGACCGCATCGGCCGCAAGCCGCAGCTGATCTTCTTCGCCGCCGGCTACCTGGTGTTCTTCTATCCGCTGATGACCACGCTGGGCCCCTCGTTCGGTTCGATCCTGGCGGTGGAGCTGTTCGGCCTGGTGCTGTACGCCATGTACACGTCGATCGCGCCGGCCATCATGTCCGAGCAGTTCCCCACCAGCGTGCGCGCCGTCGGCATCGGCACGCCGTACAACCTGGTCGTCGCGCTGCTGGGCGGCACCACGCCCTATCTGCTGACCTGGCTGCAAAGCAAGGGCATGGAGCGCTGGTTCTTCTACTACGTGCTGGCGGGCGCCGTGATCACGCTGATCACCTTCATCCGCATGCCCGAGACCAAGGGCCAGACCCTGAAATAAACAACCACGAGCGTCACGTCCAAACGCTTTCCGGCCCCCTAAGGACCGGAAAGCTTTTTCATTTCCGATGAGACCCATGCCAGCACTAGACACCGCCCTGCACTTCCAAGACGCCCAGGCCCTGGCCGGCGCCATCCGCCGG
>JALDYL010000052.1:0-27763 GCA_032153965.1 Achromobacter sp. | reverse complement strand
GCGCTGCATTGCCGTATTCGAAGCGGATGCCGAACTGATCCATTGCGGACACGTCAATAATAAAATGGTGTCAGACTACAATTTCGCTGCATAGCGGGCAAAATTGTAGTCTGACACTATTATTTCAATGCCTGATGCCGCCGTGAACGGGCCAACACCGAAAAATCCCGAGTTAGATGACGCGGTGAGACCAACCTCATTGACGCATTCCTCGTAATCCATTGATTACACGGTAATGTCATTCCCAGGGCCGTTCAACTGCGACACCAGGTTTTGCGGTTGTAGGTCCGATTTCGTGTGCCGATTGTGGGGTGAGCCCCCCTGCCCGGGACGGCGCTGAGGCTAGGCTCTGCGGCAGAGGGCGTTCCGTCTCGTCAGGTGGCGGCTTCGGTGCTCGTGCCGACCGCAGCACTCTTGGCCCGAGATTTCTCCATTTCACTGACGGCCGCATCGAAAACGGCAAGCAACTGGCGCCGTGGCTTGCAGTCGTCATAACCCCGCTCGATGATCGTCCGTGCCATCGTGAGAATTTTCGCGAGTTCGGCCTCTGAATTACCGATCAGCATGCGGCCACCATAGTAAATGTCGTACGCTGCGTCGCCCATCTGGTCTTTGTGCTCCATGAGCGACCAGTCTTCTAAATCAGACCGTATGCCAGACAGATTCCGATGCACACGGTGCGAAAAAAGCGTAGACGAAGCTAGCCCTGCCACCAGCGGCCCCAGTTGCTGGTGCAGGTCGAGGGGCATTGCCTTTGTGGGGCGCCAGCGCGAACGGATACCCGGTTCCCCGCCATAGGGCGTGGCGCCGTTGCGCTCACCCCAGGACGGGCCTGGCCGGTGCCGACGCGGCTTTACATCCGCTTGGCGCTTGGGGCTGATGAAATCGTCGTTGCACATCCCCGTCTCGTGCGGCCAAGTCTCCGGCTTAATCACCGCCTTGACCTTGGCCAGCGCGCCAGCGACACGGTGCAGCAGCGCTCCATCCGGGCTGATTAGGCTGGGCGTGCATTCGCCAGCGTAGTAAATGCCCTCCCAATCTGGCGGCGTGATTATCTTCAAGCCATTGAGTTCAAGCCAGCGCTCGCGTTCCACTGCGCGGTTCTCGTTTGCACCCGCGTACGGTTCATCGAGATACACATACCCCTCGGTCAATGGGTCGAACCAGTCTGAGGGATGATCGTGGCCGGGCAATTCAGCCAACGCTCGCGAGATGGCGTCGTACTTTTTCGTCGACACGGGTTGCAAACCCGTCGCTTCCATGAATCGCAGGCTGCGCACCGCTGCTAGCAAGCGGTCACGTGCAGTGTCCAGCCCCTCCACATTGGTCCGGTATTCCAGATGATCTTCGTACTCCATGCGAAACCCGTGGAGACCGCGGCCGTGCCCCACTCGGTGCTTAGCGACGATTTCGGGCAGCGGACGGGACAGCTCCACGCGTAGAATTTCGCGCCCCGCCCACGGGCCGTCTGGTCGGGGTTCGTCCTTGCGGCGGCGCGGGGCAACCCAATGTATCGAGAGAAAAATGGGAAAACCGTGTGGCGCAACTGCCCCAAGAAGCTGACGTTTCGCATGCACGAAGTTCTCAAACCCGGCCTGGCGGCTGGCATCATCGAGAGCTCGGGTGTGGGGAATGTTCTGCTCGCGGCTGATTTTCTTGGCGAGCTGCTTGATGCCATCCACGCTGGACGGACGAATGCTGGCGGTGTTCATATGCCTTGATCCTCGAAGCCTAGATCACAGCGTCACCGTCGCCACTGCTACTGTAGGCCGGGGGGATAAAAGCATCGGCCAAACTGAAATAACAGCACTGCTCTAGGAGCTTTGGGAGACGGTGACATGCGCGTGCCAGCGCGATGTCAAATTTACTAGTTTCTGTCCGCCAAAGTCAACACGCAGACGCAGGGTCGCGGCCAGTTGACTATGGAGCGTGCTAGATTGAACTCCCCAGCTATTCTTGTAAGCGGCGGGAGGTGCCGGCCACCCACTTACTCGGCCGTCACGTCACTGCCGCCACTTGTCTGGCGAAACCGTGCTGCTTGCTGCATCGAACAGCGAAAAGCGAGACAAAAGCGGTACTAAATCGGTATAGGTCCGTGACCAGAACTACCAAGCCTTGGGGTGCATAATCCTCGCAGCGTCTCACCAAGCAAACTTTCTCAAAGCTGACTATGCAAAAAAAAGGAAGAGCTGACTTTTTGATAGAACGGATTCAATCCGCAGAAGATTCCGGACGCGTGATCGTGCGGCTGTTGCCCGATCCTAAGCGCTATTCGGAAGTCATCATCGAAGGGAAGCGTTCTTACATAGATCGGTATTTGAAGGTGCTGATCAGCGAGGAGCAGATGTGCGCACACATGCAAGAGGTCCCGCTCTATGATGTCTCCCCAACAATAGGACCTATAACCGCCTACGCCGACAGTCGTCTTGGACCTGTGGCAAGCCAGCTTATGGGCGGGGTTTACACGCCGCCACATGAGCCGGCGCTGAGCCACAGGCGGTTCGAATCTGAACAAGAAAGGACGATAGCTTTCCTCTCGGTGGATATTTGTAGTTCTACCGCCTATCGACGGAAGGATGCCGAAGGTTTTGAACGAGCTTATACGATATTTATGAGAGAGCTCGGCGCATTAGTCGGGCAGTTTCACGGCACGATTCTCAAAACCACCGGCGATGGCTTCATCGCCTACATTGACCACCCAGCCTATACTCGGCAATGCGATTTGGCCGTGGATTTGGGTTTAAGTCTCATCGTCTTTTGCATCCGGGCACTTAATCCGGCGTTGAAGGAGCACGGTTTGAAGCCTCTCTCTATTCGAGTGGGTGCGGACTACGGGACGGCAGAAATTCGCAAGATTGAGATTCCTCCGATCGGCTTCGTCGATATTGAGGTGGCCAGCGACGCTCTGAATCGCGCCGTAAAGATTGAACAAACTTGCAGGCCAAATCAGCTCCGAATCGGCCGGGATCTGTATGAGCTATTGCATGTGAGATGGCTGGAGCGCGCCGAAGAAATCGCGTTTGAGGCTTCAGACGTCGGCATCGAGGGGTACAAGGTCTACCGTGTTCGATAACGGACATGAGTGTCATCCCGGAGCTGCAGTAAATGAACTTTGACAAATTGGACAGTGGGTATTGGATCAAACAGATTGCTCGCATCCAGGGTCTGCAGACCCGCATAAGAGAGCGCGAGGATGCATTAGCCAATGGGAGAGTGATTCCTGAAGGTACTGATCTCGCCCTCGGTGCGGGCCGTCGTTTGCCTATGGCCGTGATGTTCATTGACATTTGCGGCTTCTCCCAGCGCCGCCTTGAAAGCTTCGATGAGCAGCATGCAATGTTGGGCGCACTAAATCTGTTTTTCACGGAGATGATTCGGGTCGCAACAGATTACGGTGGCACTGTTGAAAAGAATACAGGCGATGGGCTGATGGCATACTTCGAAGAGAAAGCAGACCTGCCTCAAGAGGGTGGAGCTAAGCGCGCAGTGGCATGCGCACTTACTATGATGGCCGCGAACAAACACCTGATTTCCCCTACCTTGAGTGGTCGAGGCTTCGAACCTTTCTCGTTCCGCGTTTCAGTCGATTACGGATACGTCACAATCGCTAATCTGGGCGCGGCTCGTCAATTCAATTCTTACGCTGCGATAGGCGCTACGGCAAATTTCGCTGCCAAGATGCTGGGTAAGGCTCAAGCCGGCGAAATTGTCATCGGCCAGAGCGTGCGGTCACGCTTGCCGGTTGAATGGCAACATGCATACACCGTTGAGCATCCCGAAGCGACTGGGTGGAGCTTCATCGGCCTAGACGGACGTCCCGCGCCGTATCTCCTGTTCAAATACACAGGAGAGTGGCGGTTATGGCCTGCTCTGTCTATCTAAGCAAATCACGGTGGCTCCGGTCGGCACCGCCGCCATCCTTGCGAGAATGTGGTCCACTACAGCGATGCTCCGGCCGACAGCCAACTTATCGCTAAGACGGTCAACAAGCCGAGCGGCAACTGAAACCTTGCAAGCGACCGTACCGATTTATTCAGCGCATTCATTTTGGTAGTCACGATGCCGGCGAGAACGTGCGCTTGCCGCGCAAGATCTTCAACGATCTCGACTTCGGTGATGTCTCGAATCCTGGTCACGTAACCGTCCCGACCGCCTATCAAATTGGCAACATCGCCGAAAAACACAATCGACGGCTCTTCGTGTGAAGCGCGACCGGGCGGGGTTTGGGGGTTCAGCGCCCCATATGCGCGAAAGATTGCGTACAGCGTTGCGCAGACTGAGGCGAAAGCGAGCGCTAGCGCCGCCCACCACAACCAGGTTTCACATCGCCGCGCCAGTAGATCGAACACTTTGAAGGCAATCGCGCCGAGATAGGCCATGCAGTAGGACAGGATCACGGCGATTTTGGTGTTCGACGCGTTAATGTACGCGTCGTAGCGTTTGATGATCTCCCATAGGAGCTTCTGTTGACTCTCCGCGCGCTTGGACGCGTCGCCTGCCACATGAACCACAATGTATCCCTCCAAGGTTTGTCCCTACTCAAATGTCATTGGACCACAGGGACGTTTACATCGAGCGCGCCGAGAAAAACTAAACGTCACGTCCTCCGATCTCTCTCCCTCGCCATGGTTTAGCTGTTTTTCGCCTTATGTCGAGGGCGGCAGTCTTCTCCTCAAGCCGGCCTACGACGCCGGCCAATTCGCTGGCGTTGTTCGCAGATACAAGGTGTCAGACTACAATTTTGGATGACTATGGTTAGCGAAATTGCAGTCTGACACCATATTTTCAAATTATGGACAGATGTCTACAAAGCCCCGAGGTGATGAGAGCATCCATAATTGAGAGCCTTGATTTTCTTAGAATAGCTATCGGCAAGATCCGGCAGTTGCTCTTTTTCAAAATCCTTTATTTGTGCAATTTTTAACATTTCAAGCAACCTTTCCGAATCAATTAGACTCAGTTTAATCCCTTGCAACTCCGCTTTTTGACATACTGACTTTGCCCCGGCAGTGAAGCCCGACGTCGTTACAAACATTCCCTGCGGAAGACCATGCAAAACCAGCGCACCAACAAAAGAACGTAGCTGCTCAATTTCGATGACGCCACGATAACGCTTCACTTGAACCCCAAACGCTTCGCCCGACCCGTCGATTCCGATTACGTCCAACCCACCGTCGTTCGAGCGACTCGTTATTTGCACATCGAGCCTGTAAGACTTCAAGATGCTTGTCACGATTTTTTCAAATTGGTATGGCTCTATTGAAAAGCGGTCGCTATATCTGGCACAAAGATAGCTCCTTAGCTCCTCAACCGGGCTATCAATTGGCGATGGCAACACTGAAGTGAGCGCTCCGGCAGCCCACTGGTACGCAGAATACCCCTTAGCAGGCGTCTCATATTGAAGCTCCCGGATAACGCACCACCATCCGCAAACAGGGCAGCAATGAAAGGCCGTCCCGACGACTTCAGGTACCGACATAATGGGGCGATGCAATAAAAAAGAGCCATCCACATAGATTGCGTTCTGCCTAACTTGCAGATCATGCTCTTTTCGAATCGCGTCTTCGTTCAAGTCCCATAAATTATCAGCCGGGCAGGAGAGCATATCCGCATTACAGAATATGCATTCTGGCCGGGGAAAGAGAATTTCGGCGGCCTGTGTAGTTGCCAGGTGATGCCACATAGCTTTTCGACACCTCGAGAAAATATGGTGTCAGACTACAATTTACCCAGAGAAATTGCAGCCTGACACCATATTTTCCAACCGCCACGGCTAAATCGCGTCGCGCTATCGCGACAGTCAGACGAACGTCCTGCCGGGCGCGGCCCATGCGGTCGCGCACGGCCGGAAGACGTTGGTACAGCCGCCTTATCCCGGATGGTTGAATCTCCAATCAGCTCAAAATCAGACCATTTGAGCTGATTTAAGCTCAAAACCGGCCTATCCAATGAGCTGATTACTTCTAAATTGAGCTGATTCGACCTGCCTTGAGCACGCCATGCCCGTCCGCGAAGACATACTCCAGATACTCCATACCCGACAGCGGGAAGCTCGTCCGTGGCTGAGTTCCAGCGAGCTGGCCGGCGGTATCGATACCAGTTGGTCCACCGTGAAACGCCAGCTGGACGTCCTGCTCAAAGTCGGCTTGGTGCTACGCGAGGGAAGGGGTCGGGCTACACACTACCGAGTCGTGGACCAGACGCCCGCTTGGGCATATGCCGCGACCGATATCGCCACGCGGCTGGCGGAACCGACGCCTGATACCAACGAAATGATGTGGTCCGAACACGGGCAGGCGCTGCTCGCCCACCTCCGGCAACCGCTAGCATCTCGCGCACCGGTGGGCTATCAGCGCAGCTTCGTGGACGACTATGTTCCAAATCAGAGTTCCCTTCTGCCCCCCGCCCTGGCCTAGGCCTTGGCCGACGAAGGCCGCATGCAGGGTCAGCAGCCTGCCGGCACATACGCGCGCCGCGTGCTGGAACCGCTGTTGCTGGACCTGTCCTGGTCGTCTTCGCGGCTGGAAGGCAATCGGTACTCGCTGCTGGCCGCGCAAGAGCTCTTCAAGCGCGGCGCGGCAGCCACTGATCTGGACGCGATCATGCTGCTCAACCACAAGGCCGCCATCGAGTTCATGATCGATGCGGTGCCCATGCACGGCCTGACGTCCGCAATCATCGGCAACCTCCACGCGATCCTGATGCAGCACCTGTTGCCCAACACCAAAGGCTTGGGTCATATCCGCCGGACCGTGGTCAACGTCAGCGGCACGACCTACCTGCCCATCCAGGCGCCCGCGCTACTGCAGGAGATTTTCGACGACATCCTGGAGAAGGCACGACTGATCAAGAACCCCGTGGAAGCGGCATTCTTTCTCTGGGTAAACCTTGCCTATCTGCAGCCCTTCGAGGACGGCAACAAGCGCACCAGCCGCTTGTCGGCCAACATTCCGTTGATGCTCTACAACTCCGCGCCGCTGTCCTTCCTGGATGTGGAGGCACAGGACTATGCCTACGCCATGATGGGCGTCTACGAACGCGGCGACGTGGCGCTGGCGGTGGATCTGTTTACCTGGTCCTATCGGCGCTCGATCCGCAAATACGCCATTCAGCTCGATGCGGCAGGGGTGCCGGATCCCGTTCGCCTGCGATTCCGAGAAAAACTGAACGAGGCGATCAGCCGGGTGGTGCGTGCGCGGCAAACCACCGATGCGGCGGTGGCGGCGCTGGCCTTGTCGGAGGACGATGTGCCCGTGTTCCGGCCGATGTTGGTGGAAGAGCTGCTTGCGCTGGATCTGTACAACTGCGCGCGGTATCGCTTGCCGATGGAGCTGGTGCAGGAGTGGGTCGAGGCGGGACGACCGCAGTAGCAGGATCCCGCCCGCTAGAAAGTGCAAGGGCCGCGAATGCGGCCCTGGTCTTCACTGCGTAGCGTATCGCTTCGATTACGCCTTGCGCACCTGCGTGAAATATGGTGTCAGATTCAATTTGTCCACCGAAAATGCACTCTGACACCGTGTTTTTTTATAAACGCGAATCAGGGCTTACACCTCAGACCATTCAGGTATTGTCTTTCACCACAGTACTAGGTCCGTTAGTCTTCACAGACGCAATACCGTTATCCCGAGCCGCTGTACCCGAGTACATTTCACTACGCCCAATGGATTGCCCATTTGCCGCGCTCAACGTGAAGTAGGGTGATCCATCAGTCGCCGTCTTGCGCTGATAGCGCTCGTCGATTGGCGAATTCTGGCGAACAGACGCAATACCGTCCTGCGCGCTGGTTTTAGTGGTGTAGCGCTCGCTCGTCAGAATAACTTCATGATTCCCGGCTTTCAGATTGAACATGTACTGATCGCCGCTGCGCTTCAACTCGTAGTAACCGCTCATAGAAACCTCCAATATCTGGCTAGTTCAACAATGGGTCGATACTGTGATGCACACACATGAATGCCGGTTGATGATAGTCCATGTCCCGCGTTCAGGAAATTTCTGCCTACTTGTTCTTCGGGCGAACAGGAGTGGAGGAAAGGCCCGCCTTGATCTTCGAGGAGACATCATGCCGCAATGCGTTCCCAGTTGCCGCCCGTGATGGCTCCACCAACTGATAGCTCCGCAGCTCACGGCGAAATATCTTGACCGTGGTCAGCTGCTGGAGCTGCCGCCTCAAGCGTCGGGTCCGATAGATGTTGGTATCGTCGAGGTCAAAGGCGCAGTCTGGTTCGGACTCGCTGGAAACGAACACTTCCAGCCATGTGCTGGTCACTGTGACGCCACGACTGCGAAAACCCACGAATCTGACCTTCGGCCAAGGCACCGCGCCGGTCTGGGATGACCAGAGGCCTTCGTTGCTGATCTCCAGCAGTACCTTGCGTTGCGCGCGCAGGGCCGGCATCAGGCCGTACACAGACAGGGGCACCCCTGCAAACAGCAGCAAGCAAACCAGCAGAAGCCAGCCATTCCATTGGTCATGAGCCATCTCGAACAAGAGATAGACGGACAGCAATATTGCGAATGGCGCCGCGACAAGAACGTAGAACCAGAAGAACAGGCGCCAGGCCCGTATGACGATGGGCCGCTTCAACACGGTGGGAATTGGGGCTATCTGAGGGCTTGGCGTTCTACGTTTGCTTTGCTTCATTTCAAATTCTTGGGTGCCGTGCGGTTACGGGTGCGCTACATGCCGCGCAAAGCGCGTCGATCCGTCAACGCCATGACGTTTCAATCGCCGAGGTCTCCGATATCCAATCGGTCGATTTCGAATTGAGCATACCCATCACACGGCACACTTCCAAATTCAATGACGAAGCCGTTGACCGCCACCAATCCGGCATCCTGATCGATCACACGCCCCGTTCCTCGGTATTTGAAGTGGCCAATCCGTTCCAGGCTTTCGACTGACAGGGCATCCTGCTCTTGCTGGGGCCAGTCGGAACCGAATGCTGCACGAATCTCGCCGTCCAGGATCGACAGCCGGTTCGTGATGGTGTCTCCAACCTTGACTGTGCAAGGCCAGCAGAATGCCGTGACGACCGCGCCTTCCTGGCTGCGCAAGGTCACGGAGGCGCTTTCGTCGCCGGGTGTGAACGACTCAACCGATATGACTGTGATTGTTTTCATGGGCATGGCGCGCATGGCTTCTTCGGTCGCGGTATGGGTACGCGGGCGTTCAAAAGACAAGGGCCGCTGTACGCGGCCCTTGCTACTGGCTATCGGACTACCCGATTACGCCTTGCGCACCTGCGCAATCAAGCCATCCAACTGCGTCAGCATCGTATCGATCTCTTCCGCCGTCACATTCAAGGCCGGCATGAAGCGCAGCAGGTTTCCGCGCGGCGCATTCAGCAGCAGGCCGTTAGGCGTCAGATTGCGCGCGGCTTCGACGATGGCGGGGCCGTCGTCGCGGTCCATGACCAGTGCGCGCAGCAGGCCCATGCCGCGCTCGCCCTTCATGCCGTACTTGGCCGACAGGGCCAGCAGGCCTTCGGACAGTTGCTTGGCGCGGGCGTTGACGGATTCCATGAAACCCGGCGCAGCCAGCGCATCGAACACAGCAACGCCAACAGCAGCCATCAGCGGATTGCCGTTGTACGTACCACCCTGGTCGCCATGCGAGAACACGCACACTTCCTGGCGAGCCAGCAGCGCGGCCAGCGGCACGCCGCCGCCAATACCCTTGGCCAGCGTCATGATGTCCGGCACGACATCCGATTGCTGGTAAGCAAACATGGTGCCCGTACGGCCCATGCCCGTCTGCACTTCATCAACAATGAACAGCAGCTTATGTTCATCGGCCAGCTTGCGCAGGCCTTGCATGAATTCCTTGGTTGCGGGGACGACGCCGGCTTCGCCTTGGACGGGTTCGAGCATGATGGCGACGGTCTGGTCGTCGATCAGCTTGCGCACGGATTCCAGGTCGTTGATTTCGGCCTTGGGGAAGCCTTCGACCTGCGGGGCGAACATCTTGTCCCAGCCCGGCTTGCCCGATGCGGACATCGTGGCCAGCGTGCGGCCGTGGAAGCCGTGGTTCATGGTGATGATCTTGTAGGCGCCGTTCTTCTTGACCTGGCCCCACTTGCGCGCCAGCTTGATGGCGCCTTCGTTGGCTTCGCCGCCGCTGTTGGCGAAGAAGACGCGGTCGAAGACCGAGGCGCCGGTCAGGCGCTCGGCCAGCTCGATGGAGGGCAGGTTGTAGAACGCCGGCGAGGGGTTCATCAGCAGCTTGGACTGGTCCAGCAGGGCTTTCTGCATTTCCGGGGCGCTGTGGCCCAGGGTGTTGACGGCCCAGCCCTGGACGAAGTCCAGGTATCGCTTGCCCGCGTGATCCTCCAGCCAGGATCCCTGGCCGCGCACGAACACGAGGTCCGGGCGGGAGGTGATCTCCATGAGGGCGTTGGTCTTGAACTGGCTGAATTCCATGGCGGTTCCTGCGGAATGAGAGAACAGGGATTAAAAGTAATTGGACGATGCCAATAGGCGAATTTAGCACCGACGGGGGGATGCTATTGTGACGTACCCCCTGCCGATCCGCCCGGGGCCGCCTCAAAAGGGCCGCCAGCGCGGGAGCTACATTTTATGCAACAGGCGCGCCCCTGCGCGCAGCCCTTTGTCGCTTTTTACTGACCAATCATGAAACGTATTCTTTCCAGTCTTGCTGCCGGCCTGGCGCTGGCGACGGCCGCGGCGACCGCGCATGCCGATTTTCCCGAGCGTCCCATCCGCCTGATCGTGCCGTTCCCGCCCGGGCAGGCGACCGATATCTTTGCGCGCGCGCTGGCTGAAAAGCTGGGCGCAGCGGTCAAGCAACCCATCGTGGTGGAGAACCGCGCGGGCGCGGGCAGCAATATCGGGATGGAGCAGGCGGCGCGCGCGACGCCGGACGGCTACACGCTGGTGATCGCGGGCTCTGCCGCCGCCGTGAACCAGACGCTGTACAAGACCATCAATTACAGCCTGACCAAGGATTTTGCGCCGGTGTCGGGGGTGTTCTCGGTGCCGCTGATGTTCCTGGCGACGCCGGCTTCGGGCATTACCTCGCTCAAGCAGCTGGTGACGCAGGCGCGCGCCAATCCGGGCGAGCTGGCTTATGCCAGCGCGGGCATCGGCGGCACGCAGCATTTGTCGGCCGAGATGTTCAAGGCGGCGGCGAAGATCGACATCCGCCACATCCCGTACAAGGGCAGCGGCCCGGCGCAGGCGGATTTCCTGGGGCATCAGGTGCCGTTGATGGTGGACTCGGTGACTGCCGGTCTGCCGCATGTGCAGAGCAAGAAGGCGGTGGCGCTGGCGGTGACGACGGCCAAGCGGCTGCCGCAGCTGCCGGACGTGCCGACCGTGGCGGAATCAGGTTATCCGGGTTTCGAGGCCATCGGCTGGGCCGCAGTGCTGGCGCCGCGCGATACGCCGGCCGAGGTGACGGGTTATCTGAGCAAGCAGATCGGCCAGGTGCTGAATTCGCCGGACATGCAGAAGTTCTTCCGCGACCGCGGCGCGGAGCCGATGCCGCTGACGCCTGATGCGACCGGCGCGTTCATTGCCGGCGAAGTGACGAAGTGGGGTGAAGCGGTGAAGCAGTCGGGCGCGCAGGTCGACTGATAGCGCCGCAAAACCCTATGCCCACAGCAAACCGCCCCGCATCGCCGGGGCGGTTTGCATGATGGGTTGAGGTAAAGCGATGGCGGCTTAGGCCGGATCACCCGGCCGTCCGGGCTCGCCGGGCTGCCTGGGCTTTTCTGCAGGCTGCCCCGGATTGCCGGGCACTTCCGGCGGCGTGCGGCCCGGATCAATATCATCGGGGCCAGGCTTGCCCGGCACTTGGCCGGGAGCCTGCTTTTCCGGCGCATCGCCGGGTTCCTGTCCGGGGCGCTGGGACGGGTCGATGCCGGGTTGGTTGGCGGGATCGCCGGGCTTCTGGTTCGTGTTCATGGATGTCTCCTGAAGATTCACGTGTAGCGCTACACGCGCAGCGGCACGCGTATCGTGCAAGCCCACGATAGAAGCCATGTTCGCGCTCGCCCAGATCACGCAGGACGACTTTATCTAGTACTTTCTTCTTATCTCTTGCTCAACCAGGAGCCGGAATGAAGAAGACTGCCACGGCGTTCACGACGGAACGCCGCCATCTGCTGGAAATCATCGACGGCCTGATCGAGGGCATCATCCTGCTGGACCAGGACCGCCGCATCGTCTGGGCCAATGACACGGCGCTGGCCATGCATGGCGTGACCGATCTGGCCGCGCTGGGCGGCACCGCCGCCGGCTATCGCAAGGCGTTCGCGCTGCGCTACCGCAATCACCGCGTGCTGCGCGCGGCGCAGTATCCGCTGGACCGCGCGCTGGCGGGCGAGGCTTTCAAGGACGTGGTGGTGGAAGTGGCCAGCCGCCGCGATCCGGACTTCAGCCGCATGCATCAGGTGCGCAACCTGATGCTGCGCGATGCGCAGGGCGCGGCAGAAGGCATGGTGCTGGTGCTGCTGGACGTGACCGAGCGATTTAGCGCGGAAGAGCGCTTCGAACGGACCTTCAACGCCAACCCCGCGCCGGCCGTGATCTGCTCGCTGGCGGATCTGCGGCACATCAAGGTCAATGACGGTTTTCTGGCGATGACGGGCTACACGCGCGAACAAGTGCTGGGCAAGACGCTGCGCCAGCTGGACGTGCTGGGCGATACGCCGCAACGCGAGGATGCGCTGCACCGGCTGGCGGAAGGCACGACCATTCCGCAGACGGAAACCATCATCGCGGTGCAGGGCGGCGGCAACAAGCTGGTGATCGTGGCGGGCCAGCCCATCGAGGTCGCGGAGCAGCCCTGCATGCTGTTCACCTTCAATGACCTGGAGCCGCGCCGCAAGGCCGAGTCGGCGCTGCGTCACAGCGAACAGCGCTTTGCCACGGCATTCCGACTGGCGCCCGTGCCCATGACGCTGAGCACCACGGAAGGCGGACTGCTGGAGGTCAACGATGCTTTCGTCGCGACCACCGGCTACGACGCCAAGACGCTGGCGCGCGACGAGGACGCGCTGGCGCAGCTATGGACCGACCCGCAAGCCTACGACCGCGCCATGGCCTCGCTGGAGCAGGGCGCCAGCGTGCGCAGCCAGGAAATGGCGCTGCGCACGCGTGAGGGCGCGCTGCTGGACTGCCTGGTGTCGGCCGCGCCGGTGTCCATCCAGGACCAGCCCTGCGTGCTGGCGGCGATCCAGGACATCACCGAGCGCAAGCGCAACGAGGTCGAGCTGATGGAAGCAATCGAGACGGTGATGCAGGACACCTCGTGGTTCAGCCGTACCGTCATCGAGAAGCTGGCGCAGATCCGCACGCCTGAAGGCGCGCCGCAGGGGCAAGGCGAACTGGCCGACCTGACGCCGCGCGAGCGCGAGATCCTGGGCCTGATGTGCCAGGGCCACACGGACCCGGAGATTGCGGCCAGCCTGCATCTATCGCGCAACACGGTGCGCAATCATGTGGCGGCGCTGTACAGCAAGCTGGACGTGCATAGGCGCAGCGCCGCCATCATCTGGGCGCGGCAACGTGGCATCGTGGGATATGAAAAGCCGGCGCGCAAGCAGGCGCAGAAGCAGCCTGAAAAGCAGGCTCAAAGTCGGGTCCACAGGATTCGGTAGAAAAGTACCAGCCGATCTGATGCGCGCGCTTCTTACGCGCGCGCCATGCGCTTCCTATAGTGGGTTCGTCCGCAGCTGGAGTCCAGGCCCCTCGGGCCTCTCCGGCGCGGTTTCAAGCAACCTGGAACCAGGAGAGACGACATGGATAACGACCGCATCAAGGGCGCTGCCAAGGAAGTCAAAGGCACGATCAAGGAAACGGCAGGCAAGCTGACCGGCAACCGCGAGACCGAGCTTGAAGGCAAGGCCGAGAAAACCGTGGGCAAGGTGCAGCGCAACGTGGGCGAGGCCAAGGATCAGGCACGGGACTTGCTGAACAAGAAATAGCGCGGCTGCCTGTCGGCATGACCCGCTACGACCCTTTACGCCCTAAGGAGAAAAAAATGACGCATCGAATCTGGCTTGCGCTGCTGCTGGCAATCACCGCCATCACGGCCGGCTGCAACACGATGGAAGGAGCCGGCAAGGACATCGAACGTGGCGGGGAGAAGATCCAGGAGAAGGCCCAGTAAGTCCTGAGCCGGCAACCTGCTTTAACGGCCGGCGCGCTGATGGCGCGCCAGCCTTTTTGCGTTCTGGCGCCGCGTTTCAGCGCGAGAAGCCGCGCGCGGAGATTTCCCAGATGTCCTGCACCACGCCGTCCTTGAACACGACCAGGCCGTCGTGCAAATTGAAGGTGGGGTCCACGTGCGCGGGCACCAGGCGCAGCACGCTGCCCAGCGCCGGCGCCGTGGCGCCGGGTTCCACGCGCACCACGCTGTGCTCGTCGTTGATGGCGGTGCAGGTCAGGCCGGATTCGCCGTAGACGGCGGGCGGACCGCATTCGGCAGAGGCCGATTTGAGGCCGGCGTCCAGCACCACGCGGTCGGGCGTGGGCGTGCTCATCACGGTGGACAGCAGGAACAGGCTGTTCTGGAAATTGAGCGGGCCGCCCCATTCGTTGGCGCCGTAGTCGCCGTCCATGAAGGCATAGGAGCCGGCCTGCAATTCGGTGTAGACGCCGCTGGCCGCGTCGAACTCCACGCTGCCGGTGCCGCCGCCGGTGATGGTGTCGCAGGCGATGCCGCTTTCACGCAGCAGCTGCGCATAGGACGCGGCGATGCGCGCGGCCTGGCGGGAGACGGTGGCGCGTTCCTCGCGCGTGCGGTAGTGCTGCACCGACCCGTGATAGGCCTGCAGGCCCGCGAAATTCAGGCCCGGCAGCGCTCGCGCCTGCTGCGCCAGCGCCAAAACCGTGGCGTCGTCGGACACGCCGCAGCGGCCCTGGCCTACGTCCACTTCCACCAGCACGTCGATCTGGGCGCCGGCCTGCACCATGGCGGCGGACAACTGCGCCAGGTTCTGGGCGTTGTCGACGCAGACGCTGATCTTGGCGGCGCGCGCCAGCTGGCCCAGCAACGCCATCTTGGCCGGGCCCACGACTTCGTTGCTGATATGGACGTCGCGGATGCCGGCGGCCACGAAGGGCAGGGCTTCGCTGACCTTCTGGCAACAGATGCCGCGCGCGCCCAGGGCCACTTGCCGCAACGCAATCTGCGGGCATTTGTGGGCCTTGGCGTGCGGCCGCAGGGCGACTTCGTGGCGGTCGGCCCAGGCCTGCATGGCGCGCAGGTTGGCTTCGAAGGCGGTCAGGTCCAGCGCCAGGCTGGGGGTATCGACGCGGGCAAGGGGATCGCCCGGCTGGGCGGCGGGGGGCAGCGCAATGCCGCGTATGACTTCCTGGGACATCTTGGAAACTCCGTTATCAGCACTGCAAGGATGTAAGCGCACACCATAACCAAAGCGGGACCACCCATAACCTTGGGCGATGCGACCCCCTGGAAAACCATAGCCCTGTAATCATTGGCTACAGGGGACGGGCATGACAGAATTTCATCATAAAGAAGCCCCCGAGGGGAGGCACGTTTTTGCCGGGGGAATTCGCCCAACGGCAGAAATCACATTATTGATACCCGTCAGCAAGAATTCGGAGAAGCTCGCATGAAACTCAAGACCTGGATCACCGCCCTGACCATCGCGGCCGCCGCCGTCGGCGCCGCCGGTTCGGCGCAGGCCCAACAGTTCTTCCGCATCGGCACCGGCGGTACCGCTGGCACCTACTACCCCGTGGGCGGCATCATCGGCAACGCCGTGTCGCAACCGGGCAAGCTCATCGCCACCGCGGTGGCTTCCAACGGCTCGGTCGCCAACATCAACGGCGTCATGGGCGGCTCGTTCGAAGCGGGCTTCACGCAGTCCGACGTGGCCTTCTGGGCCTATAGCGGCACCGGCACCTTCGAAGGCAAGCCCAAGGCCCAGGACCTGCGCCTGATCGCCACGCTGTACCCGGAAAGCATCCACCTGGTGACGCGCAAGGGCTCGGGCATCAAGGGCGTGGCGGACCTGAAGGGCAAGCGCGTGTCCATGGACGAGCCGGGCTCCGGCACGCTGGTGGACGTGCGCCTGATCCTGGGCGCCTACGGCCTGACCGATAAGGACATCAAGGCGGAATACCTCAAGCCCAACCAGGCCGGCGACAAGCTCAAGGACGGCGGCCTGGACGCGTTCTTCTTCGTGGGCGGCGCCCCCGCCGGCGCCATCGCCGAACTGGCTTCCACCGGCAACATCGAACTGGTGTCGCTGGTCGGCCCGGAAATCGACGCGCTGCGCGGCAAGCAGGAATTCTTCACGCCTGACGTCATCACCGCCAACACGTACCAGAACATCCCTGAAGTGAAGACCATTTCGGTCAACGCGCAGATGGTCACCTCGGCCAAGATCCCCGACCAGGTGGTGTACGACGTGACCAAGGCGCTGTACAGCGACGCCACGCGCAAGACGCTGGACGCCGGCCACGCCAAAGGCAAGCTGATCACCAAGGAAAACGCCGTCAAGGGCGCGGGCATCCCGTTCCACCCCGGCGCGGAGAAGTTCTACAAGGAAGTCGGCTTGCTCAAGTAAGCGAGCCGGAACTTCTTTCACGGATAGACCACGGCGCAGTCTGACTCGCCGTGTTTGAGCAGGGCCGCCACGAGCGGCCCTGCTTGCTGTATCACCAGAGACTCACCGCGATGGAAATTGACCACGAGAAAACCCAGCAGCTGGCGGAGAAGTACGATTCGGAAATCCGCTTCCGGCCGCTGGACAAGACGGCCACCTGGATCGTGTCGGGCCTGCTCGTCACCCTGTCCCTCTTTCACTACTACACCGCCGGCTTCGGCCTGCTGCGCGAGGCCACGCACCGCGGCGTGCACCTGGCGTTTGTGCTGAGCCTGATCTTCCTGGTGTTCGGGTTTTCCAAGTCCCACTACCAGCGCCAGCCCAAGTCCACCTGGTTCTCGCCCGGCGGCATTCCGCTGTACGACTGGATCATCGCCATCGCGCTGGCGCTGTCGGTGCTGTACATCCCCTATATTTTCGAGGACCTGGCGTTCCGCGTGGGCAATCCCATGCCCATGGACGTGCTGATGGGGTCCATCCTGCTGATCGGCCTGCTGGAGGCCACGCGCCGCGCCATGGGCTGGCCGCTGCCCATCATCGCCATCGTGTTCATGGCGTATGCCATGTTCGGGCCGTACTTCCCGGGCCTGCTCAAGCACGCCGGCAATACGTGGTCGCAGGTCGTCAACCACATGTATCTGACCAGCCAGGGCGTGTACGGCGTGGCGGTCGGCGTGGTCGCAACCTACGTCTTCCACTTCGTGCTGTTCGGCGTGCTGGCCACCCGCATCGGCCTGGGCCAGTTGTTCCTGGACGTGGCCTCGACGGTCGCCGGGCGCTATGCCGGCGGGCCGGCCAAGGTGTCGGTGTTCGGTTCGGCCATGTTCGGCATGCTGTCGGGTTCGTCGGTGGCCAACGCGGTCACGGTGGGTTCGCTGACCATCCCGGCCATGATCCGCATCGGTTATCCGCGGCACTTCGCCGCGGGCGTGGAAGCCGCCAGCAGCACGGGCGGGCAGATCACGCCGCCCATCATGGGCGCGGCCGCGTTCCTGATGATCGAATTCCTGGGCATTCCGTACCAGCAGATCGCCATCGCGGGCATTTTCCCGGCCTTCCTGTACTTCTTCGGCATGTTCATGCAGGTGCACTTCGAGGCCAAGCGCGAAGGCCTGCGCGGCCTGACCGAAGAGGAAATGCCCAAGCTCAAGCAGTCGTTCAAGATGCGCTGGCCGACGCTGATTCCGCTGGTCCTGCTGATCGGCGTGCTGGCCAGCGGCCGCACGCCGTACCTGGCGGCCTTCGCGGGCATTACTGGCTGCATCATCGTGGGCCTGCTGAATCCGTTCCAGCGGCTGCGCTGGCGCGACCTGTACGAAGCCTTCGAGACCGGCGCCAAGTACGCGCTGGCGGTGGGCGCGGCGGCGGGCACCGTGGGTATCGTGATCGGGGTGGTGACGCTGACCGGCGTGGGCTTCAAGATCTCGTACATCGTGATCTCGGCCTCGCAGGTGCTGGCCGGCGGCGCGGCCATGATCATCCCCGACGCACTGGCCAACATGCAGACGCTGACGCTGATCGCCGCGCTCATCATGACCGGCATCGTCTGCATCCTGATGGGCTGCGGCGTGCCCACCACGGCGAACTACCTGATCATGGTGGCGGTGGCCGCCCCCACGCTGGTGCAGCTGGGCGTGCAGCCGATCGCGGCGCACTTCTTCGTGTTCTATTTCGGCATCCTGGCGGACATCACGCCACCCGTGGCGCTGGCGGCGTATGCGGCGGCCGGGATGGCCGGCAGCGATCCGTTCAAGACCGGCAACACGGCCTTCAGGCTGGGCATCACCAAGCTGATCGTGCCCTTCGTGTTCGTGTTCTCGCCGTCGCTGCTGATTTCGGTGCAGGGCTTCACCTGGTATGACTTCTTCGTGACGCTGTTCGGTTGCATGGTCGGCCTGGTGCTGCTGTCGGCGGCGTTCTCGCGATTCATGCTGGTGGGCATGAAGAGCTGGGAGCGGTGGCTGTGCACCATCGGCGCCTTGCTGACCATCCTGCCAGGCCTGACCAGCGGGCTGATCGGGCTGGCGATCTGCATCCCGGTGTTCATGCGCCAACTGGCGCAGCTGAAGCTGGAAAGCGCGCCCAAGGCAGCCTGACCAGCGATCTGGAATAAAAAAGGGCCGGATCAGCAAGGTCCGCCCCTTTTTGCCCCGAATCATGAATATTGGCAGCATTTAAGGGGAAAATGTGCGCGTGTTGGCGCAGGGTGACTCCATACAACATTCCCCCTTCCGGCCGGTTGCCCGACCCTATAAATCAGCGTAAAGTAAAATTCATGTTTGCTGGTCTGCCGATATGCGGGCCGACTGTGCAAACAGGCACAAAACTGCGCCATATGTTCGATATCCTGGTTTATCTGTACGAGAATTACTACACGCCGCAAGCCTGTCCTGCGGCCGACGTGCTCGCAAAGCGGCTTGCCGCCGCCGGTTTCGAGCACGAAGACATCGACGACGCCCTAGGCTGGCTCTACGGCCTGGCCGAAACCACTGAACGCTGCGTCGATCTCGCCCAGGCCCCCGCCACCGGCATCCGGATCTACACCGACAACGAATACCAGCAGCTCGGCACCGAATCCATCGGCTTCATCGCCTTCCTGGAATCGGCCGGCGTGCTGCCCGCGCCGCTGCGCGAGATCGTCATCGACCGGGGCCTGGCTTCGCCGGAAACGCCCGTGCCGCTGTCCAAGATCAAGATCATCGCCCTCATGGTTCTCTGGAGCCAGGAAGCCGAGATCGACAACCTGGTCCTGGAAGAGCTGCTGGACGAGGACGGCGTGCGCTTGCTGCATTGAACGGCATCCGCGTCGCTTGATGCCGTTACTCCTTACCCGCGCGCATGGCCGCGCGGGCGTCCCATCGTGAATTACATCGGCCGCTTCGCCCCCAGCCCCAGCGGCCCGCTCCATGCGGGCTCGCTGGTCGCGGCGTTGGCCAGCTGGCTGGACGCGCGCGCCCAGGGCGGGCGCTGGCTGCTGCGCATCGAAGACGTGGACACGCCGCGCACGGTGCCCGGCGCGGCCGAAATCATCATGGGCCAGCTGAACGCGCTGGGCCTGGACTGGGACGGCGAGATCATGTGGCAGTCGCGCCGCAACGATGCCTACCAGGCTGCCTTCGAATCCCTGGCCGCGCGCGGCCTGATCTACGGCTGCGGCTGCACCCGGCGCGAAATCGCCGATTCGGCGCTGCGCGGCCAGACCGCGCCGGGCGCCGACGGCGAACGGCCGTATCCCGGCACCTGCCGCCACGGCCTGCCGGAGGGCCGCCAGGCCCGCGCTTGGCGCGTGATCATGCCGCAGGGCATGGAACATTTCGTGGACCGCTGGCTGGGTCCGCAGGAACAGGACGTGGCGCAGGCGGTGGGCGACATCGCCTTGCGCCGGGCCGATGGCCTGTGGGCCTACCAATTGGCGGTGGTGGTGGACGACGCGGCGCAGGGCGTGACCGACGTGGTGCGCGGCGCGGACCTGCTCAGTTCCACCGCGCGCCAGCGCATGCTGGGTCGGCTGCTGGGGCTACCGCCGGTGCGCTACCTGCACGTGCCGCTGATCCTGGACCCCGCCAGCGGCCTGAAACTGTCCAAGCAGAACGGCGCCCCGCCCATCGACACGGGCGCGCCCCTGGCGGCGCTGATGGCCGCCTGGCGCGCCTTGGGCTTCGACGCCATCGACACCGCGGACCGCGGCCATTTCCTGAGGGAAGCCACCGCGCAATGGGCACGGCGCTTCCCGCTGCCCGCCGCTACAGCGGCTTGAGGTCCTGGTCCAGCATCCGGACGAGCAGGGCCTCGCCGTTCTCCGCCACGCGCAGCTCGCCGTACTTGGCGACCTGATAGCGCTCGGCCTGGCCTTCCGGGAAGAAATAGGCGTTGGTCACGATGCGCACGCTGTTGTCGCGGATGCGATAGCGCAGCGGCACTTCCCCATCCGTATGCGGATGCGTGTCGGGCTGGATGCGTAGCGGCTGGCCCACGCCGCGCGCGTCGGTCTGCAGCATCACATAGCCGTCCGGCTCATAGCCCATGACCGACTCCTCGGCCTCGGGACGCTCGGCCCCCAGCCGCAGACGCGTGACTTCCCGGCTGGCGGCGAAATTCAGCGCCATGTAGTCGCCCTGCATCAGCGAACGGGGGTCCACCGGCGCCAGTTCCAGGATGACCACCTTGCCCGAGGCCAGCAACTTTTCACGCTGCCAGATGCCGCCGTTGGTGACCGCCAGCACCAGCACCAGGCCGCCCAGGATGGCAAGCGTGCGCCAGCGCAAGGGCGCCGACACCGGCGGCAAGGCGCCGCGCTGGCTGGGGGCAATGGTGCGCATCAGGCGCGGCACCAGCCACACCAGGGCGCGCAGCACGAAAAGCAGCAGCGCGGCGCCGCCCAGCCACAAGGCTTTTTGCAGCAGCGGCACGTCCAGCTGATAGTAGTAGACGCCCAGATAGGCCAGCAGGCTGATGACCCCGAACACCACCACGCGCGACTGGTTCAAGCCGAATCCCAGCAGCAGCCAGGCCAGCGCGAAGCCCACGCCAGGGCTGGGCAACCAGAACAGCGCCAGGATCAGCAGGCCGATGGGCACGCCCCAGGTGACGCCCGCCGTCAGCATGCGGCGGCGCGGCCAGAGCACCGCGAAGGCGGCCGCCACGGGCAACAGCGCGCCGGCCGCAACCAGCACGGCCGTATGCGGATTCAGCTGCCACATGGCGGGCAGCTGCTTGATGGAGATGCCGCTGGCCAGCCACACCATGCCTTGCACCGACAGCAGGAAGGCCCAGCCCAGCGGCTGCAGGGCATGGGCGCGCTTGCCGCCCAGGCGGTGGCTGACGGTGAAGATGACGGCGGTGGCCCAGGCGCCGGTCACGGCAATGGGCAGCCACAGGAAGGTGGCGCGCAGGGCGTCGAACGCCATCCAGGCGTCCAGCAGGTCCTCCTGCCCCAGGTCGGGCGACAGCACGCGCCAGATCAGGCCCGCGCCGGCCGCCGCGATCAGCAGGCCGCTCAGGAAGCGCAGGATGACGTCGGGCCCGACCGCGTAGACCGTGGCCGCCATCAGCAGCACGAACACGCAGGCGCTGGCGAACGAGGTCGAACTGGACAGCCCGAAGATGATCAGGATCTGCCCGGCGAAAGCCATGGCCGTGCCGCACTGGCGCCAGAACGGCCCCGCGTCGCTGCGCAGCACCGCCACGCCGGCCGCGCACAGCACCAGCCCGGCCACCAGCGCGCCGCCTTCCGTGGTGATGAAGCCCGAGAAGGCGATGAACACCAGCAGCAACACCGTCGACAGCCAGGCGCTCAAGCCCAACAGGCACTGCACGTACCAGGGCGGATCCGCCTGCGGCGCCGGGGCCGGCGCCAATTGCGCGACCGGCGCACTGGCGTCGGCCGGGTCCACCGAGTTGCCGGCCGAAGCCGCAGCCGGTTCGGAATCGGCGGCCGCGGCCACCGCCGTCTGCGGGTCGCCGGCAAGCCGGCGCAGCCAGCGCGCGGCCAAGACCGCCTCGGCCATGAGCAGCGCCGCCAGCGGCAAGGCCGCCCAGACGCCGGGCTCCAGGCGCAGCAGCCATTCGCCCGCCACCCGCAGCGACACGCAGATGACGCCGGCGGCCAGCATGGCCAGGATGACCAGGTCGCGCCGGCCCTTCTGATAATAGAAGCCCAGGCCCAGGGTCACCGCGACCCAGGCGATGCCGTTATAGAGGCCCAGGCCGCGGCCCAGGAAGTCGCCAAGCATCTGGGTCAGCACCAGCACGCTGATCGCCAGGGCGGCCAGGACCCGCGGACCGACCAGGGTGCTGGCGCGCCAGCGGCGGGCAGCCAGCTCCCAGCCCAGCAGCAGCACCAAGTTCAGGCCGGCCATCATCAGGCCGGGCACGCCCGGGCCGCCGAATATCAGCACCCAGGAGAACACCCGCTCGCCCAGCCACAAGGCCACCGCCACGTTCAGCACCAGCGCCCACAGCAGCCAGACGGCCTGGCTGCCGGCGGCCAGCGCCCAGGGCAGCAGCAGAAACGCCCACCAGGCGAACAATTCCCAGGTATCGGCGCCAGTCTGGTAAGTTTGGCCTAGTAATGCGAGCAGGGCGCCCAGGAGGATGCCGGCCAGGGCGAGCAGGGCGCCCGGTATGCTGCGCCGCACCCCCGGACTGGCCCGCAGGCGCAATCCGGCCCACGCGGCGGCCAGCGCGCAAACCGCCAAAAGGCCCTGGACGCCGGCGAAGCGCTGCACTTTTGTCATGTCCTGCCAGTTGGCGGCGACCCAGCAAACCGCGGCGCTTCCCAGCAGCAAAACACCTAGCCAGAGGGTGCTCCGCGCCAAAAATTGACGCCAGGCGTGTAGTTCGGATCCCGCTTGTCTTTCAGTGCCGACTTGCATCTGGCGAATCTCCGATCTTATTATCCGCGCTACTAAGGCGGGACTACCGCCACTGGATACACATGAATAAAACGCTGATTATTGCCGAGAAGCCCTCGGTGGCCCTTGATATATCACGCGCCTTGGGAGGCTTTGCGCGCGAGGGCGACTATTTTGAAAGCGAACGTTACGTCCTCGCGTCGAGCATAGGCCACTTGCTCAGCTTGGTCGCGCCCAACGATCCGGTCAAGGGGAAGTGGAGCTTCACGCACCTGCCCGTGATTCCGCCCGAGTTCGAACTGGGCCCCACCGACAAGAAATCCGCCGAACGGCTCAAGCTGCTGGTCCGCCTGGCCAAGCGCAAGGACGTCGACGCCATCATCAACGCCTGTGACGCGGGACGCGAAGGCGAACTGATCTTCCGCTACATCATTCAGTACGCGGGCGTGAAGAAGCCGATCCAGCGCCTCTGGCTGCAGTCGATGACCCAGGCCGCCATCCGCGAAGCCTTCGCCAACCTGCGCGACGACGCCCAGCTCAAGCCGCTGGAAGCGGCCGCCCGCTCGCGCGCCGAAGCCGACTGGCTGGTGGGCATCAACGGCACCCGCGCCATGACCGCCTTCAACAGCAAGGACGGCGGCTTCTTCAAGACGCCGGTCGGCCGCGTGCAGACGCCCACGCTGGCCATCGTGGCCGAGCGCGAAGAGCGCATCCGCCGCTTCGTGCCCCGCGACTACTGGGAAGTGCGCGCCACCTTCATCGCCGCCGCCGGCCTGTACGAAGGCCGCTGGATCGACCCGCAATTCAAGAAAGACGACCGTGACCCGGAAAAGCGCGAATCGCGCCTGTGGTCGGCCGCCGCCGCGCAAAGCGTGGTGGCCGCCTGCCGCGACCAGCCGGGCAACGTCACCGAGGAATCCAAGCCGTCGACCCAGATGTCGCCGGCCCTGTACGACCTGACGTCGTTGCAGCGCGAGGCCAACGGCCGGTTCGGCTTTTCGGCCAAGACCACGCTGTCGCTGGCCCAGACCCTGTACGAACGCCACAAGGCGCTGACCTACCCGCGTACCGATTCGCGCTACCTGCCCGAGGACTACATCGCCACGGTGCAGGAAACCATGCGCGCGCTGGCCAAGGGCGGCTCCAATGCCGTGGGCGGCCTGTCGCGCCACGCGGAAACCGTGGTCGGCAATCAATGGGTCAAGCCGAACCGCCGCATCTTCGACAACAAGAAGGTGTCGGACCACTTTGCCATCATCCCCACGCTGCAGATCCCGCACGATCTGAGCGAGGCCGAGGCCAAGCTGTACGACCTGGTGCTCAAGCGCTTCCTGGCGGTGTTCTTCCCCGCCGCGGAATACCGCGTCACCACCCGCATGACCGAAGTGCAGGGACACCGCTTCCGCACCGACGGCAAGGTGCTGGTCAGCCCGGGATGGCTGGCCGTCTACGGCAAGGAAGCCCAGGGCGAAGACGCCAACCTGGTGCCCGTGGCGGACGGCGAGACCGTGCGCACCGAGGACGTGGAGGCCGTGGGTCTCACCACCAAGCCGCCGGCGCGCTTCAACGAAGGCACGCTGCTGTCGGCCATGGAAGGCGCCGGCAAGCTGGTGGACGACGAAGAACTGCGCGAAGCCATGTCCGAGCGCGGCCTGGGCACGCCGGCCACGCGCGCCGCCATCATCGAAGGCCTGCTCAACGAGGTCTACCTGCGCCGCGAAGGCCGCGACCTGGTGCCCACCGCCAAGGCGCGCCAGCTGATGACGCTCTTGTCCGGCCTGGACGTGACCGAACTGACCTCGCCCGAACTGACCGGCGAATGGGAGCACAAGCTCAAGCAGATCGAGCAGGGCGGACTGGGGCGCGAAGCCTTCATGCGCGAGATCGCGCAGATGACGCAGGTCATCGTCAAGCGCGCCAAGGAATACGAGCGCGACACGGTGCCGGGCGACTACGCCACGCTGCAGACGCCGTGCCCCAAGTGCGGCGCCGTGGTGAAGGAAAACTATCGCCGCTTTGCCTGCACTGCCTGCGACTTCTCCATCGGCAAGCATCCGGGCGGCCGCACCTTCGAGCTGCCGGAAGTCGAAGAGCTGCTGGCCAAGCGCGAGATCGGCCCCTTGCAAGGCTTCATCAGCAAGATGGGCCGGCCGTTCGCCGCCATCCTGCGCATCAGCGACGAATTCAAGCTGGAGTTCGACTTCGGCCAGAACGACGAAGACGATGCCGAAGCCGTGGACTTCTCCGGCCACACGCCGGTGGGTTCCTGCCCCAAGTGCCAGTCGCGCGTGTTCGAACACGGCATGAGCTACGTCTGCGAGAAATCCGTCGGCCCCGAAAAGAGCTGCGACTTCCGTTCGGGCAAGGTCATCCTGCAGCAAGAGATCTCGCGCGAGCAGATGGAAAAACTGCTGACCAACGGCCGCACCGACCTGCTCGACGGCTTCGTCTCCAGCCGCACGAATCGCAAGTTCAAGGCCTTCCTCGTCCGCCAGCCGGACGGCAAGATCGGCTTCGAGTTCGAGCCGCGTCCTGAAAAGCCGGGCCGCGCGCCGGCCAAGACGGCTGCCAAGACCGCGACCAAGACCGCCGCCAAGAAAGCGCCGGCCAAGAAGGCCGCAGTGAAGAAGGCGGCAACCAAGACTGCAACCAAGACGGCCACGAAAACGGCCGTCAAGAAAGCGGTGAAGAAGGCTGCGCCGAAAAAGACCGCCGCGTAAAACGGGCGCGGCGCCTGGCGCGCCGCCACCCGACCATCGCGCACAACGCCCGGGCAACCGGGCGTTTTCCATTGTTGGACGCCAGTTGCTGGGGTATTGTCTACGCCAAACCGCTGCAACCAGACCTATTCCGAGGACGACATGAGCAACAGCCCCGACTTCACCACCCGCCGCCGCGTGCTGGCCGCCGCAGGCGCGCTGGCCGGCTTCAGCCTGGTCAACGGCCGCGTGGCGTTCGCGCAGCCCAAGCTGGGCCGCGTCGTGTACGGCCAGGGCAGCATCGACCCGTTCTTTGCCGCGGGCTATGTTGCGCTGAAGAAGGGCTACTTCGGCGAAGGCGGGCTGGAAGTCGAGTACCTGAATTCGCAGAGCGGTCCACGCACCAACCAGCTGCTGGCCGCCGGCCAGATCGCGTTCGGCGCCACTGCGGCCACGGCCGCCCCCGCGCTGACCTTGGCCGGCAAGCCCGCCACGCTGGTGTTCGGCTTCGACCGCAAGCTCACCTATGCCAACGTCATCGTGCGCCGCGAAGACTTCGAAAGCGGCAAGATCAAGTCGCTGAAGGACCTGGCCGGCAAGCGCGTGGGCGCCACCCAGCCGCAGTCCAGCACCTGGCTGATGGCGCTGTACCTGATGCAGAAGGCCGGCGTCGCCGACAAGGTGGACATCCGCCCGCTGGGCGACCTGGCCACCATGCTGGGCGCGCTCAAGACCGGCTCCGTGTCGGCCAGCATGGCCACCATGTCGATGATGGAACAGGCCCAGCAGGAAGGCTGGGGCGTGCCCATCTTCGATGCCACGACTGAAAGCTCGTGGAACGAATTCATGGGCGGCGACGTGCCCGGCATTGCGGCCTTGACCCTGCAGGACACCATCCAGAAGCGCCCCGAAGTGGTGCAGGCCTTCGTGACGGCGCTGGTGCGCGCGCAGGACTTCATCAGCGCCAACAGCGCCGCCGCCGTCACCGACGCGATCTACGACGACTACCTGAACGCCTTCCCGCGCGCCGCCATCGAAAAAACGCTGGGCGTCTACAAGGAAACGGTGTTCCTGAAGGACAACATCATCACCCAGGACGCCTATGACCGCATGACGGCCATCATGGGCGACGGCCGCCAGTTCTCCAACGACGAGATCAAGACCGTGCCCTACGACCGTTGCGTGAACATGAGCTTCGTGCGCCGCGCCCGGGGCCTCTGATGATCACGCTGGACCGGGTGGGCAAGGCCTACCAGACGCGCCAGGCCACCACGCATGCGGTGGGCGAGGTCAGCCTGACGATCCCGGAAGGCGAGTTCGTCTCCATCGTCGGGCCGTCCGGCTGCGGCAAGAGCACGCTGCTGAACATGATCGCGGGCTTTCTGCGCCCGACCACCGGCACGATCCACGTGGACGGCCGCATCGTGGACGGACAGGTGCCGCCGGCCCTGGGCTACATCTTCCAGAAGGACACGCTGCTGCCCTGGTTCAGCGTGAGAAAGAACGTGGCGCTGGGCCTGAAGTTCCAGGGCGTGCCCGCCGACAAGATCGAGCGCCGCGTGGCCGAGCTGCTGGAAATGGGCCACCTGAGCCAGTTCGCCGACGCCTTTCCGCATCAGCTGTCGGGCGGCATGCGGCGGCGCGTGGCGCTGTTGATGAGCCTGGCGGTCGAGCCGCGCATCCTGCTGCTGGACGAGCCCTTCGGCGCGCTGGACACGCACACCAAGACGCACCTGCACCGCGAACTGATCGAGATCTGGCGCAAGCTGGGCCAGACCATCGTCATGGTCACGCACGACCTGGACGAAGCCATCCTGCTGTCCGACCGCGTGGTGGTGCTGTCCGGTCCGCCCAGCCGCGTGCTGCTGGACGAGCGCATCGAGATCCCGCACCCGCGCGATGTCTTCACGCTACGCGAAACGCCGCAATTCGTGACCCACGTGCAAAGCCTCTGGAGCGTGCTGGGACAGCAGTTCCGCGCCGCCGCCTGAACCGATACGCGTCATGACCACGACATACTCCGCCGATTCCCTGCAGGACCAGCTGCGGCTGGACCGCCGCGCCAGCATCGCGCGCCGGCTGCGCATCACCCTGTGGCAAGTGCTGATCC
>JALDYL010000051.1:0-27857 GCA_032153965.1 Achromobacter sp. | reverse complement strand
GACCGGGGCGGGCGCGCTGCGGCTGGACAACGCGGGTAATGCCTACGGCAATACCTGGATCCAGGAGGGCACGCTGATCGGCAATGCCGGCTCGATCCGGGGCAATGTCGAAAACAACGGCACCTTGGTGTTCGCGCAAGGCGCGAACGCAACTTTCGGCGGGGCCATCTCTGGCGGCGGCGTCCTGGTGAAGAGCGGCGCTGGGACGCTGGGGCTGAGCGGCGACAGCTCGGGCTTCACCGGCAGCACCACGGTCCAGGGCGGCCGGTTGGCCCTGAACGGCAAGCTGGGTGGCGCGCTCACCATCGGCCAGGGCGGCGTGCTCGGAGGCCGCGGCACGGTGGGCTCGGGCGCTGGCTCGGTGGTGACCGTGGCGGCCGGCGGCACGCTGGCGCCCGGTAATTCCATCGGCACGCTGACCGTCGATGGCGACCTCGTCATCGAGAGCGGCGCACGCTACGCCGTGGAAACCAATCCGCAGGGAGCCGATGCCGACCTCATCCATGTCACCGGAAACGCCACGATCAATGGCGGCTCCGTTGCCCATATCGGCATCGGCGGCGACTACGGGCTGCGTTCCGTCTACACGATACTGGCGGCCGACGGCGCCTTGTCCGGCCGGTTCGATACGGTGACGTCCGACTATGCCTTCCTGACGCCGACACTCGGCTACGACTACGGCGCGGGCCGCGTGTCGCTGGAATTGGCGCGCAACGGCACCACCATGGCCTCGGCCGCCGCCACGCGCAACCAGCGCGCGGCGGCGGGCGCCATCGACAGCATCGGCATGGCGGCGGGCAACGGGCTTTACGATGCGATCGCCGTGCTGCCGGACGACAAGGGCCTGCTGCGCTCCAGCTTCGACCAACTGTCCGGAGAAATCCACGCGTCGGCCAAGACCGTGCTGCTCGAAGACAGCCGCTATGTGCGCGACGCCGCCAGCGAGCGCCTGCGCTCGGCTGCGGGGGCGGTCGGCGCATCGGCGGCGCCGGTGCTGGCCTCCGCCGGGGGCGGCGCCCGCCTGGCCCCGGCAACGGCAATGGGGCCCGCCAGCTGGATACAGGGCCTGGGTTCCTGGCGCCAGACCGATGGCGACGGCAACGCCGCGCAGGTCAAGAGTTCGACCGGCGGCTTTCTGCTGGGCGTGGACGCGCCGGTGTCCGAGGCCTGGCGGCTGGGCCTGATGGCGGGCTACACCCGCACGGATTTCGACCTGCGCGACCGCGCGTCATCGGGCGACAGCGACAACTACCATCTCGGCGCCTACGGCGGCGGCCAGTGGGGCGCAGTGGGCCTGCGCGGCGGGCTGGCCTACAGCTGGCACGACATCGCGACTCGGCGCTCGGTATCCATGCCCGGCTACTCTGACAGCCTCAAGGCCAACTACGACGGCCGCACCGTCCAGGCGTTTGCCGACCTTAGCTATCGCATCGACACGCGCATCGCCGCGCTTGAGCCGTTCGCCAACCTGGCCTACGTCAACCTCAAGACCGACGGCTACAGCGAGAGCGGCGGCGCAGCCGCCCTGCGCGCGAACAGCCAGACCACCGAGACCACGTACACGACAGTGGGTTCGCGGCTCATGTCCAGCTTCGAACTGGGCGGCGCGCAAGCCACGGCCCGCGGATCGCTGGGCTGGCGCTACGCCTTCGGCGATTTGAAACCCGTTGCCACCCAGGCCTTCGCGGCGGGCGATGCCTTTACCGTGGCCGGCGTGCCCATCGCGAAGAACAGCGCCGTGCTGGAAGCGGGGCTGGATGTGCAGGTGTCGCGCAAGGTGTCGTTCGATCTCTCATACCAAGGGCAGCTCGCAAGCGGGGCACAGGACCATGGCGTCAGGGCGGGAGTGAGCGTGCGGTTCTGATTCATCGGTCCAAAAAAAACCGCCCGTTTCCGGGCGGAGCAAAGGAACGCTGTAGAAATCCGTGGATGCGTCAGAGGATGCGCTTGCGGACCTGGGTAATGATGATTTCGGCCACGACCACCACGGCGAAGATGGCAGCCAGCACCAGCGCCACGCGGTCCCACTGGAACAGGTTCAGCGCCGTGTCCAGCGCCATGCCGATGCCGCCGGCGCCCACCAGGCCCAGCACGGCCGATTCGCGCACGTTGATGTCCCAGCGCAGCAGCACGATGGACCAGAAGGCGGGGCGGATCTGCGGCCAGTAGGCGTACCAGATCACCGATGCCTTGCTGGCGCCGGTGGCGGTGACGGCCTCGATCGGGCCGCGCTGCGCTTCCTCGATGGCTTCGCCCACCAGCTTGCCGACGAAGCCGATGGAGCGGAACGCAATGGCCAGCGTGCCGGCCAGGGCGCCCGGCCCGAAGATGGCGATGAACAGCAGCGCCCACACCAGCGAATTGACCGAACGGCTGGACACCAGGATCAGCCTGGCCAGCATGTTGACGGTCTTGCTGGGCGTGAGGTTGTTGGCTGCGAGCAGCCCGACCGGCACCGCCATCACCACGGACAGGATGGTGCCCAGCGTGGCGATGTGCAGCGTTTCGATCAGCGCGCCGTGCACGCCCTCCGGGTAGTAGGCCCAGTCTATCGGCCACATGCGCCGGAACAGATCGGCCATCTGCTCGGGCGCGTCGTACAGGAACTCCGGAATGACTTCGACGCCGCGGATCGCCTGCACGATGGCCGCGACCACCAGCAGGTAGAGCGCAAAGCGCAGCAGGCGCTGGCCCATGCTGTAGCGTTGCCAGACGCGCGGCGAACCCGGGGGATTGAAGGCGGAAGCGTGGGCGTTCATTCGTCCACCTCCGCCCGGCGCTTGACCGGCGTTGCGCTGCCGCCGATGCCGCGCGCACCCGCGAAGCGGCCTTGCAGGATGCGGTCGAAGCCCAGGTTGTCCAGGAACACGGCGCGCACGAAGCCCGCCAGGATTTCGCCCAGCATGATGATGGCGATCAGGGTCAGCAGGATGGCGCTGACGAAGTCGTAGTCAAAGCGCTGGAACGCCGAGAACAGCGTGCCGCCCACGCCGCCTGCGCCCACGATCCCCACCATGGTGGAGTTGCGCAGGTTGGAGTCGAACTGGTAGGTCGCAAAGCCGATGAAGCGGGCAAACACCTGCGGCAGCACGCCGAAGATGATGACGTTGGCGAACGAGGCGCCGGTGGCGCGCACGGCTTCGACCTGTTTGAGCGATATCTCTTCGATGGCTTCGGTGAAGAGTTTGCCGATGAAGCCGACCGAGGCGACCGTCAGCGCCAGGATGCCGGCCAGCGCGCCAAAGCCCACGGCCTTGACGAACAGGATGGCGACGATGACGGGGTGCAGCGCGCGGCACAGCGCCACGATGGCGCGGGCGGGCCAGGATACCCAGGTGGGCATCATGTTGCGCGCGCCCAGCAAGCCGATGGGCAGGGCGATGATGATGCCCAGCACCGAGGCCAGTACCGCGATTTCCAGGCTTTCCGCGATGCCCTTCCACAAAGTGGCGGGCTTTTCGAAGTTGGGCGGAAACATGCGCGCCAGGAACGTGGAGGCGTGCCCCATGCCGGTTTCGAAGCGCGCCCAGCTGAAGTCCAGCTGCGCGCCGGCATACAGCGTATAGGCCAACAGCAACAGCACGCCGGCCTTGGCGCGCCCGGACATGGCGAAGGGGCGGGCGCCTTTGGGTGGGATCATTCCAGCCAAGACTCGCCTCCGTAGATGGTCTTGAGCATGGCGGCGTCCAGCCCCTGGCCGTCGCCGTCATAGACCACGTGTCCGCCGGACATGCCGACGATGCGGGTGGCGTAGCGGCGGGCGAGTTCGACGTCGTGGATGTTGACGATGACGGGAATGCCCGTGGCGCTGCCCTGTTCGGACAGCAGTTCCATGATCTCGACGGAGGTCTTGGGATCGAGCGAGGAGGTGGGCTCGTCCGCCAGCAGCAGCTGCGGGCGCTGCATCAGCGCGCGGGCGATACCCACGCGCTGGCGCTGGCCGCCCGACAGCGCATCGGCGCGCTGGTCGGCGAAACCCGCCAGGCCCACGGTGTCCAGCAGCTTGTAGGCGTGCTGGATGTCCTCGGGCTCGAAGCGGCGCATCCACGCCTTCACGGCGGAGGTGTAGCCCAGCCGTCCGGTCAGCAGGTTTTCCATGACCGTCAGGCGTTCGACCAGGTTGTATTCCTGGAACACCATGCCGATGCGGCGGCGCGCACGGCGCAGCGACGCGCCACGCACGCGGGCCAGGTCCACGGATCCATCCTGCGACTGCAGCACGATCTCCCCCTTGGTGGGTTCGATCAGCCGGTTGATGCAACGCAGTAGCGTGCTCTTGCCGGTGCCAGAGGGGCCGATGATGGCGGTCAGCCCCTGTCCCGCGATCTGCAGGTCGATGCCGTTGAGTACCGGCCGGCCGGCCCGGTATTCCTTCACCAGGCCGGAAATGCGTAGCGACGTCGTCATACGGAATTACTTCTTGCTCTTGGCGGATTCGCGGTCGTAAGCGGCGCGGTTGAAGCTTTCGCCGCCGGATTCGGCGACCTGGCGCACGATGGCCCAGTCCTTCTCGTAGGTCACCGGATAGAAGCGGTCGGCGCCGTCGAAGGCTTTGGACATTTCCGCGGGGAAGCGGTAGTCGTAGAAGCACTTGAGCATCTGGTCGCGGAACTTCGGTTCCAGGTCATGCGCATAGGCGAACGACGAGGTCGGGAACTTCTCGCTCTTGTAGATCACGCGGAAGTCGGCTTCCTTGACCTGGCCGCGTTCGACCATGCGCTTGAACACGTCCGAGGCCACGGCGGCGGCGTCGTAGTCGCCGGAGTTCACGCCCATGACGGACTGGTCGTGCTTGCCGGAGAAGATGACCTTGTAGTCCTTGTCGGGGGTCAGACCTTCCTTGGGAAACAGCGCGACCGGCGCCATGTGGCCGGAGTTCGACGAGGGCGCGGTGTGCGCGAGCTTTTTGCCCTTCAGGTCGGCCAGCTTCTGGTACGGGCTGTCCTTCTTCACGATGACGATCAGGTTGTAGCCCTGGAAGCCGTCGGCATAGCCCTTGACCGCGAACGGCACGGCGCCCGCGATGTTCACGGCGAAGGCGGTGGGGCCGGTCGAGAAGCCGCCCACGTGCAGGCGGCCCGAGCGCATGGCCTCGATTTCCGCGGCGTTGCTCTGCACTTGGTAGAACACCACGCGCTTGCCGGTGCACTCGGACAGGTGCTTGGTGAAGGGCTTGAAGATGTCTTCGTAGACCGCCGGGTCTTCCACCGGGGTGTAGGTGAACACCAAGGTGGACGGGGTCTTCAGCTTGGCCGGATCGGTGGGCGTGTCGGCCACCAGGTCCTTGTTGGCGTCGCAGTACATCTGGTCCAGGTCGCCGCGGTTGGTGCAGGCGTCGGCGGCTTGCGCGGCGGACGTACCCAGGGCGAAGGCGGCCAGCGTGGCCGCTTGAAGCAGGCGCAGAGCTTGCATCTTGTGTCTCCTCTTTCTTTGTTTGTGTGACGTGTCACTTAATTCAACCTGAATTCAAACATGGAAGAGGAGGGGACGCACTCGGGAAAGTCCCTGCCTTTCTTTTCGCCTTTTGTTCGCTTTGTTCGATTTATGTTCGTTTTTGCGCGAAACTCGCCGATTAATTCAACTGCGGTAACCGAGCTTGCGCGAAATTTCCTGCGCGCAGGCCAGCAGCGGCCGGGCGATGGCGCCGTCCCAGGCCACGTCGAACAGCCCGGTGGGGCCCAGGCTGGTCAGGGCCAGGGCGATATTGCCGGTGTTGTCGAAGACCGGCACCGACAACGCGTCCACGCCCGGCAGCGGGTTGCCCAGGGCGCGCGCCATGCCGTGCACGCGGATGTCCGCCAGTTGCGCCTCGATGTTGGCGCGGGACGCCTTGCGCGGCGGCGGCATGCTGGCGATGACGGCCGTGTCGCCTTCCTCGCGCGCGATGTAGTGCTCGCTGACCTTGGGCGGCAGCCAGGCCGCGAACACCAGGCCGGTGGCCGTGTGCAGCATGGACATCACCGTGCCCTTGCGCATGTTCACGTGGACCGGGTAGCTGGCCTCGGTCATGTGGATCATGGTGGGGCCGTGCGAACCGAGCACGGCGATGCCCAGCGTGTGGCCGATTTCCGATTGCAGCTTGGCGATTTCCGGCATGGCGACGCGCACGGGGTCCAGGCGCTGCAGGCTGACCAGGCCCATCTGCAGGGCGAAGGGGCCCAGCTCGTATTGGCCGGTGATGGCGTCCTGCTGCACCAGGCCGACGCGGATGAAGCTGACCAGGTACGGGTGCGCCTTGGCCGAGGTCATGCCGGCGCCCGCCGCCAGGTCGCGCAGGGTCAGGGGCTTGCCGGCGTCGACCAGGGCGGCCAGCAGCGGCACGCCCACCTCGATCGACTGGATGCTGCGGCGGCCGTCGTTGGCGGCCGGGGAGGAAGCGGAAGGGGATGTCGCCACGGTGTGCGGACCTCAGGCCGGCTGTGCTTGGGTGGACCGCGCGGCCAGCAGCCGGTCGGCCATTTCGACGAAACCCGCGCCGCCGTGGTAGGCAGCGACGAAGGCGGGGCGGTGCGTCAGGCGGTGCAGTTGGGCCTGGATGTTGGCCACGCCGACCGAAATCGGGAAGTAGGCGAACATGGGTTCGTCGTTGGGGGAGTCGCCGATGAACAGGGTGCTGTCCAGGGCGCCCGCCACGTCCGCGCCGAACTCGCGCTGGAACATGGTGCGCGTCATGGTGAGCTTGTCGTAGTCGCCGAACCAGCCGTTGACGTGGATCGAGCTGACCTTGGCCTGGGCGCCGGCTTCCTCGAAGATCTGGACGATCCGGGTGATCGCCGTATCGGGCAGGGCGGGCACGTCCTCGCAGAAATCGATGGCCAGGTCGGCCACGCGGTAGTCCTGGTCGCTGGCCACGGCGGCGCCGGGCACTTCGGCCAGGACGCGGTCGCGGATGGCGTCCAGCTTCCGGCGGCTGGCCTGGCGCGAGGCGGCGTCGGTCCAGTAGTGGGTGGTCATGCGGCGGGCCTGGCGGTCATAGGCGTAGTAGAAGGCGCCGTTCTCGCCGACCACGGCGCGCACCGGCCACATGCGGGCGATATGGTCGCACCAGCCGGCCGGGCGGCCGGTGATGGGCACGACCTGGATGCCGGCCTGTTCCAGACGTTCCAGCGCCGCATAGGCGTCCGCCGGCAGGCGGCCTTCGGTGGTCAGCGTGTCGTCGATGTCGGTCAGCACGACGCGGACGGCCGCCGCGACGGTCAAAGGCATGGCCGCAAGGGCTTGCATGTGGGGTTTCCTTGGCTCGGTTTTCAGGGGATGGTCTCCGGGCGAAAGTTTACCGGACACCCCCGGCCGGCGGGGCTGGCAGGGCAGGATAGGGGTTCCGCCTCCAGGGGCGGTAAAATCCGGGCTTTCCCGCCTGGTTTACGTGCCCGCCATGTCCGTCCAGTTGTCCCCTTTGCCCGGCTCCGAGCCGGAATCCTTCGGCATCGCCTCGGTTGCCGAAATCATCGCCGAGCTGCGCGCCGGCCGCATCGTCATCCTGGTTGACGAGGAAGACCGTGAAAACGAGGGCGACCTGGTCATGGCCGCCGAATTCGTCACGCCCGAAGCCATCAACTTCATGGTGACGCACGGCCGCGGCCTGGTGTGCCTGACCTTGACCGAAGAACGCTGCCGCCAGTTGGAGCTGCCCATGATGGCGGCCCGCAACGGCACGCGCTACGGCACCAACTTCACGCAGTCGATCGAAGCCGCTGAAGGCGTCGAGACCGGTATTTCGGCCGCCGACCGCGCCCGCACCATCCAGGTGGCGGTGGCGCGCGACGCCAAGCCGGCCGACCTGGTCCAGCCCGGCCACATCTTCCCGGTGCGCGCGGTGCCTGGTGGCGTGCTGGTGCGCGCCGGCCACACCGAAGCCGGCTGCGACCTGACCGCCATGGCCGGCCTGACGCCCGCCGCCGTCATCTGCGAAATCCTCAAGCCCGACGGCACCATGGCCCGCTTGCCGGACCTGGTGGAATTCGCCCGCCAGCACAACCTGAAGATCGGCACCATCGCCGACCTGATCCAGTACCGCAGCGAACACGAATCCATCGTCAAGCGCGTGGGCAAGCGGCCCATGCAGACGGCCTGGGGCACCTTCGAGGCCGTGGCCTACGAAGACGCCGCCACCGGCTCCGCCCATTTGGCGCTGGTGCATGGTAACGTGACTCCCGACGCCGAAACGCTGGTGCGCGTGCACGAACCGGCCTCCGTGCTGGACGTGCTGGACACCGGCGCCAGTCCGCATAGCTGGGGCGTGGCGCAGGCCCTGCAGGCCATCGCTGCCGCGCCCGCCGGCGTGCTGGTGCTGATGAACTGCCAATCGTCCACGGAACACCTGTTTGGCCAGATCGCTGGTTGGAATGACCCGAAGGCCCAGGCCAACCCCGCCAACGCCGACCGTTACGGCCTGCGCACCTACGGGATAGGCGCCCAGATTCTGCGTGACCTGAACGTGGGCCAGATGAAGCTGCTGGCCCGGCCGCGCAAGATGCCCAGCATGGCGGGCTTCTCGCTCACCATTACGGGTTACGATTGCGACCCGCAGAATACTCCCGCAACACACTGAAGGCCGACACATGAACCCTTACATCCTTACCCCCGACCTGAACGGCGAAGGGCTGCACATCGGCATCGTACGCGCCCGCTTCAACGAAGAAATCGGTCAGGCCGAACTCGAAGCGTGCCTGAAGGAATTGGCCGAGCTGGGCGTGGACGAACGCGACGTGATGGTCACCACCGTCCCGGGCGCCCTGGAACTGGGCGTGGCCCTGTCCCACATGGCCGAAACGTTTGAATTCGACGCACTGATCGCGCTTGGCGCCGTCATTCGTGGCGAGACCTATCACTTTGAAGTGGTCAGCAATGAAACGGCCACTGCAATCACCCGTATCTCCCTGGAAACCGGCATCCCCGTCGCAAACGGCGTGTTGACCGTCGACACCGACGAGCAGGCGCAAGCCCGCGCCGCCGGCAAGGGCCGCGATTGCGCCCAGGTGGCCGTTGAAATGGCCAACCTGGTGGCGGCGCTGGAACCCGAGGAAGAAGACGAAGACGAAGACGACGAGGACGAAGATTTTGACGACGAAGAAGACGACGACCAGCGCTGATAGCGCGGCGCAGGCCCGCGCCAATGCGCGCAGCGCGCGCCGCCGTGCACGCGAATTCGCGCTGCAGGGCGTGTACGCGTGGCTGCTGCGCGGCGGCGAAGGCACGCAGGACGCCGGCGAGATCGACGCCCATCTGCGCGACACCGAGGACTTTTCCGAGGCCGACGCGCAGTGGTTCAAGACCTTGCTGCATGGCGTGCTGCGCGAAGCGCCCGCGCTGCGCCAGCGGTTCACGCCCTATGTCGACCGTCCGCTGGCCGAACTGTCGCCTGTCGAGCATGGCATCCTGCTGATCGGCAGCTTCGAACTGATCCATCACGTCGAAGTGCCGTACAAGGTCGCCATCAATGAAGCCGTCGAACTGGCCAAGTCGTTCGGCGGCACCGATGGCTTCAAGTTCGTCAACGGTGTGCTCGACAAGCTGGCGGCCGACGTGCGCGCGAACGAAGTCAACAAGAGGTAGTCTTCCCCCCCCCGAAGCGCTGCGCGCTTCCCCCCCAGGGGGGCGCCGCTGCGGACCGGCGGAGCCGGATCCGCGCGGCCCGGATTGGGGGAGCACCTGATTCTTGTGAGGGGTGTCGCGGGTGGCCCCTCTGGTTGTGCGGGGCACTCCGCATGATTTGTGGGGGCGGCGAGCCCCCGTGGGATTCAATGCCGGCCAGCAGCGCCGGACTGCGGAGTTGCCTTGGCGTCCGAATTTGATTTGATCGCGCGCTATTTCACCCGCGCGGCCCCTGCCGGCCTGCTGGGCGTGGGCGATGATTGCGCCCTGTTCCCGGTCCCGCCTGGCGAACAGGTGGCCACCAGCACCGACCTGCTGCTGGAAGGCCGCCATTTCTTTCCCGATGTGGATCCGAAGTCGCTGGGGCACAAGGCCCTGGCGGTGAATCTGTCCGATCTGGCCGCCATGGGGGCGCGCCCCATCGGCTGCGTGCTGGGCCTGGCCTTGCCGCGGCTGGACGAGCCCTGGCTGGCGGCTTTCGCTGAAGGCTTCCATGCGCTGGCCGCCGCTCACGGCTGTCCGCTGATCGGCGGCGACACCGCCCGTAGCGCGCACGACCTTGCCATCAGCGTCACCGTGTTCGGCGCCGTGCCGGCCGGGCTGGCCTTGCGGCGGGACGGCGCCCAGGCTGGCGACGACATCTGGGTATCGGGCGAGCTGGGGGCAGCCGACGTGGCCTATCGCCTGCTGGACGGGCAATACCCTGCCGATGCGGCGCTGCTCGCGGCGACGCGCGGCGCGCTGGAATGGCCGCAACCCCAGGTGGCGCTGGGCCTGGCGCTGCGCGGCATCGCCCATGCCGCCATTGATATTTCCGACGGCCTGCTGCAAGACCTGGGCCACATCCTGGCCGCCAGCCGTGTGGGCGCCACGCTGCAGTACGCCGCAATGCCGGCGGCAGCCGCCCTGGCAGCCCTGGAAGACGCGCCGCTGCGCCGCGCGGTGCTGGGCGGGGGCGACGCCTACCAGCTATGCTTCACCGCGCCCGCCGCGCGGCGCGAGGCCGTGCTTGCCGCGGCGGCTTCGGCTGGCGCTCGCGTGACCCGAGTGGGGCAGACCCAGGCGCAGCCCGGCGTGTCCGTGCTGGATGGCCAGGGCCAGCCCCTGGCAGACCTGCCGGCCGGTTTCGATCACTTTCCCGCGGCCTGATCCGCCGCGTTCCAACCCTCACACCCATGCCCGCGAGCGACAACCGTTCTCCCTCCATGCGCGAACGCGCCCGGACCGCATATCCGCCCTTGTCCTGGATCTGCCGCGATCCGGGCCGGCTCATCGCCTTCGGCTTCGGCAGCGGCCTGATCAGGCCGGCCTCGGGCACCTGGGGCACGCTGCTGGCCTGGGCGATCTGGGTCGCCGCCGCGCCTGCGGCGTCGGACTGGGCGATAGGCGCATTCCTGGCGCTGGCTTTTTTATACGGATGCTGGGCCTGCCATCGCGTCGGCCGTGAACTCCAGCAGTCGGATCATGTCGGAATGGTCTGGGACGAGATGGTGGCGTTCTGGCTGGTGCTGTGGCTGACGCCGGCCGGCTTGTTGTCGCAGGCGCTGGCGTTCGTGCTGTTCCGCACGTTCGACATCGTCAAGCCGCCTCCCATCAAGTTCTTCGACGCCCACATCAAGGGCGGTTTCGGCGTGATGTGGGACGATATCGTGGCGGCCGGATATGCCTTGCTGGTCATGGCGCTGGTCGTGCGCACAGGAGTCTTGGGATGAGCGGACAACAAGAAGGCACCCGGCCCAATCTGTCGGCCGAACAGTTGGCGCAGGCCACCTCGCTGGCGCTGGCCGAAAGGCTGGGCGAAACGCTGCGGCGCAAGGGCTGGATGCTGGGCACGGCCGAGTCCTGCACCGGCGGCCTGCTGGCCGGCGCGATGACCGCGGTGGCGGGTTCCAGCGATTGGTTCGAGCGCGGCTTCGTCACCTACAGCAACGAAGCCAAGGTCTCCGAGCTGGACGTGTCGCCCGACGCCTTGCACCACTTCGGCGCCGTCAGCGAACCGGTGGCGCTGGAGATGGCCAACGGCGTGCTGCTGGCCTCGCCGGCCGCGCACGTGGCGGTGTCCACGACCGGCATTGCCGGTCCCGGCGGCGCGACACCCGGCAAGCCGGTGGGCATGGTGTGCTTCGGTTTCGCGCTGCGCGCGGGCGAAGGCATCAGCAGCCGCGCCGTCACGCACGTGTTTCCCGGCGACCGCGCGCAAGTGCGCAACGCGGCGGTGGATTACGCGCTGCGCGGGGTGCTGGAATTGTTGGGAGCGCCGGTCAACCGGCGCTGAAGGACGAGGCTTGCGCGGCAGGGGGCGCGAGGCCCCGTGCCGGATCAGCGCACCGCGTTGATCGCGTCGCGCAGGCCCTTGGCCGCCGTGCCGGCGGCCTCGCGCCAGTCGTCGCCGCCGCTGGCGTAGATGATGGCGCGGGAAGAGTTGATCATCATGCCGCTGCGGGCGGCGTTGGCGCCTGCGTTCACGGTGGCGGTGATGTCGCCGCCCTGGGCGCCGATGCCCGGCACCAGCAGGGGCACCGCATCGCCGATGCGTTCGCGCACCGCGGCCAGCTCATTCGGGAAGGTCGCGCCCACCACCAGGCCGCACTGGCCGTTGGCGTTCCATTTGTCGGCGACCAGGCCCGCGACGTGCAGGTACAGCGGCTCGCCATTGTCCATTTTCAGGAACTGCAGGTCCGAGCCGCCGGGGTTGGAGGTGCGGCACAGCACGATCACGCCGCGGTCGCGCCACGCCAGATAGGGCTCGACCGAGTCCAGGCCCATGTAAGGGCTGACCGTCAGCGCGTGCGCCTGGTAGCGTTCGTAGGCTTCACGGGCATAGTTTTCGGCGGTGGAGCCGATGTCGCCGCGCTTGGCGTCCAGCACGATGGGCAGGTCGGGATGCTTTTCGCGGATGTGCTGGCACAGCGCTTCCAGCTGGTCTTCGGCGCGGTGCGCGGCGAAGTAGGCGATCTGCGGCTTGAAGCTGCAGGCATAGGGCGCGGTGGCGTCCACGATGTCGCGGCAGAACTGGAAGATGGCGTCCGGCTTGTCCTGCAATTCGCGCGGAAAGCGCTGCGGATCGGGATCCAGCCCGACTTGCAGGAGCGAGTTGCTGGTGGTCCAGGCGTGTTCGAGTTTTTGCAGGAAATTCATGGGAGTTCAGTGCAGTTTGACCCGCGGGCGCGTGCGCCGCATGAGCAGGCGGGCCAGGGCAAGGGAGGCGGTACGAGAGATGCCGAGCACCGCTTTGTGGTGCATCAGGTGCAGGCTCATGTACATCAGGCGTGCCAGTGTACCGCTTACGAACAGTCCCCGTCCGGCGAGCTTGCCCATCAGGCTGCCGACGCCGGCGTCCTGGCCCAGCGACACCAGCGAGCCATGGTCTTCGTAGACGTAGGGCGCGGTGGGCTCGGGCGTATGGCGCAGGCGCGCGGTGAGCTTCTTGGCCAGGTAGTCGGCCTCCTGGTGCGCGGCCTGGGCGCGGGCCGGCACGCTGCGGCCATCGCGCCACGGCGCCGCGCAGCAGTCGCCCAGCGCCAGGATGTGCGGATCGGCGGTTTCCAGCCGTTCGTTGACTTCCAGTTGACCCACCTTGTTCAGCGGCAGGTCCAGGTCGGCCAGCAGGGCCGGGCCCTGGATGCCCGCCGCCCACATGCAGAGCTGGGCGGGGAATTCGCGGCCGTCGGCGGTCCGGACGCTGTCGGCGGTGACTTCCGAGACCCGGCAGGACGTTTCCACCCGGATGCCCATCTCGGTCAGCCGCTTGGTGGCCGCCACCGAGATCTTCTCGGGCAGGGCCGACAGGATGCGTGGCGCGCCCTCGACCAGGGTGATGGCCAGGTCGCGTTCGGCGCGGAAATTGGGCAGGCCGTAGGCGCTGACGACGTGGCTGGCCTCGACCAGTTCCACGGCTAACTCGACGCCGGTGGCGCCGCCGCCCACAATCACCAGATCCAGGCGGGCCGAGGGATTGCGCACCTTGGCCTGGTCCACCAGGGCCATGGCCTTGAGCATGGTCAGGCGGAATTGCTCCGCGTTTTCGGTGGAATCCAGCGTGACCGCGTGCTCGGCCGCGCCCGGCGTATTGAAGAAATTGGAGGTGCTGCCCAGGGCCAGCACCAGGGTGTCGTAGGCCAATTCGCGGCGCGGCAGGACTTCCTGGCCCTGCGCGTCGCTCACCGCGCCCACCGTGATCCGGCGCTGCTCGCGGTCGACCTGTTCCAGGCGGCCCTGCGCGAACGAAAAGCCGTTCATGTGGGCCAGCATCAGGTAGGACAGGCCTTCCTGGTGGATGTCCAGCGTGCCCGCGGCCGCTTCGTGCAGCGAGGGTTTCCAGATATGGAAGGGGCGGCTGTCGACCAGCGTGATGTGCTGCCGGCCATGTATGCGGCCCAGTTTGGCTGCCAATTCCAGGCCGCCGGCGCCGCCGCCGACGATGACAATGCGCTCGGAGGTTTCGGGCGTCGATCTAGGCATCATGGCTCCCAGTATAAATAGCGGCGCATCTCCCTGGAGATGCCAGCCGTGTCAATGCATGACGAATCGGCTGATGGCCACGCCCACCCAGACCGTTCCGGCGAAGATCAGCAGCAGCATTACCGCCGCGCTGCCGAGATCCTTGGCCCGCCCCAGGAGCGGGTGCGATTCGACGGAAAGCGCGTCTGCCAGCGCCTCGATGGCGGAATTCAGCAGCTCCGCCGCCAGCACCATGATCACCGTGCCCACCAGGAAAAACACTTCGACCGTGGTCCGGCCGAGGAAGAACGCGGCCGGGATCATCAGGACGGCGAGCGCCAGCTCCTGGCGGAAGGCCGCCTCGTACTTGATCGCGGCCTGCAGGCCCTGCAGGGAGTAGCGCAGCGCGTTGAGGATGCGACGCAGGCCGCCTGTGCTCTTGTAGGGCGAATGATGCGGATTGTGTGACATGGGTACGGAAAGTGGGCTGGGTGTGGCGGCTTTTTAACAGATATGCATTGCCCGCGAAGCCATCGCGTGCATCTTTGGGCAAACCCTAATTGTGACGCATCCGGGACCGGCGCAAGATTTGGTCAATTGGTAAGGCCACTTTACCTTTTGACCTGAAATTCTCTCCCGAGTCTCCGCAGTCCATGCCCATCCAGACCATCGAACCCCGCCGCCTGTATCGCCAGATCGCCGACCAGCTTCGCCTGCTGATCGAGTCGGGCGAGTTCCCGGTCGGCGCGCGCCTGCCGCCCGAGCGCGATCTGGCGCTCAAGCTGGGCGTGTCGCGTCCGTCGGTGCGCGAAGCGCTGATCGCGCTGGAGGTCGAAGGCTGGGTGGAAGTCCGCATGGGCTCGGGCGTCTATGTGCAAAGCCTGGCCGGAGGGCCGCGCGCCAGCCTGACGGCAGAGAGTCCGCTGGAAACCATACGCGCCCGCCAGGTGATCGAAGGCGAGCTGGCCGCGCAGGCCGCGCTGCGCAACACGCCCGCGCTGGTGGACGGGCTGGCCGAAGCCGTCGGCACCATGGAAGACGAGGCGCATGCGGGCAATGTGCCCATCCGCGGCGACCGGCTGTTCCACCTGCGCGTTGCCGAGATGGCGAACAATGCCGTGCTGGTGCGCGTGGTGAGCGAGCTGTTCGACGAGCGCCACAACCCCTTGTCCGTGAAACTGGGCGACTACTTCGAGAATCCGGCCAGTTGGGCGGCCGCCATTGCCGAACATCGCAAGGTGATCGAGGCCATCCGCGCCGGCGACGACCGCGGCGCGCGCGCCGCCATGCACCACCATCTGGCCTGCTCGCACGATCGCCTCACCGCGAGCTGGCCCGGCGCGGACGCGTCCGGCCAGCCCCTGGACAGCCGGGAGCGGGCCGAACCATGAACATCGCACGCAGGCGCCCGCCGTCGGCAACGCCAAGGAGCAAGTCGCCATGACGCTGGCCTGTCGCATCCACGGGGCGCGCGACCTGCGCCTTGAACCCGACGAAGTCGCGCCGCTGGCGCCGCACGAGGTGGAACTGAGGCTGGGCGCCGCGGGCATCTGCGGATCCGACCTGCACTATTTCCTGCATGGCCGCGTGGGCGCCTTCGTCATCCGCGAGCCCCTTATCCCCGGCCACGAAGCTTCGGGCGTGGTGCTGCGCACGGGCGATGCCGTGCGCTCGGTGGCCCCCGGCATGAAGGTCGCCATCAACCCCTCCCACCCTTGCGGCGGCTGTGATTACTGCCGCGCCGGCCGCGACAATCTTTGCCGCAACATGCGCTTTCTCGGCAGCGCCAGTATCTATCCGCACGTGCAAGGCATGTTCCGCGAGCGCTTCGTGATGGGTGAGCGGCAGCTCACGCCGGTGCCGGAAGCAGACGTCACGCTGGGCGAGATCGCCTGTGCCGAGCCCTTGTCCATCGGCCTGCACGGCGTCAACCGGGCGGGTCCCATGATGGGCAAGCGCGTGCTGGTGACGGGCGGCGGCACCATAGGCTGCATGACCGTGCTGGCCGCCAGGCTGGCGGGCGCGGCCCACGTGACCGTGGCGGACGTGGCCGACCGGCCGCTGGACATGGCGCGCCAGGTCGGCGCCGACGATGCCGTGCGCAGCGACCGGCTTGCGCCCGCCGATCTGGCCGATATCGCCGACATCAGCATCGAGGCGGCCGGCAGCCCGGCGGCGCTGGCGACCTGCCTGACGGCGACGCGGCGCGGCGGCCGCATCGTGCAAGTGGGAACGCTGCCCGCAGAGGGCATCGCGTTTCCGGCCAACAACATCATGGCGCGGGAGCTCGACTATGTCGGCGCGTTCCGCGCCGGCGTGGAGTTCGATTGGGCAGTCTCCTACCTGCGTGCGCGCAAGGTGGACGTGCGGCCCCTGATGAGCGCGCAGTTGCCGTTGTCGCAGGCGTTCGAGGCCTTCGAGCTGGCGGCGGATCGCAGTCGCAGTACCAAGGTGCAACTTGTAGTTGAAGCGTGACCCGCTGACGGCCCGCAACGGGCCGCCACGCCGGGCATCCAAAAAACAACGAGGAGACGACATGAACCTAGGCAACGCCGTCAAGGCGCTGGTTGCCGCCGTGGCGCTCGCCGCCAGCGGCAGCGCAATGGCGCAGACCAAGCTCAAGTGGGCCCACGTGTATGAGACATCCGAACCCTTCCATACCGCTTCCGTCTGGGCGGCGCAGGAAATCGGCAAGCGCACCAACGGCCGCTACCAGATCGACGTATACCCGGCCTCGCAGCTGGGCAAGGAAAACGACATCAACCAGGGCCTGACCCTGGGCACGGTGGACATGATCATCTCGGGCTCCAGCTTTGCGGCCAAGAGCTTTCCCCGCATCGGCGTCACCTACTACCCCTACATCTTCCGCAATCCCGAGCACCTGATCGCCTACACCAAGAGCGACATCTACAAGGAGCTCACGCGCGGCTACGACGAGAAGAGCGGCAACCATATCGTCGCCACCACCTACTACGGCACGCGCCAGACCACGTCCAATCGCGCCTTCACCAAGTGTTCCGAAATGAAGGGCCTGAAGATCCGCGTGCCCGACGTGGCCGCTTACCTGGCCATGCCGCGCGCCTGCGGCGCCAACACCGCGCCGATCGCCTTCGCCGAGGTCTACCTGGCCTTGCAGAACGGCACCGTGGAGGCGCAGGAGAACCCGCTCACCACCATCGAGGCCAAGAAGTTCTACGAGGTGCAGAAGAACATCATCCTCACCGGCCACATCGTCGATCACCTGAACACGGTCATCTCGGGCAAGTTGTGGAAGAGCCTGTCCGATGAGGACAAGAAGATCTTCTCCGAAGTGGCGCAGCAGGCCGCCGAGAAAGCCTCCGCCGAGGTCGCCGAGAGCGAGAAGAAGATGGTTGAAGTGTTCCGCAAGCGGGGCCTGAGCGTGGCGGAGGTGAACGTCCAGGATTTCCGCGAAACCGTGCTGGAGAAAGTGCCGTTCAAGCAATACGGCTACGAAAAATCGGATTGGGAACGGATCCAGGCCGTGAAGTAAACGCATGCGGAGCCGCCGCGGCGGCTCCGCGCCGACCTGTCCGATTCCGCACAAGGGGAACGCCATGCATTCCGATGCCAAGGCCGCCGTCATGGCGGCCGCCAGCAGCAACCCTGTCCATCCCGCCGGGCACCAGCCGCCCACCTCGGCGCAGGAGATCGTCCACAGTTTCGAGGAAGCCGACCGCCACGAGGTCAGCCTGGCCGGCTACCAGCCCGAGGACTGGATCTGCCTGGGCATTTTCTGGGCCATGGCGCTGCTGGTCTTTCTGCAATTCTTTTCGCGCTATGTGCTCAACGACTCCTACGCCTGGACCGAGGAACTGGCCGTCTACTGCCTGATCGGGGTGGTGTTCATCGGCTCGGCCATGTGCGTGCGGGCCTGCCGCCACATCCAGGTGGACTTCCTGTACCGCTATCTGCCGCGCCCCGTCGGCCGCGCGCTGGCCACCGTCATCGACCTGCTGCGCACGGCGTTCTTCGGCTACGCGGTATGGCTCACCTACCGCTACATCACGCTGGTCGGCGATGAGCCCATGACCACGCTGTTCTGGAACAAGTCCTATGTCTACTGGATGGCGCTGGCGGGATTCGCCCTGATGTTCCTGCGCTCGGTGCAGGTGTCGCTGAGCAATTGGCGCCAGGGCTACTCCATCCTGGAAAACCCCGCGGCCTACGAGTCGCAGGACTAGCCGGGGCGGCCCCGGAACCGATAACGACAACCGGAAGCGAGACATGGGCATACTGATCGGAACCTTTCTGCTGTTGATGATCTTCGGCCTGCCGGTGGCGGTGGCCATGGCGGGCGCGTCGCTGCTGTTCGTGCTGATTTCGGGCAGCGTGCCCGACGTGGTGGTGGCGCAGCGCATGATCGCGGGCGTGGAGTCCTTCCCTCTGCTAGCCGTGCCGTTCTTCATCCTGGCCGGCAACCTGATGAATATCGCCGGCATCACCGGCCGCATCTACAACTTTGCCGTGGCGCTGGTCGGCTGGATGCGCGGCGGGCTGGGGCAGGTGAACATCATCGGCTCGGTGGTGTTCGCCGGCATGTCGGGCACCGCCATCGCCGACGCCGCGGGGCTGGGGACCATTGAGATCAAGGCCATGAAGGACCACGGCTACGAGACCGAGTTCGCGGTGGGCGTGACGGCCGCCTCGGCCACGCTGGGCCCCATCATTCCGCCGTCGCTGCCCTTCGTCATCTACGGCATGATGGCCAACGTGTCCATCGGTTCGCTGTTCCTGGCGGGCCTGATCCCGGGCGCGGTCCTGACCGTGCTGATGATGCTGACCGTGGCCTACTACGCACGCCGCAACAACTGGGGCGGCGATGTGTCCTTCGACTGGAAGCGGCTGGGCGCCGCCGCGCTGGAAGTCGGCATCGTGCTGGCGTTCCCGCTGGCGATCTGGCTCATGACCGAGGCCGGCATGTCGGCCAACCTGGCCGCGGGCATCGCCTTTGCCGTGCTGCTGGCGCTGGACTGGCGCTACAACTTCTCGGCGGTGATGGCGCTGATGGCGCCCGTCATCCTGATCGGCGGCATGACGCTGGGCTGGTTCACGCCCACGGAGGCCGCCGTGGCCGCGGTGATATGGGCGCTGTTCCTGGGGCTGGTGCGCTATCGCTCCATGACCTTGCGGACCCTGGCCAAGGCCACCTTCGACACCATCGAGACCACGGCCTCGGTGCTGTTCATCGTCACCGCCGCGTCGGTGTTCGCGTGGCTGCTGACCACCACCCAGGCGGCCCAGGCGCTGACAGACGGCATACTCAGCGTGACCCAGAACAAATGGGTGTTCCTGCTGATGGCCAACGTGCTGATCCTGATCGTGGGCTGCTTCATCGACACCATCGCCGCCATCACCATCCTGGTGCCCATCCTGCTGCCCATCGTGCTCAAGCTCGGCATCGACCCGATCCATTTCGGGCTGATCATGACGTTGAACCTGATGATAGGGCTGCTGCATCCGCCCATGGGCATGGTGCTGTTCGTGCTGGCGCGCGTTTCCAAGCTGTCGGTGGAACGGACCACGGTCGCCATCCTGCCCTGGCTGGTGCCGTTGTTCCTGGCGCTGATTGCCATCACTTATATCCCCCAGATCACGTTATGGCTGCCCACTGTCATGGGCATGGCCAAGTAAAAAGGAAGACGTCATGACTGGAAGGCTGCAAGGCAAGACCGCCATCGTTACCGCCGCGGGCCAGGGCATAGGCCGCGCCGTGGCCGAGGCCTATGTCCGCGAAGGCGCCGACGTGTTGGCGCTGGACATCAACGGCGGGGCGCTGGAGACGCTGGCGGGATGCCGGCGCCGCGTGCTGGACGTGACCGACGCGGCCGCGATCGGCGCGCTGGCCGCCGAGGCCGGACCGGTGGACGTGCTGTTCAACGGCGCCGGCTTCGTGCATGCCGGGACCATCCTGGACTGCGACGAAAAAGCCTGGGACTTCTCGTTCGAACTGAACGTGAGGTCCATGTACCGCATGATCCGCGCCTGCCTGCCCGGCATGCTGGCGCGCGGCGGGGGTTCCATCGTCAACATGGCCTCGGTGGCATCCAGCATCAAGGGCGCGCCCAACCGCTGCGTCTACGGCGCCACCAAGGCGGCGGTGATCGGGCTGACCAAGTCCGTGGCGGCGGATTACGTGGCCCAGGGCATACGCTGCAACGCCATCTGCCCGGGCACGGTGGAATCGCCTTCGCTGCGCCAGCGCATCGAAGCGCAGGCCAGCGCCGGCGGTCAGACGCTGGCCGCGGTGGAGGCCGCCTTCGTCGCCCGCCAACCCATGGGCCGCATCGGCAGCGCCAGCGAAATCGCCTTGCTGGCGGTGTACCTGGCCAGCGACGAGTCCGCCTTTACCACCGGCACCGCCCAGGTCATCGACGGCGGCTGGTCGAACTGAACACTCACTACACACATGAGGAACATGCGATGAAACTGTTGCGCTATGGCGCGAAAGGCGCGGAGAAACCCGGAATGCTGGACGCCCGCGGGCAGGTGCGGGACCTGTCGGCGGTCCTGCCGGACATAGGCGCCGCCACGCTCACGCGCGCCGGCCTGGCGCCGCTGCGCGCGCTGGACCCGGCCAGCCTGCCGCTGGTGGATCGCCCGGGCCGCCTGGCCCCGCCCTGGAGCGGCATGGGCAAGTTCATCTGCATCGGCCTGAACTACGCCGACCATGCCGCGGAGTCGGGCCTGCCGGTGCCGGCCGAGCCGGTGATCTTCATGAAGCCCACCTCGGCCGTGGTCGGCTGCAACGATCCGGTGGTGCTGCCGCAAGAATCCGTCAAGACCGACTGGGAAGTCGAGCTGGGCGTGGTGATCGGCGAGCGGGCCCGCTACGTCAGCGAAGCCGACGCGATGAACCACGTGGCCGGCTATTGCGTGGTGAACGACGTGTCCGAACGCGAATACCAGATCGAGCGCGGCGGCACCTGGGACAAGGGCAAGGGCTGCGACACCTTCGGCCCGGTCGGCCCGTGGCTGGTCACCGCCGACGAGATCGCCGATCCGCAGGCGCTGGACATGTGGCTGGACGTCAACGGCAAGCGCTATCAGAACGGCAGCACGCGCACCATGGTGTTCGGCGTGGCGCAGCTGGTGTCCTACGTCAGCCGTTTCATGACCCTGTATCCGGGCGACCTGATCAGCACGGGCACGCCGCCGGGCGTGGGCATGGGCCAGAAGCCGGCGCCCGTGTACCTGAAGGCCGGCGACGAGATGCGGCTGGGCATTGCCGGCCTGGGCGAACAGCGGCAACGCGTCCACGCCTGGGATCCCTCGCTGATCGACGGTTAGCGGCGCACGCGCGCCAGGAGCCACCTCATGTCAGAAACCGATACCGCGGTCATACGCATCCACCCCGCGGACAACGTGGTGATCGCCAGGCGCCAGCTGGCCGGGGGCACGCGCCTGGCCGGCGAGAACGTCGTCGTGCGGGGGCTGGTGCCGCCTGGGCACAAGGTGGCGACATGCGCCATCGCCGCCGGCGAGCCGGTGCGGCGCTACAACCAGGTCATCGGCGTGGCCCGCTGCGACATTGCGCCGGGCTCGCACGTCCATACGCAGAACCTGGAGTTTTCCGACTTCGAGCGCGACTACGCGGTGGGCGCCGATGCGCGCGCCACCGACTACGTCGATGCGCCCGCGCAGTTTGACGGCATCGTGCGGGCCGACGGCCGCGTCGCCACGCGCAACTACATCGGCATTCTCACCAGCGTGAACTGTTCGGCCACGGCCGCGCGCGCCATTGCCGACCATTTCCGCCGCGACATCCATCCGGAGGCGCTGGCGGCCTATCCCAACGTGGACGGGGTGGTGGCGCTGACACATGGCGCGGGCTGCGCCACGGGCAGCGAAGGCGAGCCGTTGCGCCTTTTGCGACGCACGCTGGGCGGCTACGCCCGCCATCCCAATTTCGCGGGCCTGCTGGTGCTGGGCCTGGGTTGCGAAACCAATCAGATCGGCGGCCTGATGGAGCAGGAGGGGCTGCGCGAAAGCGGCCTGCTGCACACTTTCAACATCCAGGAGACCGGCGGCACCCGCAAGACGGTGGAGCATGGCATCGAGCTGGTGCGCGCCATGCTGGCGCAGGCCGACCGCGTGCGCCGCCAACCCGTGCCCGCAGGCAAGCTGACCGTGGGCCTGCAATGCGGCGGGTCCGACGGCTACTCGGGCATCAGCGCCAACCCCGCGCTGGGCGCGGCGGTGGACCTGCTGGTGCGCCATGGCGGCACCGCCATCCTGTCGGAGACGCCGGAAATCTACGGCGGCGAGCACCTGCTGACCCGGCGCGCGGCCACGCCCGAGATCGCGGCCAAGCTGCTGGCGCGGCTGCGCTGGTGGGAGGACTACTGCGCCCGCAACGACGCCGAAATGGACAACAACCCTTCCGCTGGCAACAAGGCGGGCGGGCTGACCACCATCCTGGAAAAGTCCCTGGGCGCCATCGCCAAGAGCGGCACGACCCGCCTGGCCGACGTGTACGAATACGCCGAGACGGTGCGCGCGCGCGGGCTGGTGTTCATGGATACGCCGGGCTACGACCCGGTGTCGGCCACCGGCCAGGTCGCCGGCGGCGCCAACCTGATCTGCTTCACCACCGGCCGCGGCTCGGCCTACGGCTGTGCGCCCGCGCCGTCCTTGAAGCTGTCGACCAACACGGCGCTGTGGCAGCGGCAATCCGACGACATCGACATCAATTGCGGCGAAGTGGTTGACGGCGCGCAAAGCGTGGCGGGGATGGGTGAGCGCATATTCCGTCTGATGCTGGAAACGGCTTCGGGCCGGCGCACGCGCAGCGAGGAACACGGCTACGGCCAGAACGAGTTCGTGCCTTGGCAGTTGGGCGCGGTGATGTAGGCGCCCGGCTTCGGCCGGGGGTTTCCAGCATTCCACAGGACCATACATGAAGATTACTCAAGCGCGGGTCATCGTTTGCAGCCCCGGCCGCAACTTCGTCACCTTGAAGATCGAAACCGATGAGGGCCTGTACGGCATCGGCGATGCCACGCTCAACGGCCGCGAGCTGGCCGTGGCGGCCTATCTGACCGAGCACGTGATTCCCTGCCTGATCGGCCGCGACCCGCAGCAGATCGAGGACATCTGGCAATACCTGTACCGCGGCGCGTATTGGCGGCGCGGCCCGGTCACCATGTCCGCGATCGCCGCCGTGGACACGGCGCTGTGGGACATCAAGGCCAAGGCTGCGGGCATGCCGCTGTACCAGTTGCTGGGTGGCAAGAGCCGCTCGGGCGTCATGGTCTACGGCCATGCCAATGGCCGCGACATCGACGAAACCGTGGAGGAGGTGCTGCGCTACCGCGAAATGGGCTACCTGGCCATCCGCGCGCAGAGCGGAGTGCCGGGGCTGAACTCGGTCTATGGCGTGGGACGCGGCCGCATGTTCTACGAGCCGGCCGATGGCTCGCTGCCGTCCGAGCACGACTGGTCCACGGAAAAATACCTGGACCACGCGCCGCGCCTGTTCCAGCGGGTGCGCGACGCGGTGGGCTGGGACACCCATCTGCTGCACGATGTGCATCACCGGCTCACGCCCATCGAGGCGGGCCGCCTGGGCAAGTCGCTGGAACCCTACCGCCTGTTCTGGATGGAGGACGCCACGCCCGCCGAAAACCAGGAAGCCTTCCGGCTGATCCGCCAACACACCGTCACGCCACTGGCCGTGGGCGAGGTGTTCAACACCATCTGGGATTGCAAGGACCTGATCGAAAACCAGCTGATCGACTACATCCGCGCCACGGTGGTGCATGCGGGCGGCATCACGCATCTGCGCCGCATTGCCGATCTGGCTGCGCTCTATCAGGTACGCACCGGCTGCCATGGCGCCACCGACCTGTCGCCCGCCTGCATGGGGGCCGCCCTGCATTTCGACTTGTGGGTGCCGAATTTCGGCATCCAGGAGTACATGCGGCATACCGACGAAACGGACGCGGTGTTTCCCCATGCTTACAGCTTCAATCAAGGCATGCTATACCCTGGCGACGCGCCGGGCCATGGGGTCGACATCGACGAAAAGCTCGCCGCCAGATATCCCTACCAACGCGCCTACCTGCCGGTCAACCGGCAGGCGCATGACGGCGCACTATGGCACTGGTAATCCATGCTCGAACGCTTGAACTCGGAGTCCCTGACGCATCTGCCCGAGGATGTGGAATCTCCCGCTTATGACCGCAGCAGGGTCACGCCCGGCATCGTGCATCTGGGCATCGGCGCTTTCCATCGCGCCCATCAGGCGGCCGTGACCGATCTGGCCATGGCCGCCAGCGGGGACTTGAGCTGGGGCATCGTGGGCGTATCGCTGCGCAGCCCGGCCACGCGCGACGCGCTGACGCCGCAGGACGGCCTGTACACGCTGGCGCTGCGCGACGCCGGCCCGGACGGGCAGCCGCGGGAACAACTGCGGGTGATCGGATCGGTGCTGCGCATCGTGGTCGCCGAGGAAGACCCCCAGGCGGTGCTGGAGCGCATCGCTTCCGCCCAGACCCGCATCGTCAGCCTGACCGTCACCGAGAAGGGCTACAGCCACGAACCGGCCACCGGCCATCTGCGCTGGGACGATCCGGACATCGAGCACGACCTCGCGCATCCGGTCAGGCCGCGCAGCGCCATCGGCATGCTGGTGTATGGCCTGGCGCTGCGGCGCGAACGCAGCCTGCCTCCCGTCACGCTGCTGTCCTGCGATAACCTGCACGCCAACGGCGATACGCTGCGCAGCCTGGTGCTGGCCTTCGCGTTGCGGGTCGACGTGGGCCTGACCGCGTGGATCGACAACCACTGCACCTTTCCGAATTCCATGGTGGACCGCATCGTGCCGGGCACGCAGGACGAAGACCGCGCGCGCGTGGCCGAGCGCCTGGGATTCGAGGATGCCTGGCCGGTGGTGGGCGAGCCCTTCCTGAACTGGGTCATCGAAGACAAGTTCGCGGCCGGCCGGCCCGCCTGGGACGCCGCCGGCGCGAGCTTCGTGCGCAACGCCGCGCCTTATGAACGCCTCAAGCTGCGCATGGTCAACGCGCCGCATTCCGCATTCGCGTACCTGGGTTCGATGCTGGGCCTGCGTACCAATAGCGAAGCCGCCGCCACGCCGGCGCTGCGCCGCTACGTCGACGACATGATGCGGCTGGAGCTCGGGCCCACGCTGCGCGGCGTTCCGGAGTCGGGGCTGGACGAATATCGCCTGCGCTTCCTGGCGCGCGTGGCCAATCCGGCGCTGCCGCACCTCACCCGGCAGGTCGCGATGGACGGCTCGCAGAAGGTGCCGCAGCGCCTGCTCGCCGCCATCCGCGACCGCAAGCAGCGGGGCGACGATTTCAGCCGGCTGGCCATGTCCGTGGCCGCTTGGCTGCACTACCTGCGCGGATACGACGAGCAGGGCAACGCCTACGCCATCCAGGACCCGCTGGCAGGGGCGCTGGCCAAGCTGCTGGCGCGCGCCGAGGTGGCCGCCACGGCTTCGGCCCCCTCGCAGGCGGCGCATCGGCGCGCCACGGTGATGGCGGGATTCAGGCCTGTTTTCGGTGACCTGGGCAGCAAACCCGTCTTTGTCGAGGCGCTGGCCTTGCACCTGGAACGCCTGCGGACGCTCGGCGTGCTGGGCGCGCTGGAGGCCCTGGAGCAGGACGCGGCCCGGCAAGGCTCGGCGCAGCCCGTGCCGGCCGCTTGACCGCTGGCGGCGCGCCGCCAGCATCCACAAGGAGCGCAGCATGGCAAGGCTGGAAAGCGTGGACGCGGCGCAGTGGCGGCATTGGGGCGAGGCGTGCCTGGGGGCCTTGGACTTCAATCAGGACGACGCCTGCTGCCTGGCTTTCAGCCTGGCGCAGACCAGCCTGTGGGGCATCGATTCGCATGGCATCGCGCGGCTGCCACACTATCTGAACCGAATCGTCCATGGTTCCATCCTGGCGCGGCCCGACATCCGCATCGAGCAGAGCGGGCCGGCCACCGCGCAGGTGCATGGCGGCAGGGGCCACGGCATCGTGGTGGCGCACCGCGCCAACGAGACCGCCATGGCGCTGGCGCGCGAGGCGGGCGTGGGCGCCGTCGGCGTCAGCGACTCTTCGCACTGCGGGGCCATCGGCCTGTACACGCGGGCGGCAGCCCGGCAGGGACTGATAGGCATGGCCTACACGCACTCCGACGCCATCGCCGCGCCGTTCGGCGGCCGGCTGCCGTACTTCGGCACCAATCCCATTTCCTTTGCGTTCCCCAGGCAGGGCGGCGAGCCGCTGTGCCTGGACATGGCGACGACTTCGATCCCCTGGAATCGCGTCATGAACGCGCGTCGCGACGGCGCGGAACTACCCGTGGGCGTGGCGCTGGATGGCGAGGGACAAGGCGTGACCGACGCGGCGCATGCCCGCGCCCTGACGCCGCTGGGCGGCGAGTACGGCCACAAGGGCTATGGCCTGGCGATGATGGTCGAATTGCTGTGCGGGCCGCTCAACGGCAATCCCTACGGGCCGCACATCGATCCCATGTACGAGCAGCTGGAACGCCCGCGCGAGCTGGGGGCGTTCTTCATCGTCATGGATCCCGCCCGGTTCGCCGGCGGCGCGGTACTGGCCGCGGTGGTGGCCGGCATGGCGGCGGAATTGGCTGCGCAGCCTGGATCGCCACGCATGCCGGGCGATCCCGAACTGGCCTCGCAGGCGCAGCGCCAGACCACGGGGATTCCGGTCCCGCCGGCGCTGAAGGCTGAAATGGCCGAATGGAGCGGCAGGCTGGGGCTGCCATTGCCGCCATTCGCGTCCTTGGACGTCCAGACCTGATCGCAGCCGTCCCGCAACGCAAAGCGCGTCAGGAATTCAGGCCGAAGAACTCCATCGTGTTGCGGCACAGGATCTTCTGCTGCACTTCCGGCGGCAGGTCGGCGCGCGTCACCAGCTTGCCCACTTCCTGCTCGCCCAGCGGATAGGGGTAGTCCGAGCCCAGCAGCACGCGGTCTTCGCCCATCACGTCGATCAGCAGGCGCAGCGCGCGCGGGTCGAATACCGCGCTGTCGGTGTAGAAGCGGTCGGTGTAGGAAGAGGGCAGCTGCGGACAGTCCTGGCGGATGATGTCGCGATGGCGCCAGGCGTTGTCCACCCGGCCCAGCAGGAAGGCGAAGCTGCCCCCGCCATGCGCGAAGCAGAGCTTCAGGCTGCGCGGGATGCGTTCGAACGCGCCGGACAGGATCAGCGACAGGATGCCCAGCTGGGTTTCGGCGGGCATGGCGACCAGCCACGGCAGCATCCATTTCTTCATGCGGCCGTCGGTCATCATGTCCCAGGGATGCACCAGCACCGGGATGTCGTGGTTGGCGCAGTGAATCAGGAACTGCACCAGGGTCTCGTCGTCCAGGTCGCGCGGGCCCACGTGGTTGCCGATCTGCACGCCCAGGTGGCCGGCGGCGCGGGCGCGCGACGCTTCCTTGCAGGCCAGCTCCAGGTCTTGCAATGGCACCTGCGCCAGCGCCTTCAGGCGCGCCGGCGCGTGGGCGCAATGCTCCAGCGCCAGGTCGTTCATGCGCGCCGCCCAGTCGGCCGCGGCCTGCGCGGGATAGGAGTAGCCGAACATGATGGGCGTCGCGCACAGGATCTGCAGGTCCACGCCGTTGCGGTCCATCTGCTGCAGGCGCAGGGCCGGGTCCCACAGGGTGGCGTCCACCGGGCGGAAGGGGCGTTCGCCCGCCATGATCTGGCCGCTCGAGCCGTCGCCGTCCAGCCGCAGCCAGGGGGCGTTGACGGGATCTAGGGCCGCCGCTTCCTGCCGGGTGATCGGCGGGAAGAAGTGCGCGTGCATGTCGATTTTCT
>JALDYL010000266.1:0-5613 GCA_032153965.1 Achromobacter sp. | reverse complement strand
AGCTCAAGCCGCAGCTGGCCGAGCGCGGCGCGGCGCCCAACAAGACCGAAGTGGTGCTGTTGAACGCCGAAATGCTGGGCATCGAAACCGTGTCCGACGGCCACCTGGCCAGCGTGCGCTTCTCCGGCATGCTGCGCGAAGCGCCGGGCGCCGAGGCGTTCCGCTTCGAGGAAGTCTGGAACCTGTTCAAGCCCGCCAATGGCGGCTGGCTGCTGGCAGGCATCCAGCAGATCCCGGTGGATCTGGCCAGCTAAGCCCGGCCGGCCGGGGCCGATCCCCGCCTCCGTTGCGGATGCCGCAAGGCATCTGTTTGAACCGGCCCTCACAGGGCCGGTTTTTCCATGTGCTTGCGCAAAACACCCGTTCATCTAACCCGTTACACTCCCGATTTACCCATTAACTTCGGCAACCCCGGTAACCGGGGCCGTTGCAGACCGTCATGCTGCCCTTTCCGTTCCTGCCCACCCCCTCGCGTCTGGCTGTAAGCGCGCTCAACGCCCTGTTGCGGCGCGAGGACTGGGCGCGCGCGCGTCTGGTCCGGCATGCGGGCAAAACGGTGCGTTTCGCGCTGGGCGGCTTCAGCCTGGGCCTCACCATCGACAGCGACGGCCTGGCGGCCCAGGCCGATGCGGCCGTGGTGCCCGACGTGACCCTGACGGTCGCGCCTGAAAAACTGCCGTTGCCGCGCCTGGGCGCGGACCGCGAGCGTCCTGATTTCGCCGAGGCGACCCATATCTCGGGCGACGCGGCGCTGGCGCAGGTGGTGTCGGACCTGTCCAAGCAGCTACGCTGGGATCCGGAAGACGCGTTGGCCCGGGTGGTGGGCGACATCGCCGCGCTGCGTCTGGTGGGCGGGGCGCGTGCCGCCGCCGGCGGCGCGCGCACGGCCAGCCTGCGCCTGGACGAGAACGTGTCTGAATACCTGTCCGAGGAAAGCGGCATGCTGGCGAGCCGCCCGGCGCTGGAACAGTGGCGCCTGGACCTGGCCGAACTGAACGCCCGCGCGGATGCGCTGGCCCGTTCGGCCGCGGCGCTGCAAACCCGTCTGGCGTCCGCCAGCGCAAAGCGGGGCGCCTGATACATGTTTCCCCTGCTGCGCCTCTTTCGCATCATTGTGGTTTCGCTGCGCTATGGCCTGGACGAGCTGGTGCTCTCCAGCCTGAACCATCCGCTGGCCACCTGCCTGCTGCGCGTCATCCGCCTGGGCACAAGGCCGCGCAAGCCGCGGGGCTTGCGGCTGCGCCTGGCGCTGGAATCGCTGGGCCCGATTTTCGTCAAGTTCGGACAGGTGCTGTCCACCCGCCGCGACCTGATTCCCGCCGACATTGCCGACGAGCTGGCGCTCCTGCAGGACCGCGTGCCGCCGTTTCCCTCGGCGCAGGCGGCGGCCTGCATCGAGGCCGCGCTGGGCGCGCCGCCCGAGAAGCTGTTCGCGCAGTTCGAAGTGGACCCGGTGGCCTCGGCCTCGATCGCCCAGGTGCACTTCGCGGTGCTGCATGACGGCCGCGAGGTCGCGGTCAAGGTGCTGCGCCCGGGCATGCTCAGCATCATCGAGAAGGACCTGTCGCTCTTGAAGGTGGTGGCGCGCATCATCGAGCGCCTGGGCGCCGACGGCCGCCGCCTGAAGCCGCGCGAAGTCGTGGCCGAGTTCGACAAGTATCTGCACGACGAGCTGGACCTGGTGCGCGAAGCCTCCAACTGCAGCCAGCTGCGCCGCAATTTCGGCCCCGAGTCCGGCCGCGGCGACATGCTGATCGTGCCCGAAGTGATCTGGGAATACACCGCGTCCACGGTGTTCACCATGCAGCGCATGTACGGCATGCCGGTGGGCCAGGTGGAGCGCATGCGCCAGGCGGGCATCGACATCCCGACGCTGGCGCGCACCGGCGTGGAGATCTTCTTCACCCAGGTCTTCACCGACGGCTTCTTCCACGCCGACATGCACCCGGGCAACATTTACGTGTCGGACCGCCCGGAAACGCTGGGCAGCTACATCGCCCTGGACTTCGGCATCGTGGGTTCGCTGTCCGAGTTCGACAAGAATTACCTGGCGCAGAACTTCCTGGCCTTCTTCCACCGCGATTACCGCCGCGTGGCGCAGCTGCACATCGAGTCGGGCTGGGTACCGCCCGATACGCGCGAAGAAGAGCTGGAGGGCGCGGTGCGCGCCGTCTGCGAACCGTACTTTGACCGGCCGTTGTCGGAAATCTCGCTGGGGCAGGTGCTGCTGCGGCTGTTCCAGACCTCGCGCCGGTTCAATGTGGAGATCCAGCCGCAGCTGGTCCTGTTGCAGAAGACCTTGCTGAACGTCGAGGGATTGGGCCGCCAGCTCGATCCCAACCTGGATCTCTGGAAGACCGCCAAGCCCTATCTGGAACGCTGGATGCGCCAGCGCGTCGGTTTCAAGGGCCTGCGGCAGAGCCTGGAAAAGGAGGCCGCGCAGTGGTCGCAGATGCTGCCCGCCTTGCCCAGGTTGGTCCATGACCATCTGAGCCGTCCCAATGTGTCGCCCGCCTTGCTGGCGGAGATGATCCAGTTGCGGCGGGCCCAGGAACAGAACAACCGGCTGGTTGCAGCGCTGGTTGGGGTGGCGGCGGTCGCCATCGGGGTCGCGATATGGGCCTTGACCCGATAGGCGGCGCGATGATCTAGACGGTATCTGTCATGTTTCATTCATGAAACGGTCATCATAGCTTCGCGGTACACGGCGAAAAATAGCGCTGCGGTGGATGAATGCAGCGCCCTTGCCGGCAGCGTGCGCGCCATTCTTAATTTCTATATCCATAGCCCCACTAGCGGGACGAATACAAGGGCAGACCATGCTTTATCCTGAACTCTTCAAGACCATGGAAGCGGTGCGCTGGAACATGGCTCACGATATCCCCTGGGGGGATTTCGATCGCAGCAAGCTCTCTGACGAGCAGGCGCAAACCATCAAGATGAACGCCATCACCGAATGGGCGGCGTTGCCGGCCACGGAGATGTTCCTGCGCGACAATCGCGGCGACAGTGACTTCTGCGCATTCATGTCGGTGTGGTTCTTTGAAGAGCAGAAGCATTCGCTGGTGCTGATCGAATACCTGCGCCGCTTCTGCCCGGACCTGGTGCCGACCGAGGAAGAACTGCACAACGTGCGCTTCGAGTTCGACGCCGCGCCCGAACTCGAAACCCTGATGCTGCACTTTTGCGGCGAGGTCCGCCTGAACCACTGGTACCGCCGCGCCGCCGAATGGCACACGGAGCCGGTCATCAAGGCCATCTACAAGACCGTGGCCCAGGACGAGGCCCGCCACGCTGGGGCCTACCTGCAGTACATGCGCCGCGCGCTGCACGACCGCGGCCAGGACACCAGCGAACAGGCCCGCCTGGCGTTCTCCAAGATCGGCGTGCTGATGGCCTCGGCCGGGCGCACGCAGCAGGCCCTGCATCCGACCAACCTGCACGTGAACAAGGACCTGTTCCCCAACGACACGGTGCAGTCGCGCCTGCCGGAACCGGGCTGGCTGGAGCACTGGCTGGACACGCAGATCCGCTTTGACGGCGAATGGGAACAGAAGGTCGCCACCCGCATCCTGCACATCCTGTCCAAGCTGATGGACCGCAGCTTCGAAACGGTGAAGGACCTGAACCGCTACCGCAAGGAAATGACGGCTCTGATCGTGCCCAAGGAAAAGCAGATCATCCTGGGCGGCGCCTGAGCCGGGGCGATACAATCGCCGCATGCCTGCCGCCCGTTTCGAATCCAAGGTCCTGTCCCGCGACGAATGCGTCGCCGCCGTCGCCTCCGGCCGCTTGCCGCGGCCGCTGGTGTTCACCAACGGCGTCTTCGACATCCTGCACCGGGGCCACGCGACCTACCTCGACCAGGCCGCCCAGCTGGGCGCGACCCTGGTGGTGGCGGTGAACACCGACGAGTCGGTGCGCCGTCTGGGCAAGGGCGCCGAGCGCCCGCTCAACCGCATGGAAGACCGCGCCGCCTTGCTGGCGGCGCTGGGCTTCGTGACCGTGGTCACGTCCTTCCATGAAGACACGCCCGAAGCCCTGATCGGCCAGCTCAAGCCCGACCTGATCGTCAAGGGCGGCGACTACGACATGGAAAAGCTGCCCGAGACTGCCCTGGTCAAGACCTGGGGCGGCCGGGCAGTGGCGATTCCGTTCGAGTTCGAGCGCTCTACTACCGCGCTCGTGAAGAAAATCCAGAACAACTAAGCAGGACCCCGCAGCTGCCTCAGCGCGGTTCCCGCAGCAGGCGGTTGATCGCTTCCAGGTCCGCCTCGGCCAGGATGCCGCTGGTGGCCTTCAGGCGCAGGCTGGTGAGCACGGTGCTGTAGCGCGCCAGGGCCAGATCGCGCTGGGTGGCGTAAAGCTGCTGCTGGGCGTTGAGCACGTCCAGGTTGATGCGCACGCCGACCTCGTAGCCGGTGCGGTTGGCTTCGACCGCGGCGCGGCTGGACTTTTCGCCGGCTTCCAGTGCCTGGATGCGGGCCAGGCCGCTGGTGACCCCGGTGTAGTACTGGCGCGCGGCCTGGACGGCCTGGCGGCGCGCCGCCTCGTAGTCGTGGCGCGCCTTCTGTTCCAGCTGGACCTTTTCGGTCACTTGCGACGAGACCCCGCCGCCCGAGTAGAGCGGAATCGACAGCACCACGCCGATGGTGCTGTCGATGGGCTTGCCCGGCGCGGCATTGCGCATCACGGCGTCGCTGGCGCTGCCGCTGCTGGCGCGCAGGTTCAGGGTCGGATAGTGGCCGCTCTTGGCGATCTGGATCTCGCGTCCGGCGATGCGCGTCAGGAGCTGGGCGCGCAGCACGTCCAGGCTGGAGGACTCGGCCTGGTTGCTCCAGTCGGCCACGCGGGCGGGTTGCGGCGCGGGCAGTTGCACGCCATAGGGCAGTTCGGACAACGCGCCGGGAGCCGTGCCTATGATCTTGGCCAGCTCGTCGCGGCGCACTTCCAGATCGTTCTGCAGGCGCAGTTCCTGGGCCACCACCAGGTCGTAGCGGGCCTGCGCCTCGTAGGTATCGGTGATGGTGGCGTTGCCCAGCTCGAAGTTGCGCTTGGCGGACTCAAGCTGCCCGGCCACGGCGGCCTTCTCGGCCTCGGTGGCGGCCAGCGTGTCCTGGGCGTAGAGCACATTGAAATAGGCGTCGGCCACGCGCAGCAGCAAGTCCTGGTAGGCCTGTTGCAGCTGCACCTCGACGTCGGCGACGATCAGCTTGGATTGCTCGAAGTTCTGCCAGCGGCCCCAGTCGAACAGCGGCTGGGTCAGGGACAGGTCCCACACGCCGCGTCCGCCGCTGTAGGCGATGCCCATGCCGCGGGTGCTGCGGGTTTCCTGGTAGGCCCCGCCCGCTTCGGCGGAGATCAGGGGCAGGAGCAGGGAGCGCGCCTGGGGTTCTTTTTCGAGGCCGGCGCGGTAGTTGGCGCGCGCGGCGGCGTAGATCGGGTCATTGCCCAGCGCCGATTGCCAGATCTGGATCAGGTTCTGCGCGCGGACGGGCGACGGACCGACGCTGGCGGCGCAGGTAAAAACCAGTAAAGCCGTTAGCAATCGGACACGCATGATGGTCAACGATACGCCGGGCCGCCAGGGACGCCGCAGCCCCGTCATAGGGG
>JALDYL010000265.1:0-5655 GCA_032153965.1 Achromobacter sp. | reverse complement strand
CGGGCCAGGGACCCCAGCACGCACAGCGCAAGCACTCCCGCCAATGCCGCTATCAGAAGCAAGTTAACGGGAGCGATCATCGTCAGGCGCCGCCGGGCGCGGTTATCAGCTGTTGCGGGTGGACTTCACTATCGTCATGGCGGACGCGATCATGCCGCCCACGTCCGCCAGGTTCGCCGGCAGGATCAGCGTATTGCCTTCCTTGGCGACGTTGCCGAAAGCCTCGACGTAGCGCTCGGCCACCTTCAGGTTCACGGCTTCCATGCCGCCCGGCTGGCGCACCGAATCCGCCACCTGGGTGATGGCCTTGGCGGTGGCCTCGGCGATTGCCAGCACCGCGGCGGCCTCGCCCTGCGCCTGGTTGATCTGCGCCTGCTTCTCGCCTTCGGAACGGGCAATGGCGGCTTCGCGCTCGCCGGTGGCGATGTTGATCTGTTCCTGGCGGCGGCCTTCGGAGGCCGCGATCAGGGCGCGCTTTTCACGCTCGGCGGTGATCTGCGCCTGCATCGCGCGCAGGATCTCGTTGGGCGGGGTCAAATCCTTGATCTCGTAGCGCAGCACCTTCACGCCCCAGTTCAGCGCCGCCTCGTCCAACGACGAGACGATGTTGCTGTTGATGGAGTCACGCTCTTCGAAGGTGCGGTCCAGCTCCATCTTGCCGATGACCGAACGCAGGGTCGTCTGCGCCAGCTGCGTGATGGCCGAGATGTAGTTCGACGAGCCATACGACGCGCGCATGGGATCGGTCACCTGGAAGTACAGCACGCCGTCGACCTGCAGCTGCGTGTTGTCGCGCGTGATGCAGACCTGGCTGGGCACGTCCAGCGGGATTTCCTTGAGCGAGTGCTTGTACGACACGCGCTCGATGAACGGAATGACGAAGCCCGCGCCGGGCGACAGCACCCGATCGAACTTGCCCAGCCGCTCGACCACCCAGGCGTGCTGCTGAGGCACGATGGCGATCGCCTTGATGACTATCAGTATCGCCAGCGCGACGATGACGAGCAGGACGATGGTGGATGTATCGATCATCATGATTCGGAGCCTCTCCTTCTGGTAAGTACATATGCGGAAACCGTCCGAATCTTGCGGACGTCCGCTGCCGGCCCCGCCCGCGGCGGGCCGGCCTTGCTCAGGCCAAGCCGGGTGCGCCCTTGGGGGCCAGCACCAGGATCGAGCCGCGCATTTCAATGATGGTTTGTTCTCCGGCGACCGGCGCCTGGCCCTGGGCCAGTTCAGCCTGCCAGTGCGCGCCGCGGTACCAGACGCGCGCGGTGCCCTGGTCGGACCAGGCCTCGACCGACACCGTCTGGCCGATGTCCAGGTTGACGTCGGCATTGCGAGCGGAATCGACCTCGCGCTTTTTCAGCACGCGCGTCTTGCGCAGCACCAGCAGGCCCAGCAGCAGCACGATGCCGCAGCCCACCAGCTGCCACTCCAGCCCGGCGCCGAACCATGCGGCCACGCCCCCGGCCGCCAGCCCCAGGGCCACCAGCAACAGATAGAAAGTGCCAGTCGCCAATTCCCCGATCAGGGCCAGCGCGGCCAGTCCCAGCCAAATCCACATAGTCTTTGTTCGCCCGAAAGGATGAGTATCTGAGCGGAATTGTACGTATTTCCGGGACGGAACGGAAAAGCGCCTTTCATCATGGATCGGAGGGCTGGATTATGATGTGCGCTGGCGGTGGATCTCCCTCCGGAACCCGGCGCCCGCATCCTTTACGCACAAGCCCCCAATGACCGCTGCAATACCCTCCGCTCTCCCCGTCCTGATCCTGCACACCGGCGATCCGGACGATACGCTCAAAAGCCAGTTCGGCGGCTATGCCGAACAACTCGCGCAGGCCGCCGGCCTGAGCGTCGAGACCATGGAAGTCGTGCCCGTGCACGAAGGCAAGCGGCCGCAGGCTCCCGCCAGCTACCGCGCCGCGCTGATCACGGGCTCGCCCGCCATGGTGACCGACAAGGAGCCCTGGAGCGAGGACACCGCCGCCTGGCTGCGCGAAGCCGCCGCGGCCGGCCTGCCCATGTTCGGCGTCTGCTACGGCCACCAGTTGCTGGCGCACGCGCTGGGCGGCAAGGTCGGCTACAACCCCGCCGGACGCGAGGTCGGCACCCAGACGGTCGAGCTGCTGCCGCCCGCCGCGGGCGACAAGCTGCTGGCCGGGCTGCCGTCCACCTTCCCCGCCCAGATGCTGCACGCGCAGACGGTGCTGCAACCGCCGCCCGGCGCCGCCGTGCTGGCGCGCTCGGACCTGGACGAACACCAGATGATCCGCATCGGGCTCAACGTGTTTTCGACCCAGTTCCACCCTGAATTCGGTCCCGACTTCATCCGCGCCCACCTGGAACGCTTCGGCCGCCGCTATACGGCTGAAAACCTGGACGTGCCGGGCCTGTCCGCCAACGTCCGCGCCACGCCCGTGGCGGGCGGCCTGCTGCGGCGCTTTCTGGACGCCTACGCGCCCGCGTGATACCCGGCGCGGCCGCCGCGCAACATACGGAGTGCGGCGGGGGCAGGCTTTTGAGACGATGGGTCCAAGCGCGTGAGTCCATGCGCAACAGGAGCTTTTTCATGAACCAAGCCGCCGCCCTGAGCAAACAGCACGCCGCCGCCGTCGAACGCGCCTGCCGCGCCCTGGAAGCCGAGCAGCCGCCGGATCTGTCCACCCTGGCCGAGCAGGCCGGCATGAGCCGCTTCCATTTCCACCGCGTCTTCAAGGCGGCCACCGGCATCACCCCCAAGGCCTACGCCGACGCCCTGCGCGCGGGCCGCGCCCGCCAGCAGCTCAAGCAGAGCGCCAGCGTCACCGACGCCATGTACGACGCCGGCTTCAATTCCAGCGGCCGCTTCTACGAAGCCGCCCCCGCCATCCTGGGCATGACGCCCACCGCCTTTCGCAAGAGCGGCGAAGGCGTGGATATCCGCTTCGCGGTGGCGCAATGCACCCTGGGCGCGCTGCTGGTGGCGGCCAGCGACACCGGCATCTGCGAAATCGCGCTGCACGAAGACCCGGAACAACTGGTGCGCAACCTGCAGGACCGCTTCAAGGCCGCCCGCCTGATCGGCGCGGACGCGCAGTTCGAAAGCTGGGTGGCGGCCGTGGTGGGCTTCGTCGAAGACCCCTCCCGCGGCCTGGACCTGCCCCTGGACGTGCGCGGCACGGCCTTCCAGCGCCAGGTCTGGCAAGCCCTGCGCGAGATCCCCGTGGGCGCAACCGCCACCTACACCGACATCGCCGAGCGCATAGGCTCGCCGCGGGCCGTGCGCGCCGTGGCCCGCGCCTGCGCCACCAACAACATCGCGCTGGCCATCCCCTGCCACCGGGTGGTGCGCACCGACGGCTCGCTGGCCGGCTACCGCTGGGGCATAGACCGCAAGCGCGAATTGATTGCGCGCGAAGCGCTGGCAGCATAGCCCCAGCCTCGTCTTACGCATAAAAAAACCCCGCGCCCTTGCAGGCGCGGGGTTTTCACATCGGCAAGCCGATCAGCCCTTGGCCAGGCGCTGCCAGGTATCGACAACGGTGTCCGGGTTGAGCGACATCGACAGGATGCCCTCGTCCTTCAGCCATTGCGCGAAGTCCGGGTGGTCGCTGGGGCCTTGGCCGCAGATGCCCACGTACTTGTTGGCGGCCAGGCAAGCCTTGATCGCGCGGCGCAGCATGAACTTCACGGCCTCGTCGCGTTCGTCGAAGTCGGCGGCCAGCAGCTCCATGCCCGAGTCGCGGTCCAGGCCCAGCGTCAGCTGAGTCATGTCGTTCGAACCGATGGAGAAGCCGTCGAAGTACTGCAGGAACTCGTCGGCCAGGATGGCGTTGGACGGCACTTCGCACATCATGATGAGCTTCAGGCCGTTTTCGCCGCGCGCCAGGCCGTGCTTGGCGAGCAGGTCCACCACCTTGGACGCCTGGCCCAGGGTGCGCACGAAGGGCACCATGATCTCGACGTTGGTCAGGCCCATTTCATCGCGCACCTTCTTCAGCGCTTCGCATTCCATGCGGAAGCACTCGGCGAAGTCCTCGGCGATGTAGCGCGACGCGCCGCGGAAGCCCAGCATGGGGTTCTCTTCCTCGGGCTCGTAGCGCGAACCGCCGACCAGCTTGCGGTACTCGTTGGACTTGAAGTCCGACATGCGCACGATGACGGGCTTGGGGTAGAAGGCGGCGGCGATGGTCGCCACGCCTTCGGCCATCTTCTCGACGAAGAAGGCGCGCGGGCTGGCATGGCCGCGGGCCGCCGATTCCACGGCCTTCTTCAGTTCGCCGTCGACGTTCGGGTAGTCCAGCACCGCCTTGGGGTGGATGCCGATGTTGTTGTTGATGATGAACTCCAGGCGCGCCAGGCCGACGCCGCCGTTCGGAATCTGCGCGAAGTCGAAGGCCAGTTGCGGGTTGCCCACGTTCATCATGATCTTCAGATCGATGGCGGGCATTTCGCCGCGGCGCACTTCTTCCACTTCGGTTTCGATCAGGCCGTCATAGATGCGGCCTTCGTCGCCTTCCGCGCAAGACACGGTCACGGCCTGGCCTTCCTTCAGCAGGTCGGTGGCGTTACCGCAACCCACCACCGCCGGAATGCCCAGTTCGCGCGCGATGATCGCGGCGTGGCAGGTACGGCCGCCACGGTTCGTCACGATGGCCGCGGCACGCTTCATCACGGGTTCCCAGTTGGGATCCGTCATGTCGGTGACCAGCACGTCGCCCGGCTGGACCTTGTCCATGTCCGAGATGTCGCCCACCACGCGCACGGGACCGGAGCCGATCTTCTGGCCGATCGCGCGGCCGGTGATCAGGACCTGGCCGGTGGCCTTCAGGCGGTAGCGCTGCTGCACGTCGTTGACGCCCTGCTGCGACTTCACCGTTTCCGGGCGCGCCTGCAGGATGTAGATCTTGCCGTCGATGCCGTCGCGGCCCCACTCGATGTCCATCGGGCGCTGGTAGTGCTTCTCGATGATGACGGCGTAGCGGGCCAGCTCGTTGACCTCGTCGTCGGTCAGCGAGTAGCGGTTGCGCTCGGACACCGGCACGTCGACCGTGCGCACGGCGCGGCCTTCGGGACGCTCGGGGTCGAACTCCATCTTGATCAGCTTGGAGCCGATGCGGCGGCCCACGATCGGGTAGTGGCCCTGGGCCAGCGTCGGCTTGAAGACGTAGAACTCGTCGGGGTTGACCGCACCCTGCACCACGGTTTCGCCCAGACCGTAGGACGAGGTGATGAACACCACGTCCTGGAAGCCCGATTCGGTGTCGATGGTGAACATGACGCCGGCGCTGCCCTTGTCGGAACGCACCATGCGCTGGATGCCGGCCGACAGCGCGACGTCGGCGTGGGCGTAGCCCTTGTGCACGCGATAGGAAATGGCGCGGTCGTTGTACAGCGACGCGAACACGTGGCGGATCTTGTCCAGCACGTCGTCGATGCCGACGACGTTCAGGAAGGTTTCCTGCTGGCCGGCGAACGAGGCGTCGGGCAGGTCTTCGGCGGTGGCGGAGGAACGCACGGCGAACGAGCCCTTGCCGTCAGCGTCGAGCTTGGCGAAGGCTGCACGGATCTGCGCTTCGAACTCGGACGAGAACGGCGCGTCGATGATCCATTGACGGATCTGCGAGCCGGCGTTGGCCAGTTCGCGCACGTCTTCGGGGTTCAGCGTGG
>JALDYL010000264.1:0-5729 GCA_032153965.1 Achromobacter sp. | reverse complement strand
GGCGTGCCGCTCACGCACGTGCCGTACAAGGGCACGCCGCCCGCCATGGTGGACGTGTCTTCCGGCGCGGTGACCTTCATGTTCGACCAGATGACGGCGGCCTTGCCCCTGCTGCAGACCGGCAAGCTCAAGCTGCTGGCCGTGACCACCAAGGACCGCATCGCGCTGGCGCCCGAGGTGCCGACCATGCAGGAAGCCGGCGTGCCGGGCTTCCAGATGGCGTCCTGGCAGGCCGTGTACGCACCCAAAGGGACGCCCAAGCCCATCCTCGACAAGCTGGCCCAGGAAATCGCGGCGATCGTGAAAGAGCCCGACGTGCAGGAAAAGCTGGGCAAGACCATGGGCATGGAACTGGTCGGCAGCACGCCGGAACAGCTGCGCGACCTGATGGCGACGGAAATCCCGCGTTGGGCCGAAGTCGTGAAGAAGTCGGGCGCGACGGTCGAATAAGCGGGTCAGGCAGCGGGCGCGGGGCGCCCGCTGCCATTCAGGGCTGCAGGCTCAGGGCTTCAGATTGAGCTTGGGCACCAAAGCCTTGAACGCTTCCTCCTGGCGCGCCACGTCGGCCGTGAACTGCGGCAGGTCGGCGTAGGAGGGCGTCAGGTTCTGCTTGCGCATCAGCGCCTGGAAGTCCTGCGATTGCGCCACCTGGCGGGCCGCGGCCCGCCATTTCTCCACCGCGTCCGCGGGCGTGGCCTTGGGCAGTCCGATGCCGCGCCAGACGCTGAATTGCAGGTCCGCGCCTTTTTCCTTCATGGTGGGCACGGCGGGCAGATTGTCCAGCCGCTTGGGCGCCATGACGGCCAGGGTGCGCAGCTTGCCGGTCTCGACGTGCTGCTGCAGTTCGGCGTAGGCGACCGTCGTGGCCTGCACGTCGCCCGCCAGGAGACCCATGATGGCCGGGGCCGAGCCCTGGTAGGGCACGTGCACGAACTTCACGCCGGCCTGTTCCCCCAGCGCCGCCGCCGCCATGTGCGGCACGGTGCCGATGCCGGCATTGGACACCGCGACGCGCTCGGGATTCTTCTTGGCGTCCGCCAGGAATTCCTCCACCGTCTTCCAGGGCGCATCGGCGCGCACCGTGACCGACGAGGGATCGTCGGTGAAGCGGGCAATGGGCTGGAAGTCGCCGACCGTGGTCTTGCCTATGCCCATCAGGGGCACCACCAGCATTTCAGGCGTCATCAGCACCAGCCGGTAGCCGTCGGGCTGCGCGTTGGCGACGTAGGCCCAGCCGATGGAGCCGCTGGCGCCGGGCTTGTTGATCACCACCGTGGGCTGCGCCAGCATGGGCGGGCGCACCGCCTCGGCGATGGCGCGCGCGGTGTTGTCGCTGCCGCCGCCGGGCTGGTAGGCGACCACCAGTTCCATCGAGCGGGCGGGGTAGTCCGCGGCATGCGCGGCGGACAGGACGGAGACTGCGGACAGGGCGCTGACGACCAGCGCGGACAGGCGGTAGGGGCGCATGGTGGCGGCTCCGGTATCAGTAGCCCAAGGCGGAAAGGTCCGCGAGAGTCTGTTTGGTGATGGCGATGGTGCGTTCGCGTTCGGCTCCGGCCAGGTCCAGGCGCGGCGGCTTGACGGTTTCGGCGCTGCCGCTGATCAGGTGTTCGGCCAGCTTGATGTGCTGCACCAGCTTGACCACCGTGTCCAGGTGGAACAGCGGGGTCAGCGCGGCATAGAGCTTGCGGGCCCGCACGAAATCGCCCTCGACGGCCAGCTTCAGCAGGTCGACGGACGCCTTGGGCACGGCGTTGGCCATGCCCGACACCCAGGCGGTCACGCCCAGCGCGGCGCTTTCCAGGATCAGGTCGTCCACTCCGCAGACCACGGCAAGGCGGTCGCCAAAGCGCGTGATCAGGTCGGTCACGCGGGTGGTGTCGTAGGACTCCTCCTTGATGGCGACGATGGTCGGCTCTTGCAGCAGTTCGGCCACCAGGTCCGGCGTCAGGTCCACGCCATAGCCGCGCGGGTTGTTGTACAGCAGGATCGGCAGGGCGCTGGCGCGCGCCACGGCGCGGTAGAAGGCCACGGTTTCGCGGTTGTCGGACTTGTAGGTCAGGCCGGGGAACACCATCAGGCCGTTCACGCCGATGCGCGCGGCTTCCTGCGCGAAGGCCGCGGCGCGCGCGGTGCCGGTTTCGGCCACGCCCGAGATCACGGGCACCCGTCCGCGCACGGTGTCCACGGCGGTGCGCAGCACCTGCAGTTTCTCTTCGGGCGAGAGCTGGGCGTTTTCGCCCACCATGCCCATCATCACCACGCCGCCCACGCCGTTCTCGATCAGGCGGTCCAGTCCCTGGCGGATGGCCTCCAGGTCCAGCGAAAAATCGGGTTTCAGCTTGGTGGTGACGGCGGGGAATACGCCTTGCCATTGAATGCTCATGCTGCGGCTCCTGATGCGTGGTCCGTCCGGTTGGGTCCGGTCGGATTCTGGTTATTGGATATTGGATCCAAAAATATGGGACTTAAAAAAACGAGGCTCTGGCCTCGGACCTTCGCCCTTATGGGCGCCGGCTTGAACTGGATCATGGATCCAATATACTCACATTAAAAGGGCTGCGGGCACCGGCTGTCTCTCGGGGTTTTCCTGGGCATGGCGGCCCCGGTTCCAGCCAGACCCTCCCGTGCCGCCTCCGCCGCACGGGGCAACCAGGCAGGTTTATGTCCCAGAATTCGCCGTTATCCGCTCCCAGCCCGTCCCGTTCCCAGGCCGCCACCCCCGGCCGCCTTGTGCGCAAGACCGCCGTCGAACTGGTGGTCGACGAACTGCGCGACCGTATCCTGTCCGGCGCGATTCCTCCCGGCTCGGCGCTGCGCCAGGAATTGTTCGCCGAGGAACTGGGCGTGAGCCGGCTGCCCGTGCGCGAGGCCATCCGCCAGCTCAGCGCGGAAGGGCTGATCGACATGATTCCGCATCGCGGCGCCTACGTCTCCATGCTGTCGCGCGCCGAGGTGCAGGAGTTCTTCGACATCCGCCTGCGGCTGGAGCCGTGGCTGTTGCGCCTGGCCGTGCAGCAGCGCGAGGCCCAGGACCTGGACCTGGCGAGCCAGGTGGTGGCGCAGATGGACACGGCCGAGCCCGAGCAATGGGGGCGCCTGAACTGGCAACTGCACGAACTGCTGTACCGCTCTGCGCAACGCCCCGCCGCGCTTGCCATGGTGCGCGCGCTGCATGAAAAGTCCGAACGCTATTTCCGCTTCCAGATCGTCAACGCGCCGATCCGCCAGCAGGCCCACGACGAGCACAGCGAGCTGATCGCGCTGGCGCGGCAGGGCCGAGCCGAAGACGCCGAGACCGCGCTGGAGCGGCACATCGGCGAAGCCGCCGAGCAGATACTCGCCATCGTCGACCATCTGCTGGACGCGTCGGCCTTGCAGGAACCCGCCTAGACGTCGAGTTCCAGCGTGCCGCAGCCGCGCGACACGCAGACCATCATGCTGCGGTTGGCGGCGCGTTCCTCGTCGCTGAGCACGTAGTCGCGATGATCGACCTCGCCGGACAGCACGGCCGCTTCGCAGCTGCGGCACAGGCCCTCGCGGCAGGAGTGCGGCCAGGCGACGCCGGCCGCTTCCAACACGTCCAGCACCGACTTGTCCGCGGGCACTTCGTGGCAGCCGCCGCTGCGCGCGAGCCGTATCGTGAAGCTTGAGCCGGGTTCGTCCGTGACGGGAGCGCTGGCGGCGAAGCGCTCGTAATGCACGCGCGCCGCGGCGATTGCGCTGCGTGCACAGGCCGCGCCCACCGCATCCATCAACGGCCCGGGTCCGCAGCAGTAGATATGCAGGCCCGGTTCCTCCAGCGCGCCCAGATAGGCGTCGAGGTTGCAGCGCGCGCCGCCTTGTTCGCTGTCGACATGCAGCGCCACGCGCTCGCCGTGGACCGCGAGTTCAGGCAGGTAGGCGGCCGCGTCGCGGTCGCGCACGCAGTACAGCAGCCGCCAGGGCTCGCCGCGCCTGACGCATGCATGGATCATGCTGAGGATGGGCGTGATGCCTATGCCGCCTGCGATGAAGACGTGGCCTGCGGCCTGCGCCTGCAGCCCGAACAGTTGCCTGGGCTCCCCGATGTCCACCAGGTCGCCTTCGCTCAGCTGTTCGTGGACGTAGCGCGAGCCGCCGCGCGTATCGACCGCCAGGCCGATGCCCAGCCGGTATACGGCCAACTGCGCCGGATCGCCGCAAAGGGAATACTGCCTGACCAGGCCATTGCCCAGCGCCACATCCACATGCGCGCCCGCCTCGAAGGCCGGCAGCATGGCGCCGTCAGGACTGCGCAGATACAGGCCGAGCACGCCGCGCGCCTCGCGCACGATGCGGCTGACGACTAGCCGCCGCATCTCAGGCCACCGCCTGTGCGGCGCGCACGCCCGACGCGCCAGCCGCTGCCTGCTGCTGCTCTTCCTCGACGCGGCGCGCCACCACCCAGCGGAACTGGGACAGCGCGGCGTCGATGGACAGCGGCACCATCTTGAAGTCCGGCGCCAGCGACAGCGAGCGCTGTTGCGCGGTGATGATGTCGCGGTCTTCGTCGAAGGCATCCACCACGCTCTGGTGGATCGACGCGGTGATCTCCGGCCGGTCGATGGAGAAGTTGTGCGGATGCGCGAAGAAGTAATGGGTCGAGGTCGCGGTTTCGGGCGTCAGGGCCTGGCAGCCGCGGAATTCGATCGCGCCTGCGCGGTTTCCTTCCTGTGCGCCGCCGCCGGCCGGGGCCATGCCCGAATCCATCAGCAGAATGCCGGGCAGGGTGAAGTTGTAGATGTTCCAGCGGTCCACCAGGCCGGGCCATTCGCGGACTTTCCTGGCGAAGGCGGGCGCTTCGGTATTGAGCGTCCAGCGCGTGATGCGCACGCCGTCGGGCAGCCGGTCGACCTTGGGCGATACCGAGGCGTAGTCTTCGCTGCCGCCCAGCGTGGTCGGGTGCACGAAGGGCAGGTGCGAGAAATCGAGCAGGTTGTCGGCGATCAGCAGATAGTTGACGTCGTAATGGATATAGCCGTCCAGGCTGCGCCAATCGGGATGATCCAGCCATTGGGTGTCGGGGATGAGGGCCGGATCGGCGCGTTCGGGATCGCCCATCCAGATCCAGATCCAGCGGTGCTGCTCCACTACCGGAAAGGTGCGCACCCTGGCCTGCGGCGGAATGCGCGCTTGCGCCGGGGCCTCGACACAGGCGCCGGAGGGATCGAACTTCAGGCCGTGGTACATGCAGCGCACGCAATCGCCTTCGCGCCGTCCCACCGACAAGGGCGCGCCGCGATGGCAGCAGCGGTCTTCCAGCGCCACCAGCCGGCCGGCGCCGTCGCGGTACATCAGCACGGGCACGCCGGTAATGGTGCGCGAGAACAGGCCGTCGGCACTGACTTCCTGGTCCCAGGCGGCGACGTACCAGGTGTTTTTGATGAACATGGGTTTGCTCCTGTTTATTTGACGTAGCGCCAGGCGCCGTCCTTGATCTGCACCATGACAGCGGCGCGCTCGTCATAGCCCACGTGGTCGGTGGCCGACATGGTGGACACGCCTTGCGAGGTGACGGCGTCGCGGGTGGCCTCCAGCGCGTCGCGCAGGCCGGCGCGGAATTCCGGCGTGCCCGGCCTGGCCTTGGGCAAGGTGGCCTTCAACGCTTGCTGCAGCACGATGCCGGCATCCCAGGCATTGGCCGCGAACACCGACATGGAGTCCTTGCCGTGGGCGGCTTCGTAGCGCTGCGTCAGGTCCATGGCGAC
>JALDYL010000263.1:0-5735 GCA_032153965.1 Achromobacter sp. | reverse complement strand
ACATGATCAACCACGCCACCTTCAAGGCGTCGCTGTTCATGGCGGCGGGCATCGTCGACCACGAGACCGGCACGCGCGACCTGAGCCGCTTGTCCGGCCTGTACAAGGCCATGCCCATCACCGCCACGCTGGCCATGGTGGCGGCGGCGTCCATGGCGGGGGTGCCGCTGCTCAATGGCTTCCTGTCCAAGGAAATGTTCTTCGCCGAGACCACCTTCGTCAGCGGCGACCGCATCACCGAGATCGGCCTGCCGCTGGTGGCCACCATCGCGGGCGCGTTCAGCGTGGCCTATTCGCTGCGCTTCATCCTGCAAGTGTTCTTCGGCCCGCCCGCCACCGACCTGCCGCGCGCGCCGCACGAACCGCCGCGCTGGATGCTGTTCCCCAGCGCGCTGCTGGTGGCGATCTGCCTGCTGGTGGGCGTGGTGCCCGGCCTGACGGTCGGCCCGTTCCTGGCGACCGCCGCCCAGAGCATCCTGGGCCAGGACATGCCCGAGTACAGCCTGGCCGTCTGGCACGGCCTGAACCTGCCGCTGGTCATGAGCCTGGTGGCGACCACCGCCGGCGTGCTGCTCTATCTGGCCTTGCGCGCGCATCAGCGCGCCAACCCGGGCCGGGTGCCATTCATCTACCGCCTGGACGGCCGCCGCAGCTTCGAGACGCTGCTGGACGGCTCCAGCGTGGCCGCGGCCTGGCTGTTGCGCTGGCTGGCGTCCTCGCGCCTGCAGGTGCAGATGCTGCTGATCGTGCTGGGCACGCTGTTCGTGGCCTGGCTGCCGCTGCGCGCGGGCGGCTGGCTGGACGGCGCGGGCCGCATGACGCCTATTGATCCGGCCTTCGCGCTGCTGTGGCTGGTGGGCGCGGGCTGCGCGCTGGCCGCCGCCTTCCAGGCCAAGTACCACCGCCTGGCATCGCTGGCGCTGGCGGGGGGCGCGGGGCTGATCACCTGCCTGACCTTCGTCTGGTTCTCGGCGCCCGACCTGGCGCTGACCCAGCTGTCGGTCGAGGTCGTGACCCTGGTGCTGTTGCTGTTGGGCCTGCGCTGGCTGCCGCGGCGCATCGAACAGGACGAGGACGATGGCTTGAAAGTGACGTTGCGCGCGCGCGGCCGCCGGCTGCGCGACCTGCTGCTGGCGGGCGCCGCCGGCACCGGCATGGCCGCGCTGGCCTACGCGGTGCTGGTGCGGCCGCAAGGCGACACCATTTCCTCGTACTTCGTCGACCGCGCGCTGCCGGACGGCGGCGGCACCAATGTGGTCAACGTGATCCTGGTGGACTTCCGCGGTTTCGATACCTTTGGCGAGATCACGGTGCTGGGCATCGTGGCGCTGACCGTCTACGCGCTGCTGCGCCGCTTCCGTCCGGCCGCCGAAAGCGCCGACCTGCCGCGCCAGCAGCTCGACCAGGACGGCGGCGTGCCCGATGCGCCGGACATCAAGTCGCTGGTGCCCTCGGGCTCCATGATGGTGCCCACCGTGCTGGTGCGCCTCTTGCTGCCCACCGCCGCGCTGATTTCCATCTACTTCCTGCTGCGCGGCCATAACGAGCCGGGCGGCGGCTTCGTCGGCGGCTTGATCTTCGCCACCGCCGTCATCCTGCAATACATGGTCGGGGGCGTGTACTGGGTGGAGTCGCGCAGCCGCCTCAACCCGCAGCATTGGATCGGGCTGGGCCTGTTATTCGCCGGCGCTGCGGCGGTGACCGCCTGGCTCGCCTACAAGCCCTTCCTGGCGGCGCTGTCCTGGGACCTTGCGCTGCCGCTGATCGGCCACGTGCATCTGTCCAGCGTGCTGCTGTTCGACCTGGGCGTCTACATGCTGGTCGTGGGATCCACCGTGCTGGTGCTGGTGGCGCTGGCCCACCAATCGCTGCGCGCGCAACGCAAGGCTGCCGTCGAAATCCAGGCGGCGGCCGCACAAACAGGGGAAGCCTGATGGAATTGATATACGCCATCGCTATCGGTGTCTTGGCGGGCTCGGGCGTCTGGCTGCTGCTACGGCCGCGGACCTTCCAGTTCATCATGGGCCTGTCGCTGGTTTCCTACGCGGTGAACCTGTTCATCTTCGGCATGGGCCGGCTGACCTCGGGCCGTCCGCCCGTGGTCGATCCGGCAATGGCCCATGATCCTTCCTGGTATGCGGATCCGCTGCCGCAGGCGCTGGTGCTGACGGCCATCGTGATCGGCTTCGCCACCACCGCGCTGTTCCTGGTTGTGCTGCTGGCCTCGCGTGGCCTCACGGGTACCGACCACGTTGATGGACGGGAGTCCCAATCTTGAATTTTTGGCTGCAACACCTGCCCGTATTGCCCATCATCACGCCGCTCGCGGCTGGCGCGGCGATGCTCCTGCTGGCGGACACCCGCCGCTATACCCGTGGCGCCATTGCCCTGGTTTCGACCCTGGGCCAGCTGGCCGCCGCCATCGCGTTGCTGGTGGTGGCGGGCGGCGGCGTGCCCGGCGTCTGGCCCGACGGCGTAGGGGTCTATCTGGTGGGCGACTGGCCCGCGCCCTTCGGCATCGTGCTGGTAGTCGACCGCCTGGCCGCGGTGATGCTGACCCTGACCGCGGTGCTGGGACTGGCCACCTTGGTGTATGCGCTGGCGCGCTGGGACCGCGCCGGGGTGCATTTCCATTCGCTGTTCCAGTTCCTGCTGATGGGCCTGAACGGCGCCTTCCTGACGGGCGACCTGTTCAACCTGTTCGTATTCTTCGAGGTGCTGCTAGCCGCGTCCTACGGCCTCTTGTTGCACGGCTCGGGCGTGGCGCGCGTGAGCGCCGGCCTGCAGTACATCGCGGTCAACCTGGTGGCCTCGTTCCTGCTGCTGATCAGCATCGCGCTGATCTACGGCGTCACCGGCACGCTAAACATGGCGGACCTGGCGGTGCGCGCCGGCAACCTGGCGGGCGCGGACCGCATGCTGTTCGAGGCGGGCGCGGCCATCCTGGGCGTGGCCTTCCTGGTCAAGGCGGGCGCCTGGCCGCTGAACTTCTGGCTGGTCAAGGGCTATGGCTCGGCTGGCGCGCCGATCGCGGCCATGTTCTCCATCATGACCAAGGTCGGCATCTACGCGCTGCTGCGCATCGGCTCCTTGCTGCTGCCCACCGGCGCGCCGGCGGCTTTCAGCCTGGACTGGATGTTCGCGGCGGGGCTGGCCACGCTGCTGTTCGGCGGCCTGGGCCTGCTGGCGACCCAGCAGCTGGAAAAGATGGTGGGCTACTGCGTGATCGTGTCGGCCGGCACGCTGCTGACCGCATTGGGCATGCCGGGCGTGACGCTGACGGGACCGGCGCTGTTCTATCTGCTCAGTTCCGTGCTGACCACGGGCGCGTTCTTCCTGCTGGCCGAACTCATCGAGCGCACCCGCAGCTTCGGCGCCAACGTGCTGGCGGTGACCCTGGACGCGTTCGACCTGGACGATCCGGCCTCGCTCAACCGTTCCGACGATGTGGTGGGCGTGGCGATACCCGCGGCCATGGCCTTCCTGGGCCTGGCCTTCATTTCCTGCGCCTTGCTGGTGACCGGCCTGCCGCCGCTGTCGGGCTTCGTCGCCAAGCTGTCGCTGCTGTCGGCGGCGGTGTCTGCCGCCAACGAGTCGGTCGTGCCCATGGACGCATGGATACTGGTGGCCGCGGTGTTGCTTTCGGGGCTGGCCGGCCTCATCGGCCTGGGCCGCACCGGCATCCGGGTGTTCTGGGCCAGCGATGACCGCAGCACGCCACGCCTGCGGCTGCTCGAAGCCGGGCCGGTGGCCGTGCTGTTGCTGCTGTGCGTGGGCCTGGCGGCCGGCGCCGGTCCCGTGTCGGCCTATCTGGACGACGCGGCGCGCTCGCTGGACCAGCCTAAGGCCTACATCGACGCCGTCATGTCCGCGCAGACCGTGCGCGGCCTCAAGGGAGGAAGCTGATGCGCCGCCTCTACTTCCTGTTCCTGCCCGTCTACCTGTTCGTTCTGTGGCTGGTGCTCAACCAGAGCGCGTCCGCGGGCCAGATCGCGCTGGGCATCGCGCTGGCGCTGTGGTTCACCTGGGCGGCCTCGCGGCTGCGCCCGCTGCGCGCCCGGCCGCGCCGCCTGTGGAAGGCGGTGCCGCTGTTCCTGCATGTGACCGCCGACATCATCAAATCCAATATCGCCGTGGCGCGGCTGATCCTGAATCCGCGCCGCAATGACTTTTCGCCCGGGTTCATCATGATCCCGCTGACCATGCGCGACCCGCACGGCCTGGCGATGCTGGCCTGCATCGTCACGTACACGCCGGGCACCGTCTGGGTGGACCTGACCGACGACCACCGCCTGAAGCTGCACGTGCTGGACCTGCAGAACGAAGACGACTGGGTCAAGCTGGTGCAGGAACGCTACGAGCGCCCGCTGATGGAGATTTTCGAATGAACAACATACTTTATTGGGCCGCGTCCTTCGCCTTGATCTGCTTTGCGCTGGGCATGGTGTTCGCCGCCATCCGGCTGCTGCGCGGCCCCACCGCGCAGGACCGCGTGCTGGCCCTGGACACGCTGTACATCAACGGCATGCTGACCATGCTGGTGTTCGGCATCCGCTCCGGCACGTCGGTGTATTTCGATATCGCGCTGCTGATCGCCTTGTTCGGCTTCGTCGGTTCCACGGCCATGGCGCGCTTCCTGTTGCGCGGCGAGGTGATCGAGCCATGATCGACGCCCAGATCCCGCTGTGGGCCGCCATACCGGCCAGCATCCTGCTGGTGCTCGGCGGCCTGCTTGCGCTGACCGGTTCGGCCGGCCTGCTGCGCTTCCGTACCTTCTATGCCCGCATCCATGCGCCCACGCTGGGCAACACCATGGGTTGCGGCTGCGTGCTGGCGGCGTCGATCCTGGTGTTTTCGGCGTTGTCGGCCCGGCCTGTGTTTCATGAAGTCATCATCACGCTGCTGCTGATCGTGTCGTCGCCGGTGACCGCGATGCTGCTCATGCGTGCGGCAACCTACCGCAATCGCCTGAGCAAGACCGACGCCGAACGCGACGCCAGCTAGGGGCGAAATCAGGGTTTGCTGCGCTGCGGTAATTGAAACCTAGGCTTACGATTTCACGTCGCTGGACATGTAGCCGAAGCGTCATCGTGGGATAGTGGGTAACGGTTCAATCAACTTCAAGGAGCTGACCATGACGACACGACCCATGCACACCAAACGCCTCGCGGCGACGCTTTTTGCCGCCGGCCTGATGCTGGCCGCGGGAGCGGTCCACGCGGCCGATGCGAGCGGCCGCGGCTCAGCCCAGTCCCAATCCCAGTACCAGCAGGACGTCGCCGCTTGCAAGAGCGGCGCCACCGGCCAGGACCAGGCCGCCTGCATGCGCGAAGCCGGCGCGGCGCGCCAGGAAAGCGGCCGCAACAATCTCAAGGACGGCAACAACGACCAGCTGCAGCAGAACATGCTGGACCGCTGCAACCGCCTGCCGGCCGCATCGCGCCAGGACTGCGTGACGCAGATGACTGCGCCCACCAATGTGCGCGGCAGCGTGCAGGGCGGGGGCGTGCTGCGTGAAACCGTCATCCAGGTGCCCGCCGACACCGTGCCGCCCGCGGCCGGCGCGCCGGGCATGGCGCCCGCGCCCGCTGCGGCGCCGATGACCGCGCCGGTGCGCCAGTAAGCGACAGGCCCGGCTAGCGGGGCGCAGGGCGGCCCCGCCCGGGTCAGCAGGGGCGCGGCCGCCGCCACATTCAGGCAAAATGGCGGCTGTCGCCCCTTTTTCACGCATATAC
>JALDYL010000050.1:0-28573 GCA_032153965.1 Achromobacter sp. | reverse complement strand
GATAGCCGTTCATGCTGGCCAGCAGCGTGGTCTTGATGCATTCCAGCACCTTGGTGGCTTCGTCGCTACGGCGGTCGATGCGCGAGGCCAAGGGCCCCACGAAGCCGTAGGCCAGCAGAATGCCCAGGAACGTGCCCACCATGGCCTTGGAAATCAGGTCGCCCAGGATCGCCGGAGGCTGGTCCACCGCGGCCAGCGCCTTGATAACGCCCAGCACCGCCGCCACGATGCCGAAGGCCGGCAGGCCGTCGGCCATTTGTTGCAGGGCGCGCACGGGAACCTCGCGTTCATGGCGGTAGGTCTCGATTTCCTCGTCCATGAGCGTTTCGATTTCGAACGAGCTCATGTTGCCGCTGATCATGATGCGCAGGTAGTCCGTGATGAACTCCATGAGCTTGGCGTCTTTGGCGATGCGGGGATATTCGCTGAAGATCGGACTGGATTCCGGATCCTCGATATGCGATTCGATAGCCATGAGACCCTCCCGGCGCGCCTTGTTCAGCAGCACGTACAGGAGCGCCATCAGCTCCATGTATACGTCCTTGCCGTAGCGCGAGCTTTTCAGCGAGTCAGGCAACGCGGCCTTGACCAGCATCAGCGACTTCTTGCTGTTGCTGGCGAGGAAAGCCCCGAAAGCCGCCCCGAAAATCAGCGTGAGCTCGAACGGCTGATACAGCGCGCCCAAGTGGCCGCCCAGCGCTATGAAACTGCCGACGACCGACACGCTCACCACGAGAAAACCGATAACAATCAACACATCAGGCCCCTGCCAACGAAGTCTAAAACCGGCGTCAATGATCCCCTGTTCCCTCCGAACCAAAAAGGCGGGTTACGGGGGGTTTTCCAGGGCTTTTGATGTATTTGGATACCGCCGGTCAGAGCCGGGCGGTACTCGCAGCGGGCGCGGGGCGGGTGCCGGCGCGCGCCTTGGCCGCGGCGCGGGTCTTGCCGGCGCGGGGTGGCGGCCGGCAGATCGCGCACACGAAATCCGACTGGGGATCGTGGGCGTGGGCGATGAAATGGCCCCCGCATTGGCGGCAGGCAGACATTTGCAGCATGCCGCTATCGAAAAAACGCACCAGCATCCAGGCGCGCGTGAAGCTCAGGACGGGCTCTGCGCCTTCAGCGGCATCCGTGCCGGCATTTTCGAGATAGAGACGATAGGCGTCGATGGTGGCGCGTATGCCCTTGCTGCTGGTACGCGCATTCAGGAACGAATACACGTTATAGAAGAGCGAGGAATGGATGTTCGGCAGCCAGGTCATGAACCAATCAACCGAAAAGGGCAGCATGCCCTTGGGTGGCGAGCAGCCGCGGATTTCGCGGTACAGGCGCGCCAGGCGGTCATGGCTGAGGCTGGTTTCAGCCTCCAGCACCTGCAGCCGGGCTCCCAAAGTGATCATGGAGCTGGCAAGCAGAATGTCATCCGCTTCCTGCGAAACGCTCTTGGTGGCCATTACACGTGCTTCCGGATGGAATGATCAGGCCGTCAGGCCAATTCTTCGACAGGCTGCTTGGCCAGCAGAATGGTGGCATGCGCTTGCTGCAGCGCACCGCCCAGCACGTCATGGGTCAGCGCGGACAGCAGGCTGTAGTCGTCGAAGCGGAAACGGCACAGCAACGAACTGGAACTGGCCAGTTTGACCAATTGAGCTGGCGACAGGCGCATGAGGATGTCAGCGACCTCATTGCTGAATCCCAGGCGGAACATCGACGCCGCATAGTCGTCGCGCAACATACGTTGCGCCAGTAACAAATAGGACAGATTCACTTCACGAATGTCTGTCAGCAATGAATTTTCGACTTGTTGCACGCCCAACTCCCTATTCCCTATCCCGCCGATGGGGGCTTGTGTAAGCAAAAGCACCGGAATTCCGGCGCCTTTACGTTCGATACATTCTGCTTTAATGCGAAATGTATCATTTGTTCGCAATTTAAGTAAAATTTACCACAGCTGATGTCATTTTCTATGACTTATATGACAAAACTTTGTTGATGTTGCGCAACTTACCGCTTTCGATACACCTTGACATATAAATTTCAGACAAATTTACGTCAATTTGGCAAACAAGCATTCAAAACATTGCGTACTTTGAGGAATGAAACGCTGTTGTTTGCCGACAATGGCACCTTGCAGATCACTAAATCCACCTAGCTTTAGCGCAGCCGCGCGTTTGTCGACAATGTCGCAAATTGACAACAACAGACCACGCGCCACGATGGACACCGCCCGACATTCCCGCAATGCCTCACGCAGATGACAGCCTGGTCGAATATGCCCCGCTAGTGCGGAAGCTGGCCCTGCAATTGCTCGCCCGGCTACCCGCCAGCGTAGAACTCGACGACCTGATACAGGCCGGCATGATCGGCCTGCTCGACGCCGTGCGCCGCTATCAGGAAACCGCCGACGCCCAATTCGAGACCTACGCCACCACCCGCATCCGCGGCGCAATGCTGGACGAACTCCGCGGCCAGGACTGGCTGCCCCGCAGCGTGCGCGCCAAGGCGCGCAAGATCGAGCAGGCCATCCAGCAGCTGGAACAGCGTTTGATGCGAGCCCCGAGCGAAGCCGAAATCGCGCAACAGCTCGACATGCCGCTGAACGACTACCAATCGCTGCTGCACGACGCCCAGGGCGTACAGATCGTGCACTACGAGGACTTCACCACCGAACCCGACTCGGCCAGCGGCCAATCCGACTGGGCCGCCACGCTGAACCATGGCGCCGCCGGCGGCAATCCGCTGGATTCGCTGCTGGCCGGCGACTTCCGCCAGGCGCTGATCCACGCCATCGACGCCCTCCCCGAGCGTGAAAAGCTGTTGTTGTCGCTTTGTTACGAACAGGGGCTGAACCTGAAGGAAATCGGCGCGATCCTGAATGTGACCGAGGCGCGGGTCTGCCAACTGAGGTCGCAGGCGACGGCGCGGATACGGGCGAAGCTGAAGGAACAGGCTTGGCAGGAGTTGCCCCAGGACGGGCAGATTGCACAGGTGATATAGGATCTGATCCAGCGCCCTGCGGGGACGAGCCCAATGGGGGCAAAGGCTGTTGGCAACACGGACGCGTCTCGCGTCCGTTTTTATTGCGGTCGTCTGGTCACCGCCGCTACCGGCACATCCGCTCCCGGGCTTGTTCCCCGAAACGGGTTGCAAAGACGCCCATCCCTATAGCGACCTATAGAGACAACACGGCTTGTGTAGCGCCCGCCGATACGCTGCCTCCCGACGCTGCACGCGCGCTCCTCGGGCGGATCCAAGAAAAATGTCGACTTTCGCGAAATAGCGCTAAAGATTGATTTTGGACTGCCGTAATCCTGGCAACGGAGAGATTCCTAGACACAAAGTCGACGAACTTTCCCGTTAACACCAGTGGGCGGCGTCGCTGCCCGGTTTGAAGAAGCCTTTCTCTCTTGGGAGCACCAACATGGCTGCCGTTATCAATACCAACTACCTCTCGATGGTTGCTCAAAACAACCTGAACAAGTCGCAATCGGCACTGGGCAGCGCCATCGAGCGCCTGTCCTCCGGCCTGCGCATCAACAGCGCCAAGGACGACGCCGCTGGCCAAGCCATCGCCAACCGCTTCACCGCGAACATCAAGGGCCTGACCCAAGCCGCCCGCAACGCCAACGACGGCATCTCGATCGCTCAAACGACCGAAGGCGCGCTGAACGAAATCAACAACAACCTGCAGCGCGTGCGTCAGCTGTCGGTCCAAGCCACCAGCGGCACGAACTCGCCGACCGACCTGGACTCGATCCAAGCTGAAATCAAGCAACGCCTGGACGAAATCGACCGCGTGTCGGCTCAAACCCAGTTCAACGGCGTGAACGTCCTGGCCAAGGACAACAAGCTGACGATCCAGGTTGGTGCCAACGACGGCGAAACCATCACGATCGACCTGAAGGAAGTCACCGCCAAGACCCTGGGTCTGGACGGCTTCAACGTCTCCGGCCCGCGTGGCACGCAAGCCAACCTGACCGCTACGGAATACAAGGCCGCTTACGGCTCGACCACCGCCGTCACCAGCAACACCGTTGCCGAAGGCACCTCCGGTGATCTGGCCGGCCGTCTGGGCGTCGCCGCCTCGAACGTTACCGTTGGCACGCAAGCTCAGGCTGACGAGAACGGCAACTGGTTCGTCAAGGTCGACATCTCGGCCGCCGACGCTACCGAATCCGGCAACCTGAAGGCCAAGGGCTTCGACGTCGCTTCGGGCGCTTCCGGCAGCTACTACATCGCCGTGAACCCGAAGGATGCCGACACCACGACGGCCGCCGGCACCGCCGCCTTCTCGCTGAAGACCGACTCGATCCCGCTGACCAGCCTGAACAAGGGCGCAACGGCCAACCCGCTGGCCGGTCTGGACAAGGCTCTGCAGAACATCGACTCGCAGCGCAGCTCGCTGGGTGCGATCCAGAACCGCTTCGAATCGACCGTTGCCAACCTGAACAACACGATCAACAACCTGTCCGCCGCTCGTTCGCGCATCGAAGATGCCGACTACGCCACGGAAGTGTCGAACATGACCAAGGCTCAGATCCTGCAACAGGCTGGCACCTCGGTTCTGGCCCAGGCCAACCAAGTGCCGCAAACGGTTCTGTCGCTGCTGCGTTAATTCCAGCGGACAGTCCTGCGGGGCAGCAGGGGAAGGCAAGTTGCTTCCCTTGTCCGCACCGAAGCAGTACCAAAAACCAGCCTTCGGGCTGGTTTTTTTCATGGCGGACAGCCCTCTTCCTACGTGACGCAAAAAAAATAGGCGGAGTTCAATTCCGCCCATTCTCGTTTCTTGCTTCATGCAGCGCCGCATTGCGCGGAGCTGGGTCTATCCCTACATTCAGGCCATGACCGTTTCCGCGGACCGCAGCAACGCTGCCACGGCGGCGGGATTGTCATTGATGAGATCGTGGCCGCCTTTCACCCGCTCGATCCGGCAACCCAGGCCGCGCAGTTGCGCCAGATCCGCGTCATCCAGGCAGCACGGCACGGGCGGCATCTGGCGTTGCGGCAGCATCGGCACATCGCCGCTCACCACAAGCACCGGCGCAGCGATGCCGTCCAACAGGTGCCAGTACTCGCGTTCCACGGCGGCCGTGGGCGTCACACCATAAATCTCCAGCGCGAAGCTGCGCAGGTAGCGGTCATCGGGCCGAGAGGCGATCGCGCCGCGCAGGAATGCATGGTTGTGCCAGAGTTTCGCTGCGCTGAATGGGGTGTCCAACAGCACGACGGACGTGCACCGCGACGTGCGACGGGCAATGGCCAATGCGACGCTACCGCCAAAAGAGGCGCCCAGCACGCCGAAGCCTCCGGGAATCGCAGCAAGCAGCGCGGGCAACAGTTCGTCGGCGAATCCGTCCACGGACATATCCGCCGGCGCCGTGCTGCCGCCACAACCCGGCAGATCGACAAACAGCAGATTCACGTCCGGAAGGTGCTTTTCAATACCTTGCACGGTCGCAATACTGCCCAGGGAACCGTGCAACACCACCCACGTCGGACGCCCTTCGCGCCAGTCGGCGCTGCGACGGGCACGCAACAGCCCTGACCTGCCTTGCAGCATCTCGAAAGGCGCCGTGACGCCCTTGCGCAATCCTGCAAGCCATGCGTTATGGCCCTGCGCCAACGCATCGAGCGCTTCGGGCGTGCCGCGCATGATGTCGCGCGCGTGGCGTTCGATGATGTCCTTGGGCCAATCCCACCAGCGCAGCGCCATCAGGCGGTCAGCGACCTCCTGGTCAAACCGGCGGCGGCGAAACTGCGCGGGATTGCCTGCCCAGATTTCGTACGCTCCAACGTCACGCGTCACTATCGAGCCCGCGCCGATGACCGCGCCCGTGCCTATCGTCACGCCCGCCATGATCTTGCTGCCGGCGCCGATCCAGACGTCATGACCTATCGATACCCCGCCCTTGGTGGTGGAGTAATCGGTAATCTGGCGGGTGGAGGAAAACAAGGTGCCGAAATGCGGGGCCGAAAACGGATAGATCGTATAGGTGTCCTGGCGATGATAGGCACCCAGGATGATCTCGACCTCGTGCCCGATCGTGCAGAAACTGCCGATGGACAGGCGCGCGGGTTCGTGTGGCTGATTGTGCGGAAACACCGCCGGCGTGCCGTAGCTATAGTCCCCAATGCTGTAGAGCTCCGGGTCGGAGAGGCGCAACGCGGTAAAGGCCAGGCCCTGCACGCCGTGCTCCAGCGTCATCTTCAGATGACGCGCTCCCTGATGTCCGGGACGGGCGCCGAGGATCTGCCCATTGATGTGGGCCGCTTCCGCGCGCTTGCCTTCCCGCCAATGGCGTACGGCCAATTCGAACGCTTCGTTCAAACCTATTTTTTGTCCGCCGGCGGCACCTTGGCCGCCCTTTGTCGATGATGTCATTGCCAAACTCCTAAACTCTTACTTCCCAGCGGATTCGCGATAGCGCATCACCGCCGCGGGACTGCCGCCGATCACCGCATACTCAGGCCATTCGCCACGCAAGACCGTGCCGGCCGCCACGACACAACCGCGCCGCAGGATGCAGCCATCCAGCAATACGCAGTTGGCGCCGATCCAGCAATCGTCCTCGATGACTATGCCGCCCTTGCTGGGCATGAAACGCTGCTCAATGATCGTCTTGTCGCGGCTGCGGTATTCGTGGTTGGTGGGCGCCAGGGTCGTATTGGCGGCGATCAGCGTGCCGCGGCCGATGCGAATACCATTTCCCGAATAGATCACCACACCCGAATTCAGATAGACCTGGTCGCCGATATGCACGTCGCCATCGCCGCCCGCGAATTTGATCTTGACGAAGCTGTCTATCGTGACGTGATCGCCGATCACCACGGCATTGCCGCGCACCGAGCGTTCGATATCCGCCAATGGGGAGATTTTTGCCAGCGTTGAAATCTGGTTCATGCCTTGCGCTCCGTCAGATGCGCCAGCGTCCGCGCCAGAAAGGCGGCCATCGTGGCGTGTTCGTCGCCTTCGCGCGGCACCAATGTCCGGGAACAGTAGCGATAGGCAGGCGCCGGGGTCTCCTGGACTTCTCCCGTCTGCACCACCACGGGCCTCCCCAGGCAGGCGCTAGCCTGGGCCGCAGCCAGCTCCGCCAGGTCCCGGATCCGCCAGTCCTCGCCCGCCAGGTGCGCCAGGCCCGATCCCGGCCCTTGCAAGCGCTGGGCCACGACTTCGGCGACATGCGCGACATCCAGATAGTTGCGCACAGCCAGTCCCTGGCCGTGCAGGACGATCCGACCGTCCCGTGCCGCCTGCCGGCAAAAATCAAAGGGCGCCAGCGTCCAGCGGTCAAAGCCATCCCAGGAGGCAGGCACGCCGTACAAATTGGCGGGCCGCAGGATATCGACCGAAGCGCCCATGCTGCCAGCCGCCAGTTCGAACAACTGTTCAGCCTGTAGATGCGTCAAGCCGTAATCGTTGGCTGGTGTGGGTGGAGCGGACTCGTCCAACTCACCCTTCGGCCGGCCGTATACATGAAAGGTGGAGAGGTATGCCAGACGGCGGATGCCTGCCCGTTCGCAGGCCTGCAACAAGGCCCGGGTGCCAGCGACATTAACCACATAGGCGGCCTGCGGGTCTGCCCGACAAGCAACCTCGTGCATCGCGGCAGCGTGCACGCAGGCGTCGATGCCGGCTGGCAGGTCCAGGCCCGCCACGCGGCGCGGATCGGCCAAATCCAGCTGCAGGTCATTGGAGCTGGCACGGCCGGCCGTGATCACCGACATGCCAAGAGCGCGCAGGCGCGCGGCGATGACACCGCCCGCATAGCCGCTTGCGCCCGTGACCAGCACGCGCAGGCTCATGCGGATTCACCATAGGTAAAGGGGGAATCGAAGTCCTGGAGCCGCGGCAACGCCGCGTCCCGGGGAGACATGACGGGCGCGCCGATGCCGGCTTCGCCCGCCCACCAATCGATGCCGCCGCTATCCGCATGCACGCCCGCGTCACGCTCGGGATCATGGACCGAAGTCGTGTAGTACAGCAGCGCGGTGCCATCGCGGTGTGCGGCAAAGCCATGGGCCACGCCGCGAGGCACGTACAGAGCCTGCGGCGCCGTGCCATCCAATATCAGCGATAGAGATTGCCCGTAGGTCGGCGATCCCAGCCGCAAGTCCAGCAAACCGTCGCGCGCCCGCCCCGTCAGGCAGCAAACCAGCTTGGCGTGGTCGGAGGGCGGCAACTGGAAATGCAGGCCGCGCAGCACGCCGCGATGGGAAACCGATACGTAGGATTCGACGAATCCCGTCTCCAGGCCCAGCGCCGCCAGCGACGGCACATGCAGCAATTTCCGGAACTCGCCGCGCGCATCGGGAAAATGCGGCAGCGTCAGCAGATGGCAGCCCGGTATCGCCAGGGCTTCGGCCCGCATGTCAGAAGCCCTGCCCGAAGAACAGTTCAATGCGGCTTGCCGTGTACTCCAGCATCTCGCGCGTGAGGGCGGGTTGAACACCGATCCAGAAGGTGTTCTGCATGATGATTTCGGTGTTGGTGAGATCTCCCGACACCCGGTAGTTCTGGCCGACCATGGAAGGTTGACGCGTCAGGTTGCCGGCGAACAGCAGGCGCGTTCCGATCTTGTCCTGGTCCAGGTAGGTCAGGAGGTCGACGCGGCGCGCGTCGGCCTCGGGCCGCAAGGTAATTGGGAAACCGAACCACGACGGGTCCGATCCGGGCGTCGCTTCCGGCAGGATCAGGAATTCCTCGCAAGACGCCAGCCGTTCCTTCAGGAAACGGAAGTTCTCCTTGCGCCGGGCCACGAACTCCTCCACCCGGTCCAGTTGAGCCAGGCCGCAGGCGGCCTGCATGTCCGTGATCTTCAGGTTGTAGCCGATGTGCGAGTAGGTGTATTTATGGTCGTAGCCCTCGGGCAGGCTGCCAAGTTTCTGGCAGAAGCGACGGCCGCAGGTATTGTCCTTGCCCGGCGCACAGTAGCAGTCGCGACCCCAGTCGCGAAACGACTCGGCGATCAGCTTCAGATGCGGATCGTTGGTGAAGACCGCCCCGCCCTCGCCCATCGTGATGTGATGCGCGGGATAGAAGCTGAGCGTGCCGATGTCGCCGAACGTGCCGACCATGCGGCCGTTGTAGGTCGAACCCAGAGCGTCGCAACAGTCCTCGATCAGCCACAGGCCGTACTTCTTGCACAAGGCCGTGACTGCGTCCAGGTTGTACGGATTGCCCAGCGTATGGGCCAGCATGATGGCCTTGGTGCGCGGCGTGATCGCGGCCTCCAGGCGGCTGGCATCCACGTTGTACGTGCCCAGCTCGACATCGACGAATACCGGAACCGCGCCAAATTGCAGGATGGGGTTCACGGTCGTGGGGAAGCCCGCCGCCACGCCTATGACCTCGTCGCCGCGGCGGATCGCGCGTTCGCCCAGCTTGGGCGACGTCAGCGTTGAAAATGCCACCAGATTGGCGGACGAACCGGAATTGACCGTAATCAGGTGTTTAACGCCGAGGTACTGCGCCAAGCGCTGTTCAAATGCTTCGTTGAAGCGGCCGGTCGTCAGCCAGCCGTCCAGGGAGGCGTCGACCATCGCCTTGAGCTCGGCTGCGCCGATCAGCTTTCCTGAGGGCGGTACCGCGGTCTTGCCCGGCTCATAGGGAGTGCGCTCTCGTTCCTGGGCCTCGTGATACTGATCGACCAACTGGGCGATCTGCGCACGGATTTCGTTAGGGTTCATTGCTTATCTCTAAAACCGTTGTGTTCTTGAAGCGGCGGCCAGCCAGTTCAGACCGGCCCAAATGCCGCAATTTGGGCGTCGCACAGGCTGCGGGCGTCGGCCCCTTCCTGGAACGCGCGATACCAGCGCATAGTCTCGGCCACGCCTGCCGCCAACGACCAGCGCGGCCGCAAGCCCAGCACAGCGCGGGACCGGGCCGTATCCAGGGCCAGCAGGCTCGCCTCATGCGGGCCATTGCCTGACAGGCCATAGGCCACGTCGCCGGCGCCATAGGCTACGCGCGCGAGTTCGACCACTTCGCGCACGGTTGCCGTGTCTTGCGACGGCGGTCCGAAGTTGTATGGGCCCGCCAGCTCCGGCCGCGTCCATAGAGCCTGCGCCAGTTGCAGGTATCCGGCCAAGGGCTCCAGCACGTGCTGCCAGGGCCGCACCGAATCCGGGCTGCGTATTTCCAGGACGGCACCGTCTTGCCATGCCCGAACGGCATCGGGCAGCAGCCGGTCTTCCGACCAGTCCCCTCCCCCAATCACATTGCCCGCCCGCGCCGTGGCCAGCGCCACGCCCTGCTGGCGCAGGAACGCGTCGCGGTAGCACGCGGCCGCCAACTCGGCGGCCGCCTTGCTGGCGCTGTAGGGGTCGTGTCCGCCCAACGCATCCGTCTCGCGGTAGGGATATGGCCATTCTTCGTTGCGGTAGACCTTGTCGGTGGTAATGCACAGCGCCACCCGAACTTCCGGCAGCCCGCGCAACGCATCCAGCACGTTCGCCGTGCCCATGACGTTGGTGTCGAAGGTCTGCAAGGGCTCGCGGTAGCTGGCTCGCACCAGCGGCTGCGCCGCCAGGTGCAGCAAGATCTCGGGCCGGGCTTGCCGCACGATGGCAGCCAAGGCCTGGGCGTCCCGTATGTCGCAGAAATGACTCTGGACCATGCCGCCGATCGCTGCCGCTTCGAACAGGCTGGGCCGGCCCGCAGGCGGCGGCAATGCCACGCCCACGACCTCCGCCCCGAGCTTGTGCAGCCACAGGGCCAGCCAGCCGCCCTTGAAGCCGGTGTGTCCGGTGAGCAGCACGCGCTTGCCGTGCCAGAAGGCGCCGGACGCTACGTTCACCACATTCTCCATGGGGCCTTGCCCGTCTCCCACAGGGACTCGAGCATGCGCTTTTCGCGCAGCGTGTCCATCGGCTGCCAGAAGCCCGCATGCTTGAACGCCATCAGGTCGCCGCCCTTGGCCAGCGATTCCAGGGGTTCCATTTCCCAGGAGATATGGTCGGCCTCGATCAGGGGCAGAACCTTGGGCGACAGCACGAAGAAGCCGCCATTAATCAAGCCGCCATCGCCGCGCGGCTTTTCCGTGAACCCGGCGACCAAGTCATCTTCCATCTTAAGCGCGCCATAACGGCCAGGCGGCTGGACCGCCGTCACCGTCGCCAGCTTGCCATGCTTGCGATGGAAGGCGATCAGTGCGGAAATGTCCACATCCGCCACGCCGTCGCCATAGGTGAAGCAGAACGCCTCTTCTTCCTTGACGTAGCTGGCGACGCGCTTCAAGCGGCCGCCGGTCATGGTGTCGTCGCCAGTGTCCACCAATGTCACGCGCCACGGCTCTGCATGGCGTTGATGCACTTCCATCTGATTGTTGGCCATGTCGAACGTCACGTCCGACATGTGCAGGAAGTAATTGGCGAAGTATTCCTTGATGACGTAACCCTTGTAGCCGCAGCAAATGATGAAATCATTGACGCCATGGGCGGAGTACATCTTCATGATGTGCCACAGTATCGGGCGCCCGCCGATCTCGACCATCGGCTTGGGCTTGACGTGGGTTTCTTCGGAAATGCGGGTACCCAGCCCCCCCGCGAGAATGACGGCCTTCATACGGATCCTTCACACCACTTCTTGAACATGTCGCGATAGGCTTGCTCGACCTTGCGGGCAAAGCCGGTTTCATCCATCAAGGCGCTGGCCTGCATCTCCTGGCGCAAGCCGGCGCGTATACGCGCCAGCTCGGGGATGTCGCTGGCCATTGCCACCACTTTTTCCACGTACTCGGCTTCCGTCTGCGCGATCCATTCGCGCCGTCCCAGGCCTGACAGCGTCGAAGCGCCGATCCGGCCTACGCCCAGGGGGCCTGCCAAGGTCACGTATGGCAGACCCATATAAAGGCTTTCGAACAGGGTCGTGCCCGAATTGTGCGGGAAGCAGTCCAGCGTGATGTCCGCGCCGCGCAGCACGTCCCAGGGCGGCGAATGGAACCCGATTTCCAGCCGGTCCGGGTCGATGCCGTGCTGGCCGAAGGCCTGGAGCAAGTCGCTGCGCATGCGCTCGGAGAAATAGCTGTTGCTGTCGACCACCAGGCGCGAACCCGGCACCCGGCGCAGAATCTCCGCCCAGGTGCGCACGACCCGGTAGTTGAAGCGGATCGCGCGGGACAGCGTGACAAAGCGGATGTGGCCATTGCTCAATGCCGGCAGATCGGACACCTCGCCCATGCTTGTCTTGGGCCGGTACGCGAAGTTCGTCTTGTCCAGCCGCCACGGCTTTTCGACGAACAGATGGTCGGTTCCGGGTGGCGCCATCTCGTCATCCATCAGGATGTAGTCGATTGCGGACAGTCCGGTCGTGCAGCCGAAACCGAGCCAGGTCACCTGCACGGGCGCCGGCCTGCGTGCGAAAGTGGCCAGACGGTTGTGCGAGGTATGGCCGGCCAGGTCCACCAGCACATCGATCTGGTCATCGCGTATGCGCTGTGCCAGCGCGTCATGCGACAAGCCGTTGGTCCTCAGCCAGTGATCGGCGTAGTCCTTGAACGCTGCAGTTCCTTCATCCTCCTGGTCCAGCTGGGCATACGCGTAGACTTCGAACGCCGACTTGTCGTGCTGGGCCATCAAAGGCGCCAGGAACAGGCGCACCGGGTGGTTGCGGAAATCCGGCGAGACATAGCCGATGCGCAATTTCCGGTCCGGATTCCGCATGTTTCCATGTGGTTTCCAAAATGCCCGATGGGGCGTACATAGACGCTCATCATACGAACGGTAGACTTCGAAAATCTCTTCCGGAGTTCGATCCGGAAAATAGTTCATGCCGAAGAAGTATGCGTTCTGCACTGTCGGGCTGTCGGGCTGGGCGGCCAGCACGCGCAGATACTGCTCTTCCGCGCCAGCAAAATCCCCCATATCCGCCAGGGCCACACCCAGGTTCCCGCGGGCTTCGATATTGTCTGGGTTCAGCTCAAGGATGCGACGGAACGTGGCCACGGCCTCATGGAATCTGGCGGCGCTACGATAGCAATTCGCCAGCACGTTCAGGGCCTGGGGATGATCCGGGACCAGTTCCAGCGCGCGGCGGCAGGCTGCGTCCAGCTCCGCCGGACGCCGCAATGCACGCAGGGACATTGCCGTTGCGACATAGCAATCCACATCTTCGCCGCCCGCCTCCAGTGCACCCAGGAAGGCGCCCAGCGATTCGTCTGCCTTGCCGGTTTCGCGCAATACCGTGCCGAGCACTTCCCAGGCCGAGCCGTAATCCGGCGCGCGCTTGACCAGGTCGCGAGCCCGCGCCTCAAAATCGCCGCCACGCCTGGCGTTCAACTGCGTCGCCAGATCGTGTGCTTCCTTGAGTACCGACTTGCTGACTGCCTTGGCGCGCGCCGCCGTCGGCATGCCACCCGCCCGGCGCTGTTCAAAGCTGCGGCGCGCCACCGCATCGATGTAGAGACTCCAGTAGGGTCCACGCCCTTCGGATCCGCGCAACGCGTCTTCCACATATGCGCACCAGCTCTGCGCATCCGACACGACCAGGCCGAAGTGCTTCAAATGATCCAGCAGGCCGTCAACGGCCGCTTTGAAGACACCGGTATCGTCCTGTTGATCGGGCGCCAGGAAGTCGCCGGCCGAGCTGAACATCATGGGCATGGCTTCAATCTGCACCTGCTCGCGCAGGGCCTGCGCCGGGGCGCCATCCGCCAGGCGCCTCAACGCCGGGATGTCGTCCGAGGCGAACGGTGCAGCAACCGTTTCATGCCACAGGTTGAACAATGGCGCGTTACCTTCAGCCGCCGCCAGCACGCCGGGCACCAGCCTCACGGCACCAGCCTGGTCGTACGGCGTCTTGTCGACGCTATACCGACCGATGCCATTGTCGAACAAGCATTGCAACGCCTTGCCCACGGCCTCTTCGGCCGGCATCGTCCCCGCCAGCTTCTTTTCCGTCACATGCTGAACCAGCGCGGCCCCGGACACGGATGCCGGCCATGCATGTCCAAGCACGTCTGCAACGGCTTCCTGCACGCGTTCGTCCGTGCTGAGCGTCTGCCTGGTGTGCGTAACGAAATGGGCCTGTTTTGGATCGCGCAAGCCGGCGGCGATGCGGCGGAAACTTCCCGCCCAGCGCAGCTTGGCCAGGCGCGTCATGTCAGGACGGGGCAGCACTTCCTGCCCACGCTCGTGGTGCGTCAGCAGCGCGCGGCGATAGGCCCGGCCGACGGAGAAGTCCAGGTATTGCTGGCGCAGCACGGGCGGTTTGCCGAACCCAAGCAGACTCTGCGTCAGCGACACGTTGGTACCGTAGTTCGGCGCCATTTCGTGGCGCGGTTCGACATCGCCAACACAGATCATGCCGAACTGCGCCGCCATATCGGCGAATTCGGCGTAATAGTATGGCTGGCGTCCGAGCATGCTCAAACCCGGCGGTCCCTGCGCATCGAGCGCCTGGGCAAAACGGGTAGCGGCTTCGTACAGGGCTCCCGCCAAGGGGTTGGCGCCGGAGACGCCGTCGGTAAACATGCCCAGCGCCGCGCGCGCCGCCGCCACCTGTTCTTCGGGGCTGCCTGCCGACTGCGCATGCATCAGCACGGCTTCGCGCACGATCTCGGTTGCCTTGGCGCCGGGATAGGCGTCGAAACTGATATGGCCGACGCCCTCGAACGCCAGGTTCAGGCGGCAGATGCGCAGCAGGTCGCCAGCGCCATCCCGATCGAGCGTGCTGAAGACGTCGTGGGCGATGATGTAGTCAAATTCGCCGAACTCCTGGGTGATCTCGGCGAACGCAAGCGCATGCAGGGCCAGATTGTCCAGTCCGATGGACGCCGCAGCCCGGCGGCCGGCCTCGATGCGGCGCGCATCGGGATCCACGCCCACCACCTGCGCCAGGGGATAGGCAGCCGCAAAGGGCATGAGATTGCTGCCCGCGCCGCAACCGAGTTCCAGCACGCGCGCCCGTTCCAGCGGCACGGTTTCCATTCCGTAAAGGAAAGCCGCAGCCCGCAGCTGGCCGGGAGAACATAGATGGCTGATGGCCGGATCGGTCACGGGGGGAGCCAAGTCTATGGCGAATGAGTCTTCGGGGACTCGGTCAGGCGCGTTCAATCCGTACTCCACGGGCAAGGTAATAGCGGGGGAGCATAGCAGCGGGTTTAAGGGCGGAAATGGGCGAAATGACGGGCTTTTTCGCCGGTTCTTGCGTAATGGCCGGGCAACCGCTGCCCACCTACGCAACAAGACTGACGGCCTTTTGCAGGCTTGTTCTTTTTTTTGCCTGGCCAGTCCCGCGGGCATAATTGGCGCCGCAGAGTTTGTATCATTTTTTTTCAGAATCATGACCGCCACGCCTCCAGATCCGCTCGCTACTCAGCATGACAGCTCCCCGGATCCACACGGTCAGGCGCCGGAGGATCCGACGTTCCAGTTACGTGAAGAAAACCGCGCCCTGCGCGAATTGCTGGCCGCCCAGGCAGCGGCCGCCCTCCCTTCACGCGAGCCCGGACTGCTCCGGCGGCTAAGCTGGCTGCTGATTTCGGCACCGGGCGCCGCGCTGGTGGGTTGGCGCAGACTGCTGAGACGCGAAAGCTCGCGGCCGATCAGCGGGAAGCGGCTAGGCTGTGCCACCTTGACTGTGCTCTACACGCTTGCGATATACGGCGCGTTGGTGCTGCTGATCGTGTCATGGACTTCGCCGAATACTCCGCGCCCGGGCTCGGCGTCGGCCGGCCCGGTGCGCATGCCGCTCGCGCCGTTGCCCGCCATGGAGACTGCGCCCGAATCGGTTCGCGCGGATCCCGCGCCGGCCACGCTCGAACAAGCGCCCGCCCCATCGGAATCAGCGCCGGCAACTGCGCCGCCCGATTCCGCACCCGTACCGGTCGTTGCGCCGGAGCACGCCCCCGGCCAACCTCAATCGGCCGATCCCGCCCACCAGGAACACGCCACCGCGCCACGCTCTGTCGAGCAAACAGCGCAAGCACCGGCCTCCGGCCCGCAGTCCACCTTGCGCGTCACCGAGATTCCCGCGCAGGATCCGCTTGCCTGGGTCGGCGAATTGAGGAGCGAATTGGCGCATTGCGCGACGCTGGGCTTTTTCGAACGTCCGGATTGCGCCTGGGCGGCACGCAAGCAATACTGCGAGCCACACCGGGCCTGGGGCACGGTCAAGGAATGTCCCAACCGGCCATGAGACCGCCGGCCGTCAGATCAGGAATGGGCAAGTCTTGCGGTCCGTATCAGAACGGCAATACACGCTTTACCTGAAATCGCAATCTCGCGTCATAATCCCGTGTCGGCTTGAACGCCCCACACCACATTCGGACACCACATGGAAGCCACGATCAACAGCACCGTCAATACCGCCCTGGCCCTGAAGGACGCGAACCTCATGCAGGAAGTGCAGGCCCGCGTGCTGAAAAAGGCCCTCAATGCGCAGGCGGACACGGCCCTGACTTTGATGCAGTCGCTGCCCGTGCTGGCCGTGGACGCCACGCTGGGTTCTCGCATCGACACGCACGCCTGAACGTCCCGCGCACAATAAAAAAGCGCCGGTCCCTTTGCGGGGCCGGCGCTTTTGCTTTGCACGGGCGGCATGGCCGCCACGCGCCTTACTTCTTCTTCATCGGCGGCAAGTCGGTGCAGACGCCTTCGGCGACTTCGGCAGCCATGCCCACCGATTCACCCAGGGTCGGGTGCGGGTGGATGGTCTTGGCGATGTCGACGACGTCGGCGCCCATTTCCACGGCCAGGGCCAGTTCGCTGATCAGGTCGCCGGCGTGAGTGCCGACGATGCTGCCGCCCAGGATGCGATGCGTTTCCGCGTCGAAGATGAGCTTGGTGAAGCCTTCGTCGCGGCCATTGGCGATGGCGCGGCCGGAGGCGGCCCAGGGGAACACGCCCTTCTCGATCTTGATGCCCTGCTTCTTGGCTTCGTCCTCGGTCAGGCCGACCCAGGCCACTTCCGGATCGGTGTAGGCCACCGACGGGATGACGCGGGCGTCGAAGAAGGACTTCTGGCCTGCGGCGGCTTCGGCGGCGACGTGGCCTTCATGCACGGCCTTGTGCGCCAGCATGGGCTGGCCGACGATGTCGCCGATGGCGTAGATGTGCGGCACGTTGGTGCGCATCTGGCGATCGACTTCGATGAAGCCGCGGTCGGTCACCGCGATGCCGGCGCGGTCGGCGCCGATCTTCTTGCCGTTGGGGCTGCGGCCCACGGCTTGCAGCACCAGGTCGTAGCGCTGCGGCTCCTTGGGAGCGCCCTCGCCTTCGAAGCTGACGTAGATGCCGTCCTTCTTGGCTTCCGCGCCCACGGTCTTGGTCTTCAACATGATGTTGTCGAAGCGGTAGGCGTTCTTCTTCTGCCAGACCTTGACCAGGTCGCGGTCGGCGCCCTGCATCAGGCCGTCCAGCATTTCCACCACGTCCAGGCGCGCGCCCAGCGTGGAGTACACCGTGCCCATTTCCAGGCCGATGATGCCGCCGCCCACGATCAACATCTTCTTGGGCACTTCACGCAGCAGCAGCGCGCCGGTGGAGTCGACGACGCGGTCGTCCTTGGGCATGAACGGCAGCTTCACCGACTGGCTGCCGGCGGCGATGATGGCTTGCTTGAAGCGCAGCGTCTGGCTCTTGCCGTCGGCGGACGTCACGGTCAGGTGGTAGGGGTCGGCGAATTCGCCCACGCCCGTCACCACGGTGACCTTGCGAGCCTTGGCCATGCCGGCCAGGCCGCCGGTCAGCTTGGCGACCACGCTGTCCTTGTAGCCGCGCAGCTTGTCCAGGTCGATCTTGGGCTCGCCGAAGCTGATGCCGTGGGCGGCCAGTTCGCGGGCTTCATCGATGATGGCGGCGTTGTGCAGCAGCGCCTTGGACGGAATGCAGCCCACGTTCAGGCAGACGCCGCCCAGCGTGTCGTAGCGTTCCACCAGGACCACGGACAGGCCCAGGTCGGCGGCGCGGAAGGCGGCGGAGTAGCCGCCGGGGCCGGCGCCCAGCACCAGCATGTCGTATTCGCCGTCGGCCGAGCCCTTGAAGCTGGCCGCGGCGGGCGCGGCGGCGGGAGCCGGAGCTACCTGCTTGGGCGCTTCGGCGGCCTTGGGGGCTTCCTTGGCGGCTGGCGCGGCGGCTGCGGCGCCGCCCGCGGCAGCTTCCACTTCCAGCACTACGGTGCCTTCGGCGACCTTGTCGCCGACCTTCACGTTGATGGACTTCACCACGCCGCCCTGCGACGCGGGGATTTCCATCGAGGCCTTGTCGGACTCGACGGTGATCAGGCTCTGCTCGGGCTTGATCGTGTCGCCCACGGCAACCAGCACTTCGATGACTTCCACTTCCTTGAAGTCGCCGATGTCCGGCACTTTGATTTGAACGGTATTGCTCATAGGGCTCCCCGTTTACAGCGCGATGCGGCGGAAGTCGGCCAGCAAGGCGCCCAGATAGGCGTTGAAGCGCGCGGCCGAGGCGCCGTCGATGACGCGGTGGTCGTACGACAGCGACAGCGGCACGATCAGGCGCGGCACGAACTGCTTGCCGTCCCACACAGGCTTGTGCGCCGAGCGCGACACGCCCAGGATGGCCACTTCAGGGGCATTGATGATGGGCGTGAACGAAGTGCCGCCGATGCCGCCCAGGGACGAGATCGAGAAGCAGCCGCCCTGCATGTCGGCAGGCGAGATCTTGCCGTCGCGAGCCTTCTTGGACAGGTCGGTCATTTCCTGGGCGATCTGCAGGATGCCCTTCTTGTCGGCGTCGCGGATCACCGGCACCACCAGCCCGTTGGGCGTGTCGGCGGCAAAGCCGATGTGGTAGTACTGCTTGAGCACCAGGTTGTCGCCGTCCAGCGAGGCGTTGAACTCGGGGAACTTCTTCAGGGCCGCGACCACGGCCTTGATCAGGAAGGCCAGCATCGTGACCTTGATGCCCGACTTCTCGTTTTCCTTGTTCAGCGTGACGCGCAGCGCTTCCAGGTCGGTGATGTCCGCTTCGTCGTTGTTGGTGACGTGCGGGATCATGACCCAGTTGCGGTGCAGGTTCGCGCCGGAAATCTTCTTGATGCGCGACAGCGGCTTGGCTTCGATCGGGCCGAACTTGGTGAAGTCGACCTTCGGCCACGGCAACAGGCCCAGCGCGGCGCCATCGGCCGAACCACCGGCAGCGGCGGTTGCGGGGCCGGCGGCCAGCGCTTGCTTGACGAAACCGCGCACGTCGTCGGCGGTGATGCGTTCCTTGGGACCCGAACCCTTGACCTTGCTGAGGTTCACGCCCAGTTCGCGGGCGAACTTGCGCACCGACGGGGAAGCGTGCGGCAGTTGGCCGGGCTTCAGGTTGGGGTCTTCCAGCACGGCGGCGGGTGCCGGGCGCGAAGCGGGTGCGGCGGCCGGTGCGTCAGCCTTGGACTCTGCTTTCGCTTCGGTCTTGGCTTCGGCCTGGGCTTCCGGCTTGGCTTCAGCCTTGGCAGCAGGCGCAGCGCCGGCGTCGCCTTCAACGACGACCACGACCGAACCCTTGGCGACCTTGTCGCCAACCTTGACCTTCACTTCCTTGACCACGCCGCCTTGCGACGCCGGGATCTCCATCGAGGCCTTGTCGGACTCCACGGTGATCAGGCTTTGCTCGGCCTTGATGGTGTCGCCCACGGCGACCATCACTTCGATGACTTCCACTTCCTTGAAGTCGCCGATGTCCGGCACTTCGATATTGACCGGGCCGCTGGCGGCGGCAGGCGCGGCGGCTTCCGCCTTGGCGGCGGGGGCAGCGGCAGCAGCCTGCTTCGGCGCTTCCTTGGCGGCGGCCTTGGGGGCCTCTTCCTTGGCGGCCGGGGCGGCGTCCGAGCCTTCGGCTTCCACTTCCAGCACGACCGCGCCTTCGGCGACCTTGTCGCCGACCTTCACGGTGATGGACTTCACCACGCCGCCTTGCGACGCGGGGATTTCCATCGAGGCCTTGTCGGATTCGACGGTGATCAGGCTTTGTTCGGCCTTGATCGTGTCGCCCACCGCCACCAACACCTCAATGACTTCCACTTCCTTGAAGTCGCCGATGTCGGGAACCTTGATTTGCACGATGTTGCTCATGTCTCTTTACCCTCAGGCGTATTGCGGGTTGGCTTTGTTCGGATTGATGCCGTACTTCTTGATGGCTTCCGCCACCTTGGCCATCGGAACCTTGCCTTCGTCGGCCAGCGCACGCAGCGCGGCAACCACGACGAAGTGACGATCCACTTCGAAGTGCTCACGCAGCTTGGCGCGGAAGTCCGAGCGGCCGAAACCGTCGGTGCCCAGCACCTTGTATTCGCGGCCCTTGGGCACGAACGGACGGATCTGGTCGGCAAAGAGCTTCATGTAGTCGGTCGACGCGATGATCGGGCCTTCCGTCTTGGCCAGCTGTTCCGTGACGTAAGCCACTTGCGGCTTTTTCTCGTCGGGGTGCAGCATGTTGTGGCGTTCGGCGTCCAGGCCGTTGCGGCGCAGTTCGGTGAAGCTGGTGACGCTCCAGATGTCCGACGCCACGCCCCAATCGGCGTCCAGCAGGTCTTGCGCCGCCATGACTTCGCGCAGGATCGTGCCCGAGCCCATCAGTTGCACGCGGTTCTTGCCCTTGCCGTGCGACTTCAGCTTGTACATGCCCTTGATGATGCCTTCCTCGTCGCCCTGGGTCAGACCGGGCTGCGGGTAGTTTTCGTTCATCACCGTCAGGTAGTAATAGACGTTTTCCTGGTCTTCCACCATGCGCTTCAAGCCATGCTGGATGATCACGGCCAGCTCATGGCCGAACGTCGGGTCGTAGGACACGCAGTTCGGGATGGTGGACGCCAGGATGTGGCTGTGGCCGTCTTCGTGCTGCAAGCCTTCGCCGTTCAGCGTCGTGCGGCCGGCGGTGCCGCCCAACAGGAAGCCGCGCGCCTGCATGTCGCCCGCTGCCCAGGCCAGATCGCCGATGCGCTGGAACCCGAACATCGAGTAGTAGATGAAGAACGGGATCATGATGCGGTTGTTCGAGGAGTACGACGTGGCCGCCGCAATCCAGGAGCTCATCGCGCCCGCTTCGTTGATGCCTTCTTGCAGCAGCTGGCCGTCGGCCGCTTCGCGGTAGTACATGACCTGGTCCTTGTCGACCGGGGTGTACTTCTGGCCTTCCGGCGCGTAGATGCCGATCTGGCGGAACAGACCTTCCATGCCGAAGGTGCGCGATTCGTCGGCCAGGATCGGCACGACGCGCGGACCCAGTTCCTTGTCGCGCAGCACCTGGTTCAGGATGCGCACGAAGGCTTGGGTGGTGGAGATTTCACGGCCTTCGGCGGTGGGCTCCAGCACGGCCTTGAAGGCGTCCAGCGCCGGGGCCTTGAGATGTTCGTCGGCCTTGGCGCGGCGGCGCGGCAGGTAGCCGCCCAGCGCGGCGCGGCGCTCGTGCAGGTACTTCATTTCGGGCGAGTCTTCGGCCGGCTTGAAGTACGGCAGGTCTTCCAGCTTGTCGTCCGGGATCGGAATGCCGAAACGGTCGCGGAATTCGCGGATCGAGTCCAGCTCCAGCTTCTTCTGCTGGTGAGTCGGGTTCTTGGCCTGGCCGACGTGGCCCATGCCGTAGCCCTTGATGGTCTTGGCCAGGATGACGGTGGGCTGGCCCGCGTGGGTGGCGGCGGCGTTGAACGCGGCGTACACCTTGTGCGGGTCATGGCCGCCGCGGTTCAGGCGCCAGATGTCTTCGTCGCTCATGCGCGACACGGCTTCCAGCAGCTTCGGATGCTTGCCGAAGAAGTGTTCGCGCACGAACTTGCCGTCATTGGCCTTGTACGCCTGGTACTCGCCGTCGACGGTGTCTTCCATGATCTTGCGCAGGATGCCTTCCTTGTCATGCGCCAGCAGCGGATCCCAGTAGCCGCCCCAGATCAGCTTGATCACGTTCCAGCCCGAGCCGCGGAAGTCGCCTTCGAGTTCCTGGATGATCTTGCCGTTGCCGCGCACCGGGCCGTCCAGGCGCTGCAGGTTGCAGTTGATGACGAAAATCAGGTTGTCCAGCTTTTCGCGGGCGGCCAGGGCGATGGCGCCCAGCGATTCGGGTTCGTCCATTTCGCCGTCGCCGCAGAACACCCAGACCTTGCGGTTGCTGGTGTCGGCAATGCCGCGGGCGTGCAGGTACTTCAGGAAGCGGGCCTGATAGATGGCCATCAGCGGGCCCAGGCCCATCGACACCGTCGGGAACTGCCAGAAGTCCGGCATCAGCTTCGGGTGCGGGTACGACGACAAGCCCTTGCCGTCCACTTCCTGGCGGAAGTGGTTCAGTTGTTCTTCGGTCAGGCGGCCTTCAAGATAGGCGCGGCCGTACATGCCGGGAGACGTGTGGCCCTGGAAGTAGACCAGGTCGCCGCCGTGGCCTTCGTCTTCGGCGTGCCAGAAGTGGTTCTGGCCGCAGCCGATCATGGTGGCCAGCGAGGCGAACGACGCGATGTGGCCGCCCAGGTCGCCGCCGTCCGGCGGGTTGTGCTTGTTGGCCTTGACCACCATGGCCATGGCGTTCCAGCGCACGTACGAGCGGATGCGCGATTCCAGCTCCAGGTTGCCCGGGTGGGCCGGCTCCAGGCCGGGGGGAATTGTGTTGACGTAGGCGGTGTTGGGCGAGAACGGGATATGCGCGCCGGAACGGCGGGCTTCGTCGATCAGGCGTTCAAGCAGATAGTGGGCGCGCTGCGGTCCTTCACGATCAAGGACAGCCGCCAGGGCTTCGAGCCACTCCTGGGTTTCAAGGGTGTCTTCGTCGTTGGCAGCCTGTACGGCGCCAGCCTGGGCGTAAGAGGACATCGTGTGTCTCCTGTTGGATTGTTCGTGACCGCACCCGCTTATTTGTCTACTCGCGGACATTGCATGGTAGCCGGGATCATCCGGGCTACCATGCAAGGCATGGGGTCGGGTTGTTCTAGAGACCTGCTACTGGGTCGGTTCCCTATCAGCGGGCATTCTAAGAAAGAAGGTTAACCGGTCGCAAGCAAAATTTCATGTTGCGGTACGGCATTTCATAATGCGGAAAATTTAAAGCCAGCTGAACGCTTTGGCGTCATACTTTTACGCAGGTACTCCAAAAGGACGAGTCGAATCCCGGCAAATCCCTGCCAACACGCACTAAAATGCGCGGTCTATCCGGCCCGAATTCCATGTCCAGCGCGCCCAAGTCCAATATTCCTACGCCGTTCCACGATCACGCCCGCAATCGCCGACGCGGGGTGTACTGGATCACGCCAGCAATGGTGCTGATCCTCTATATCTGTGTGATGGCGGTGTTTTTCTGGCTGCAGCGCATCCATGACGACAGTGTCATGTTTGTCACCATCGACCAGGAAATGCGCCAGCAGCGCCTGATCTGGGTGGTGCTGGCCCTGTCCTGTGTAATCGTCATCAGCCTGCTGATGCTGTGGCGCTATACCCGCTTCCGTTCGGCGGCCGAGGCTGCCCTGATCGCCGAAACCGGCTTTCGCCGCGCCATGGAAAACTCCATGTCCACCGGCATGCGCGTGCTCGACATGGAAGGCCGCATCGCCTATGTGAACCCGGCCTTCTGCCGCATGATCGGCTGGAACGAGGCCGATCTGATCGGCCGCAGCCCGCCCTTCCCTTATTGGGTGCCGGGTCGCCATGAACAGCACCAGCACACCCTGGACGTGCTGATGTCGGGCAAAACGCCCAGCAGCGGCCTGGAGGTCGAGGCGCAGCGCCGCGACGGCTCGCGCTTCACCGCGCGCATGTATGTGTCCCCGCTGCTGGACCCCAACGGCAACCAGATCGGCTGGATGACCTCCATGACCGACATCACCGAACCCAAGCGCATCCGCGAGGCCCTGACGGCCGCACACGAGCGCTTCATGACGGTGCTGGAAGGCCTGGACGACGCCATCTCGGTCACCGCCGACACCCACGACGGCCTGGAGCTGCTGTTCGCCAACCGCACCTACCGCCGCGTGTTCGGCGCCCAGACCGGCGGCCACGACGAGCTGCTGGCCGGACGCCGCGGCCGCTTCACCGACGAATCCGTGGAGGTCTTCGCGCCGTCCGTGCAGCGCTGGTTCGAAGTGCACCACCGCATGCTGGCCTGGACCGACGGCCGCCGCGTGCGCATGCAGGTGGCGCGCGACATCACCGAGCGCCGCGTGCACGAAGAGGCCTCGCGCGTGCAGCAGGAAAAGATCCAGCTCACCAGCCGCCTGACCACCATGGGCGAAATGGCCTCGTCGCTGGCGCACGAACTGAACCAGCCGCTGACCGCCATCGCCAACTACAGCATGGGCGCCGTCGCCCTGGTCAAGGCCGGCCACACCAGCCCCAACATGCTGCTGCCGGCTCTGGAAAAGGCGGCCTCGCAAGCCGAGCGCGCCGGCAAGATCATCAGCCGCATCCGCGAGTTCGTGAAGCGCAGCGAGCCCCGCCGCCAGCGCGTCGCCATCGGCCGGATCGTGGACAATGCCATCGGCTTTGCCGAGATCGACGCCCGCAAGCGCCGCATCCGCATCGACCGCTTCGTTCCGTCGAATGCGCCGGACGTGCTGGCCGACCCCATCCTGATCGAGCAGGTGCTGCTGAACCTGCTGAAGAACGGGCTGGAAGCCATGGAAAATAGCGAATCCGACGAACTCAAGGTCGCCGTGATCCTGCATGAACAGCACATCGAAGTCGCGGTGGTCGACCGCGGCCATGGCCTGGCCGAACCCGAGCGCCTGTTCGAACCCTTCTTCAGCACCAAGACCCAGGGCCTGGGCATGGGGCTGAATATCTGCCGTACCATTATTGAATCGCACCATGGCCGCCTGTGGGCGGATCCCAATCCCGCCGGCGGCACCATTTTCCGCTTTACCCTGCCCTGCGCTGCACCCCAGTCGCAGGCCCAGAACGATCAGTCCGAGGAGTTGCACGCATGAACACGCCCCACCTGTCGAGCACGGTTTTCATTGTTGACGACGACGAAGCGGTCCGCGATTCGCTGCGCTGGCTGTTGGAGGCCAATGGCTATCGCGTCCGCGCCTACGCCAGTGGCGAATCCTTCCTGGAAGACTACGACGCCGGCCAGATCGGGGTGCTGATCGCCGACGTGCGCATGCCCGGCATGAGCGGCCTGGAGCTGCAGGAACAGTTGATCGCCCGCAATGCCCCGCTGCCCATCGTGTTCATCACCGGCCACGGCGACGTGCCGATGGCCGTGTCCACCATGAAGAAAGGCGCCGTCGACTTCCTGGAAAAGCCCTTCAATGAATCCGATTTGCGCGAGATCGTGGCGCGCATGCTGGAGCAGGCCACGCAGCGCGTGAGCAAGCACCAGGCCCAGAAAGACCACGAAGCCATGCTGGCGCGCCTGACCGCGCGCGAGCAGCAGGTGCTGGAGCGCATCGTCGCGGGCCGCTTGAACAAGCAGATCGCCGACGACCTGGGCATCAGCATCAAGACCGTAGAGGCGCACCGCGCCAACATCATGGAAAAACTGGAAGTGACCACCGTAGCTGATTTGATGAAAGTGGCCTTGGCCAAACCCGAGGCGACCGCATGACGGCAAGGATTATCGACGGCGCGGCCCTGTCGGCGCGCATTCGCGAAGAAGCTGCCCAACGCGTTGCGGCCCTGGCCGCCAAGGGCACCCGCCCCGGCTTGGCCGTGGTGCTGGTGGGTGAAGACCCCGCCTCCCAGGTGTATGTCCGCAACAAGGTCGCCGCCTGCGAAAAGGCCGGCCTGCATTCCGTCAAGGAACAGTACCCCGCGGACATGAGCGAGGCCGAACTGCTGGCCCGCATCGCCATCCTGAACCAGGACCCGACCATCCACGGCATCCTGGTGCAGTTGCCGCTGCCCAAGCACATGGACTCGCACAAGGTCATCGAAGCCATTGCGGCCGAGAAGGACGTGGACGGCTTCCACATCAGCAACGCCGGCCTGCTCATGACCGGCCAGCCCCTGTTCCGTCCCTGCACGCCCTATGGCGTGATGAAGATGCTGGAATCGGAAGGCGTGACGCTGCGCGGCGCCGAAGCCGTGATCGTGGGCGCCAGCAACATCGTCGGCAAACCCATGGCGATGCTGCTGCTGCAAGCCGGCGCCACCATCACCATTTGCAACTCCAAGACGCGCGACCTGGCGGCCCAGACCCGCCGCGCCGACGTGCTGGTGGTCGCCACCGGCAAGCCCGGCATGATCGATGGCTCGATGATCAAGCCCGGCGCCGTCGTCATCGACGTGGGCATCAACCGCGGCGCCGACGGCAAGCTGTGCGGCGACGTGGACTTCGCCTCGGCCAAGGAAGTGGCCGGGGCCATCACCCCCGTTCCCGGCGGCGTGGGCCCCATGACCATCGCCATGCTGCTGGTCAACACCATCGAAGCGGCCGAACGCGCCGCAGCCTGACGGCAGATGCGCCCGCGGCCAGCCTGGCCGCGGGACGGTTAGCGCGATCCGCCCTTGCGTTCGGGCAGATCGCCCTCACCTGATTCTCATGCCCTTGCCGGCGCCGTGGCGCCGCCCACCTCTTCCCAGCCTGTAACACCATGACCCAGAATCCCCTGCTCGCCCCTGTCTCCGACCTCGTCGACTACGCGGCCGTCAAGCCCGGACACATCGTGCCCGCGGTCGAGGAATTGCTGGGCATCGCCCGCCAGGCCGTGGACCGCGCCGCCGACCCCGTGCTGGCGCCCACCTGGGAAGCCGTGGTGGAGCCGTTGGACACGGCCTCGGAACGCCTGTGGCGCGCCTGGTCGGTGGCCGGCCACCTGAATGCCGTGGTCAACACCCCGGAGCTGCGCGAAGCCTATAACGCCGCCCTGCCCCTGGTGACCGAATTCTCCACCTGGGTCGGCCTGCATGAAGGCTTGTACAAGCAATATCAGCGCCTGGCCGCCGCCCCCGATTTCGCGTCCTGGACGCCGGTGCGCCGCCGCATCGTGGAAATGGCCCTGCGCGACTTCCGCCTGAGCGGCGTGGAGCTGCAAGGCGCGGACCGCGAACGCTACGCCGCCATTTCCGACCGCGAGGCGCAGGCTTCGCAGAAATTCTCCGAGAACGTGCTGGATTCGATCGACGCCTGGTCGCTGCTGGTCGAAGACGAAACCCGCCTGGCCGGCGTTCCGGCCGACGTACAGGCCGCCGCCCGCGCCGCCGCCGAGGAAGACGGCAAGCCGGGCTGGAAACTGACGCTGAAGATGCCGTGCTACCTGCCCGTGATGCAGTACGCCCAGGACCGCTCGCTGCGCGAGACGCTGTACCGCGGCTATGGCACGGTCGCATCCGAACACGGCGAAGGCAAGTTCGATAATTCGCCGCTCATCGAAGAGCTGCTGGCCCTGCGCGCCGAGGAAGCCGGCCTGCTCGGCCTGGGCACCTTCGCCGCGCTGCGCCTGCAGACCCGCATGGCGCGCGACGCGCAGGAAGTCACCGTGTTCCTGCGCGACCTGGCCGCGCGCGCCAAGCCCTACGCCCAGCGCGACCTGGCGGAATTGAAAGCCTATGCCACCGGCGAACTGGGTCTGGACGACCTGCAGCCCTGGGACGTGGCCTATGCTTCCGAGCGCCTGCGCGAATCGCGCTACGCCTATTCCGAAGACGAGGTGAAGCAGTATTTCACCGAGCCGCGCGTGCTGTCGGGCCTGTTCGAGGTCATCGAAACCCTGTTCGACGTGCGCCTGGCGGAAACGCCGGTGTCGTCCTGGCACGGCGATGTGCGCGGCGTGCGCGTGGAAAGCCCCAAGGGCGCGCTCATCGGCTATCTGTACCTGGACCTGTACGCCCGCGCCGGCAAACAAAGCGGCGCCTGGGTCGACAGCGAGCGCACGCGCCGCGTCGTGGACGGCAAGCTGCAGACGCCCATCGCCTACCTGACCTGCAACTTCTCGCGCCCCAACGGCGACAAGCCTGCCGTGCTGACGCATGACGACGTCATCACGCTGTTCCATGAAACCGGCCATGCGCTGCACGCCCTGCTTTCCGAGGTGGACGAGCCCGGCGCGGCGGCCTTCGCCAGCGTGGAATGGGACGCCATCGAACTGCCCTCGCAGTTCATGGAGAACTTCTGCTGGGAATGGGCAGTGGTGCAGAAGCTGTCCGCCCATGTCGACACGGGCGAGCCCCTGCCGCGCGCGCTCTACGACCGCCTGGTCGCCGCCCGCAACTACCAGAGCGGCATGCAGACCGTGCGCCAGATCGAGTTCGCGCTGTTCGACATGCTGATGCATGACCGCGCCCGGGGCGCCTCCATTGCCGAAGTGCTGGCCCTGCTGCAGGAAGTGCGCCAGGAAGTGGCGGTGCTGTTCCCGCCGGCCTGGCACCGCCTGCCGCATGCCTTCTCGCACCTGTTCGCGGGCGGTTACGGCGCGGGCTACTACAGCTACAAGTGGGCGGAAGTGCTGTCGGCCGACGCCTACGAAGCCTTCGAGGAAGCAGCGACCCGCCAGGCCGGCAACGCGCTGGGCACGCTGGATCCCGAGACCGGCGCGCGCTTCCGGCGCGAGGTGCTGGCCGTGGGCGGCTCGCGCCCGGCGGCCGAGTCCTTCGCCGCCTTCCGCGGCCGCGCGCCGCGCATCGACGCCCTGCTGCGCCATAGCGGCATGACGCCCGCCTGAGCGTCCGCTTCCGGTACGCGACCCGACGGCCCCCCCCCCCGG